>CAZJBD010000123.1:0-7682 GCA_964544265.1 uncultured Eubacteriales bacterium
CGATTATGCCGGTTTTCTTGTCGAAATCCTGGGAGAAGCCATGGGAAGGTCCTCTAAAATCCTTCCCCCCGAGGCGGCCCGAACGATGCTGACCCCGCAGGCGGGGAACCAGAGTTTCGGATTCACGATCGAGGGGACAGGGGACGATGCCAACTTCAACGTCCGGGGGCAGACATGCGGCTATTTTAGCCTTGCGATCGTTTTCCCAGGAAGGGGACAAGGCGTCGTCATCATGACGAACAGTGATAACGGAGGTTTGCTTACGGAAGAGATCCTCCGGGCCGTCTCTGCCGCCTACGGCTGGGGCCTGTTCAAGTCCGAGGAGAAAACCCTGTTCAGGCTCGATCCTTCGGCCTACCAGGATTATGTCGGCCTCTATGAGGTCTCGCCCGATTACCATCTTGACGTAAGTTTCGAGGACTATTACCTGGTCATTCAGCCGACCGGCCAAGCCCGGACAAAATTTTATGTGGAAAGCCAGACCGTGTTCTTCTCGATCGACCCATACATCCGGATCCAGTTCCGCCGGGACGATAACGGCGCCGTAAACGGCCTCGTCCTCTGGCAGCAGGATTTCGAACAGAAGGCTAGGAAGATCCGGTGACGATGGAAAGGGCCGCCATCCTGTTCAACCCTTCAGCGGGAAGGGGCAAAGCCATTGATATGAAGAACAAGGTCGAGGCGTGCCTCCGGACATATGACGTCCCCTATGACCTTTTCGTGACCGGGAGCGAGGGGGAGCTTAAGGCGCTGGCCCGTGAGCAGGCCTTGGCTTATGCGACCGTCGTCGGCGCAGGCGGCGATTCCACCTTCCACTTGATTATTAATGAGATCGTCAAGGTCGGCGCTGCCACGAGGTTCGGGATGATCGGCGTTGGTTCCTCCAATGACATCGACAGGGAATTCGGCGTGGATTCTCTGGAGAAGGCCTGCCGGGCCCTGAAGAGAGGGCGGACCAGGCGGGTGGATTTGGGGCAGATCGCTCGGGGGAGTGAGACGCTTCGTTATTATCTTGGTCAGGCCAATATAGGGCTAGGGGTCCAGGTCAACAGATATGTGGATCGTTTGGCCCGGCGGAAACCGGCTCTCGGTAGAAGGCAAACTCTTGCCGGCGTTCTAGGGATCATCAGGTCCTACGGCTCAGGGATTTTGCCGTTGTCGCTGACGATGGACTCCGAAGCCGGAACCATTCGCGGCCAGTTCATTGCGGCCGTCTTCAGCAACATCCGCTTTTGGGCGACGAGGAAGATGATCGCGCCCGATGCCCTGCCTGATGACGGGGCTCTGGATGCTTGTCTCATTGGCGCCTGCTCCTTCGGCCGTCTGGCCCGGATCGCGCGGCTGGCTGGGAAGGGGTGCCATGGGAAAATGAAAGAGGTCCGGTTCTTGCGGTCTTCGGGATTTGAAGTCTCTTCGGAAACGCCGTTCGAGGTTCAGACCGATGGCGAGATCATCGGAGGCGTGGAGTCGCCCCAGGCCTTCGAAAGGATCGTCTTCAACGTCCTTCCGAAGGCCCTGGATCTCGTCTGCTGACGTTGCCGTTCACGATGATTGGATTTATGGCTGTTCCTTTTTGATGGTGATATTGCTCGACGTTTCGAGGGTCACGGTCACGCCACCCTTGCCGGACTCGATCCTGACGGATTTTCCGCCTTCCTCACCCAGGAAGACGGGGAGGTCCGAGACAATCTTGCCGAATTCCGTTTTTGCCCGGATGGTCAGGTCGGCGACCGCGGGCAAGATGATTTGAATGGGCTTGAATGAGGTCCGGATGTCCACGGTGCTTCCCGCCGGGAGTTTCTTGATCTGATCAACCTCAACCCCGCTCGAGTCACCGACGACCTTGATCGAGCCCTGGGTCCGCTTCAGGGTCACGTATTTAAATGAGTTCTTGACGTCGACGTTTCCTTCGACGCCATCGACCAGGACGCTTGAGGAGTCGCCGTCGACGCGGACGTCGCCTCCCGCCTCACGAACCTCAATGGAGTTGAACGAGGAGACGATGGAGGTTCCTTTTTTGATGTTCACGGCCGTTACCTTGGCCGAACCGGAGCGAACGTCAAGCACTCCGCCGATATTGGCCGCATCGACGTCCTTGAACGACGAAGCGATCGTCGCGTTCCCGTCGATGTCCCGGACGGATACCGCGCAGGATTCCCCGTCCACCGTCACAGACCCCCGCACGCCTGCGGCCGTGATCTGTTGGAACGAGCTTTTGATCCGGACGTCGCCGCCGATGTTTATGGCCTCTACCGGGCAGGACTCCGCTGTAACCCTCAAGGGGGCCTGGACGTTCGTCACTCGGACCGGCTTGAAACTGGCGTCGACGGCAACGTCTTTTTTCACATCGTCCACGGTCACTTGAGAACTTTCCCCGATAACTGTAAGCATTCCCTGAACCCCGCGGACGTCGATTGTCTTAAAGGAGGAAGTGATATGGCAGTCTCCGGCTACCTCGCTTCCCAGCACATCCGAGCTCTCGGAGGTGACCGTGATCGGTCCGCCGATCTTGCTGAAGGTCACGGTTTTAAAGCTGTTCCGGACCTCGGCCCGCCCCGAGATGTTTTTCAGGCCGACCTCGCCGCTCGAGTTGTCGACGTCTACGACGCCTTTAAAGTCCGTAACCGCAGCCGGGGCAAAGCTCGTCCTGAGGCGGAGGTCGCCGCCGCTGTTTTCGACCTGGACCTTTCCCGACTCATTGCGGATGTCGTGCTTTCCAGAAACGCCCCGGACAAGGACATCGCCGAAGCTATTCTCGATCGCGAGGGCGAACTCCGCCGGGACGCGGATGTCCAACCTGGCGGAAAACGAGAACTTCCAGATACCGGAGCGGATGGCGTTCTGGATCCGGCGTGGCAGGTTCCAGACGTTGTCCCTTCTGTCCTTGTCCATCGGCGTTTCCAGCCTGAGGAGGTATCCCCCCGTGTCGGGCGCGAGGCTGAGCTTGCAGCTCGCCAGGAACTCCGTTAGAAACTCTTGGTCGGAATCGCCGACTTCGATCCTGGCGTCGACAGAGACCTCGTTCCTGTCCCAGGCCGTGATGGTCAGATCAGCCTGTGTCCGGTCTATGCGAAGGACGCTGCCTGGGGAGGAGGCGATGGTCGCCTTGAAATCGCGTGACGGGGTGAACCCCGCCTTGCCTGAAAAAACGATGGTTATTTTCGCCGGCGATGCCTGGAGGCAAAGGGCGAAAGCCAACACCGCGGGCATCGCGAATGCGTTAAAACGGGTCTTTTTTTTCATGGGTTTCTCCAAATGCTTGAATTTATTCATAGGTCAATAGTTCGGCCAATGTTTGTTGTTTGGTTTGCAGCGCCGCCAACATGTAGCGCCGGATGTGCGCGTTGGCGGAATTGACGCCGAGCGCCTCCCGGCAGCGCGCGATCTGGGAGTCGATGGCCTCGAGCTTATCGCGGTAAAGGGACATCATCCCTGGATCCAGGCTGGCCATCTTGGGTCTGGCTTTCTTCTCGAGGTCATCGATGGCCCGGATGTATTCGCGCTCGGTGAGTTCGACCTTCCGGAGGGCTTCCTTAGCCAAGAGGCCTGATGCCGGGGTACGGTGTCTCAACTCGAAGAAGAGGCCGAGTCCGATTCCGACCGCGACCAGGGCGGCGGGGACGAGGATAAAGCTTCTCTTTCGGAGCCAGGCGATGAGCTTTGAGCGACCGGGCCGAGCGTAGACATGGAGTTTGTCGCGCCTCTTGATATCCTGCTCTTTCTTAAGGTCTTCTTCGATCCTGGCCCAGAGGTTGGGGGCGGAGAGGGGCCGTTTCAGATAACCGAGCTCTGCCATAATCCGCTCGTCCGCATCGGCCTGCCTTTTGCAGGATGCGCAGCCTTCGGCATGGCTGCGGAATTCCGCCTCGTTCATTTTTCCCAGCCTGTAGGCATCGTATTTTTTGCAGTTCATCGCATGCCTCCATCCGGGAGGGGACCTAGCCACTCCCGGAGCTTCTTACGGGCCCGGTGGATGTTGGCCTTCACACTGCCCTCACTGATGTTCAGGATCCCCGCGATCTCCTCGTACTTGAACTCCTCGATGGCAAAGAGGACGAAGCACGACTTCATCTGAGGGGGAAGCGCGCCGACGGCTTCGGCCAGGGCATGCTTGTCCTCATGGGACGAATGGAGGGGCAGCCTTTCGATATCGAAGTCATCGAAAACGGCGCCCTTCTTTTTCCTGAGCATATCAAAGCAGGCATTCATCAAGATCCGGAAAAGATACGTGCTGAACCGCGCTCCGCTCCTGAAGCCGTCGATCCCTCGATACAGGCGAAGAAACGCGTCCTGGACCGCGTCTTCGGCGTCCTCCTGGCGGCCGAGCATCCGGCAGGCCGTACGGAGGAGAGGCTGCTCATAGCGATCGTAGAGCGCGCGATAGGCCGAAAGATCGCCCCGCTTGCACATCTCGATGACCTGCCCTTCGTCCATCGGCTCCATGCCCGAATTATATCTCCATTTCAACCCGTTAGACGGAGCAATCTTTGATTTTGTTGCCTAATAGAATTCGTCCCAAATTTGACATCCCTTGCCCAGGGATTGATACTATGGCAAACGCAACGCGAGGAGGACGCATAACGATGTATAAGGACCTGGCGGGGAAAAGGATCATGATCACCGGGGGCGCCAGAGGCATCGGCCTGGCGACGGCCCAGCGTTTCGTCGATGAAGGCTCGCGGGTCGTCGTTCTGGACATCGATCGGAAGGCGCTTTCGGCGGTCGCTCGGAAAAACCGGAGGATCGAAGGGGTCGTTCAAGCCGATGTGAGCGATCCGGCGCAGGTTGCGAGGGCCTTCCGTGAGACCGATGGGATTTTCGGAGGGATTGATGTCCTCATAGCAAACGCTGGAATCAGTATCCGGAAGGATTTAGTGGAGATTCCCGATGAACAATGGGCGCGGGTCCTCCGCACGAACCTAGACGGGGTGTTCTATTGTGCTCGGGAAGCCGTCCGACAGATGAAAGCTCGAGGATCAGGCGTCGTGCTCATGACGGCTTCGACGAATGGGACCGAAGGGCATCCTTTCTATGCAGATTATAATGCCTCCAAAGCCGGTGTTATCTTGCTCGCCAAGACCATGGCCTTGGAATTGGCGCCGGCGATTAGGGTCAATGCCGTCTGCCCGGGATATGTTCTGACCGAGATGCAGAAGGCCGAATATACCCCGGAAATGCTCGAAGCCGTGAATCGTAAAATTCCGATGAAACGCCATGCCGACCCCGCCGAGATCGCGGCCCTGTTCGCTTTTCTCGCCTCGTCCGAAGCGGCTTATATCACCGGCGCGGAGATCTGCATCGACGGCGGTGAGACCGCCGGCCTGAATTAATTATTTTTTCCAAACCGGGATGCCGCGGCCGGGTGTCCAGGGCGCCCCGGCGGCTTCCATCTCGTCCCCAAGCTTCTTCAGATCGACCTCGATAAGAGCCCGCAGATCTTCTAAAAAGTTCCCGAACGAATCCGCCGCAATCTCATAGCCGCGCCTGGCAGTTTTGGTGATTGGGCTCGTCGTCGAAAGTTGGACATTGACCCTTTCCATAAGGGAGGGCGCGGAGGGTTCGGATCGCCGTTGCTTCGTTCGGTCGCCATAGAGCGCCCTCATCGCTTCCTGCAGCCGCATCTCCAGGCCTTTGATTCTTTCCGCGAGTTTCGGGTCGGCGTTGGGCGTTTCCATCAGGGCCTTCTTCATAAATTTTAGGTTTTTAGATGCTTCCTCGGCGGCTGCGGCCGCGCCCATCATCGCCCTCTGGAGTTCGCCGGCTTTCTTCTGAAAGGCGAGGAGGGCGCCGCGATCCGTATCCACCAAGCTGGCCAGGACCAGGGATTCAACCTTGAAAGTCTCCGGTTTTCCGAGCGGCGTCAGGACTCCGTCCAATTTCTTGGCCAGCGACACGGAGAAGGTCCCCGGAACGACAAGCGGCCCTTGGGGGTTTTCATCCCACTCGTCCATTTCCCTCGGCTCGAGCTCTGTCGGTTCAACGGCCGGATAGCGCAGGTCCCAGGTGATTCTGTGAATGCCTTTGCTGCCGGGGCCCGTGATCCGGCGGACGACCTGGCCCGTCTCGTCGGTAACGGTCAGGACGATCTCGGGCTTGTCCTCGGTCTCCTCTTTCCGGAGCTTGTCCCAGCCGGGGAAGGAAACGGGCTTTCCGGCCTTGTCGAGTTCTTTCTCCATCTCGCGCCGGGCCTCGGCTCCGCTCTTCAATGAATCCTTCAGGTAATAGGTGAACACAGCGCCAAAGGGCGGATTAGGCGCCACATAAAACGTCTCGCCCAGGCAGCCTTTCCCGCTCGTGTCCAGCGGCCGGAGCGGGATAAACATCAGGGTTTTCTTTACGGGGAACAGGATCGCTTCTTCGTTCAGCGCCTGCTCGCTGATCCGTCTTAGAGGCGAGTAATCGTCGAGGATAAAGAAGCCCCGTCCGAATGAAGCACCTACGAGATCGCCTTCCCGGTCATGAACTTCGATGTCCCGGAAGGAAATCGTGGGCAGGCCGCCGGCGAGCTTGACCCAGTGCTTGCCTCCGTCCGTCGTCGCGTAGATGCCGAATTCGGTCCCCGCGAAAAGGAGGTCCTTGAGGAAGCGGTCCTGGGCGACCGACCAGACTAAGGTTCGTTCGGGGATGTCGGCCGCGATATTCGTCCAGGTCCGGCCGCGGTCGACACTCATTAGGAGGAACGGCCTGTAATCTCCGGTCTTGTGGCAATCCACGGCGGCGAAGACGGTATCGGCCTCGTGTTTCGAGGCCTTGATCCGATTGACGAAGAAGAAGTCAGGGACGCCCGGAATCTTGTCTATCTTCCGCCAGCTCTTTCCGCCGTCTTCTGTCACCTGGATGAGGCCGTCATCGGTACCCACATAGATGAGGTCTTTCTGGACCGGGGACTCGCTGATCGAGGTGATCGAGCTGAATTGAGACATGGCGCCGTGGTCCCACAAGGCGTCCGCGCTCCAGGTTTTGCCCATGATCTTCTGGTCCAGGCGGAAAATATCGCGAGTCAGTTCAGGGCTGATCTTGGTCCAGGAGTCGCCCCGGTCATCGCTTCTCCAAAGATACTGCGAGGCGTAATAAATGCGCGCCCGGTCGTGGGAGCTGATATGGACGGGGGAGTCCCAGTTGAATCGAAGAGGCGGTTCACCGGGCTCCGGTTTAGGGCTGATATAAACCAGTTCTGTACTCTTCCGGTCGAAGCGGAAGAGATTGCCCTCCTGCATTTCGACGTAAACCGTATTCGGGTCGCCGGGGTCGATGGCGCACGCATACCCGTCGGCCCCGAAGGTGATTGTCCAATCGAAGTTGCTGATTCCGTTGGCGTTGAGCGTTCGGGAGGGGCCGAGCTGGCTGCCGTTATCTTGTGTACCACCGTGAATATTGTAGAAGGGAAGGGCGTTATCCAGGGCGAGTTTGTAAATTTGGGTGACCGGAAGGTTTTCGAAAAACCTCCACGTCTTGCCCTGATCGTGGCTTTCATAAACGCCGCCGTCGCATCCGTCGAGCAAATGATTCGGATCGCCGGGGAAGAAGGCCAGGGCGTGGTTATCGACGTGCTTGTTTCTCTCTCCGACCCGGCGGAACGTCTTTCCGCCGTCATCCGTCACCATCATCATAGGAGCCATCTGGTAGACGCGGTCGAAGACATTGGGGTCGGCAAAGATCTCTTGATAATAATGAGGTCCCGT
>CAZJBD010000124.1:0-7652 GCA_964544265.1 uncultured Eubacteriales bacterium
AAAAAGATCGGCTCGGAGATGAAGTCGGTGGGCGAGGTCATGGCCTTCGGCCGGTCGTTCGAGGAGGCCATTCAGAAAGCCGCCCGTATGCTCCAGATCGGGATGTACGGCCTCGTCGCCAACGCCAACTACTCCTTCGAGAACCTGGAGAAGGAACTCCGTCAGCCGACCGACGAGCGGCTCTTCGGAATCGCCGAGGCCCTCGGCAAGGGATGGTCCGTAGGAAGGATCCACGAGCTGACCCGGATCGACAAGTGGTTCCTTCGCAAGATCGAATCTGTCGTCGACCTGGGGGCGAAGCTCCGCACCCACCGCCTGGCGACCCTCCCGGAGGACCTTTTCCGTGAGGCCAAGCAAAAGGGATTCTCGGACAAGCAAATAGGCCTCCTTATCCGGTCGAGCGAAGCGGCCGTGCGCCGGGCCCGGAAAAAGGCCGGGATCGTCCCCTGCGTTAAACAAATCGATACTCTGTCCGCCGAGTATCCGGCCAAGACGAATTATCTTTACCTGACTTACAATGGCCAGGAGGACGATGTCGCCTTCCGCCCCGGAAAAAATAAGGTCATGGTCCTCGGCTCGGGCTCCTACAGCATCGGCTCGTCGGTCGAGTTCGACTGGTGCTGCGTCAACGCCGCCCAGAGCCTCAAGAAGATGGGCTGTTCGACGATCATGGTCAATTACAACCCGGAGACCGTATCCACGGACTATGACATCTGCGACCGGCTCTATTTCGACGAACTGAGCTTCGAGCGTATCCTCGACATCTATGAGAAGGAGGAGCCGCGCGGCGTCCTCCTGTCGATGGGGGGCCAGATCCCCAACAACATTGCCATGAAGTGCCTCCAGGCGGGGGTTCGCGTCCTGGGGACGTCGCCGAGGGACATCGACCGGGCCGAGAACCGTTTCAAATTCTCGAAGCTCCTGGATGACATCGGCGTTGACCAGCCGGAATGGAGGGAACTGCGGTCACTCGCTGAGGCCGGAGCCTTTGCCCGGGCGATCGGCTATCCGGTTCTCATCCGGCCGTCTTATGTCTTAAGCGGCGCGGCCATGAGCATCGTCTTCAACGAACCCACCCTTGACCGTTACCTGAGGAAGGCGTCCCTTGTCTCGCCGGAGCATCCGGTCGTCATCTCCAAATTCATCATGAACGGCAAGGAGATCGAGATGGATGCTGTGGCCGACAGGGGAAAAGTCATCGCTTCGGCCATCGTCGAGCACGTCGAGAATGCGGGTGTTCACTCCGGCGACGCGACCATGGTCTTGCCGCCCCAGAAGCTTTACATCGAAACCATCCGCCGGATCCGGGAGATCGGCAACGCTATCGCCCATGCCCTAACCATCACCGGGCCGTTCAACATTCAGTTCATCGCCAAGGACAACGCCATCAAGGTTATCGAATGCAACCTGCGGGCATCGCGCTCATTCCCCTTCGTCAGCAAAGTGGCGAAGACCAATTTCATCGAGCTGGCGGTTAAAGCCATCATGGGAGCTCCGGTTCGGAATCGAAAAAGCACGCTTGACCTCGATTATGTCGGGGTCAAGGCGCCGCAATTCTCATTCTCCCGGCTCAAGGGCGCCGACCCAACCCTTGGAGTCGAGATGGCCTCGACGGGTGAGGTCGCCTGCTTGGGTGAGGATGTTCATGAAGCGTTCCTCAAAGCCCTCCTGTCGGCCGGGTTCAGCCTGCCCGAAAAAAACATCCTGCTCAGCATCGGCGGCGAACCCTCCAAGCATAGGTTTCTCGAATCGGCCCGGAAGCTCAGGGACATTGGCTACGTGCTTTACGCGACCGAGCATACGTCGGCTTTCCTCAGGAGAAACGGAATCGCCAACACCAGGCTTTATAAGGTCCATGAAAAGAAGAGGCCCAACATCAGGGATTTCATTGCTTGGCGGAAGATCGATTTCGTGATCTCCGTGCCCAATCCGGAGAAGAAGGTCGAGTTTGACTCCGACTACAGGATGCGGCGGCTGGCGGTGGATTTCGCCGTGCCCCTCCTGACCAATCTCCAGGTTGCGGAGCTCTTCGTCCAGGCCATCGCCTCAAAGAAAATCGAAGACCTTAAGATCAAGCACTGGCAGGAATATGAATAACCTGATAAAAACGCGAGCCTTGACACGTCTTATATAAGGGTGAGGAACCGACTGTGCTAGAATAGGGGGATCTAAAAAAGGAGTATGACATGACTTATTCGGTGAAAAACATCCTTTGGGCGACGGATTTTTCCGCCGAGGCGACGACCGCCCTAGCCTATGCGGCTCTCTTCGCCAAGACGTACGGCGCCAGCCTCTCGGCAATCCACGTCCAGCCGGAGTTGGAACCGGCCCTTCTCGAGTCTCGTCCGGCGCTTTTGGAAGACATCTACAAACAGGCCGGGGTCAACCTGAGCAAGGCCAGGAAACGTCTCGACGACCTGGCTGCGAAGAGGGGCGTCCGGTTTGCTAAGGTCCTCATCGAAGCCGGCTCCCCGGCTAAGAAGATCATCGAGGCGGCCGCCCGGGAGAAGGCGGACCTCGTCGTTATTGGAAAGAAGGGGCTCTCGGCCATTGAGAAGGTCCTCGTCGGCAGTGTGGCCAACGCGGTTCTCCGGCACGCGCCCGCGCCGGTCTTCATCACCGGCAAACGGAAGACCCGGCCTGGGATCCGAAAAATCCTCGTCCCGACGGACTTCTCCGAACGCGAGGAGGTCGAGCGCGACTTTGCCTGGAGTCTGGCCTCGGCCTTTAAGGCGGACCTGACGCTCCTCCACGCCTTGGTCCTCCACGACTACCGGGTCGCCCCCGAATATGCCGAAGGTATCCTCCGCGATATCCTTGAGCGGCTGAAGAAGAGGAAGGCGCGAGAAAAAAAAGGATTTGAGGTCCACGAGGATGTCGTTCGTGCGATGAGTGTTGCGGGCGGCATCGTGAGCTACGCGGAGGCCAACAAGTTCGATCTCATCGCCATCTCAACGACCACCCATTCCAAGTTGGCGCGGTTCTTCCTGGGCAGCAACACCGAGCGGGTCATCTCCTACTCGGAGATTCCCATTTTTGCCATCCCCGCCGCTTGCAGTGAAACATGAGTGACGAGTGAATGTGGAAGACCGGCGGATTCCCTGGATAGCCCTTAACAGCTGTGTCTGTGAGTGTCCCAGGGCCGCTCGGATCGTCCTCAGGGCCTTTCCGTCGATCGAAGAGGTTTTCGGGGTCCGCGAGGAGCATCTCACGGCGCTTGGCATCCGCGAAGACGTCGCCGGGAAGATCGCTGCAAGAGGAGTCCTGGAGGAGGCAAATAAAGAACTTGAGAAGCTCTCAAAAAAGGCATATACTCTCATGACTTTTGAGGACGGTGACTATCCCGTCCTCCTGAGAGAAATCTTCGATCCTCCGCTCGTCCTGTATGTCGCAGGGCGGACGGACGTGCTGAAGGAACCCGCGGTTTCCATCGTCGGGGCGAGGAAACCCAGTCCATACGGCCGGGCTGTCGCCGGGAAACTGGCGGGCGACTTGGCGTCCCGGGGGGTCGTGATCATAAGCGGGCTCGCCCGCGGCATCGATGCTTGCGCCCATTGGGGCGCCGTGAAGGAAGGACGGACCATAGCGGTGATGGGTTCCGGATTGGATGTGGTTTACCCCGAAGAGAACAGGGATCTGGCTGCCAAAGTTTTGGAGCAGGGCGCGGTCGTCACCGAGTATCCGCTTGACGCGCCGCCTCTCGGCTACCACTTTCCGCTCAGAAACCGGATCATCAGTGGGCTGAGCGTAGGGCTGGTGGTCGTCGAAGCGACCCGGCATAGCGGATCGCTCATCACGGCCAAGCTGGCCCTCGATCAGAACCGGGAGGTCATGGCCGTCCCGGGGAACGTCACCTCGGAGCTCAGCTTGGGAACGAACTGGTTGATTCAAACGGGCGCGAGGCTCGTTGAAGGATGGGAAGATGTGGCGGACAACCTTCCCTCGCCGCTCCGCGAGGACCTGCTCTCCCGCGGGGAGGAGACAAAAGAAAGGCCGCAACTCTCGGAAACGGAAGAGAAGGTCCTTAAAACGCTTCCCGTCGACGCGGAGGTCCACATCGATGAGATCGCGGAGGGAACCGACCTCTCGGTCTCGGAGCTCCTGGGGGTTCTGTTAGGCCTGGAGCTCGGGGGCTTGGTCGTTCAGAACCCGGGCAAGAATTTTCAGAGGAGAATGTAAGTGGCAGGATCGGAACGATCGTTGGTCATCGTAGAGTCGCCGGCGAAGGCGAAGACCGTCAATCATTACCTGGGCCCGGGCTATCTGGTTAAAGCGTCCATGGGGCATGTCTGCGATCTTCCTAAAAGCAAACTCGGCGTGGACATTGAGCACGACTTTGAGCCGACCTATCAGGTCATCCCCGAGAAGAAGAAGGTCGTGGCCGAGCTGAAGAAGTTGGCCAAGGAAAGCGCTTCGGTCATCTTGGCCGCTGACCCAGACCGGGAGGGAGAGGCCATCGCCTGGCACCTGAGCCGGCTCATCCAGGAGGAGAATCCTAAGATCTTCCGGGCTGTCTTTTACGAGATTACCGAGGAAGGGGTCAAGAAGGCCTTCGGACATCTTGGAGGGTTGGACCAAGCCAAAATCGAGGCCCAGCAGACGCGCCGGATCCTGGATCGGCTTGTAGGCTACCTCATCAGTCCGCTCCTCTGGAAAAAAATCGGCCGCGGCCTCAGCGCGGGCCGGGTCCAATCCGTTGCTCTGAGGCTCATCTGCGATCGTGAAAAAGAGATCCGGGCCTTCGTTCCCGAAGAGTTCTGGAACATCACGGCCCGGCTCGCGGCCTCCAACCCGCCCGAGTTTAAGGCCACCTTGGCCAAGATCGACGGCAGGAAGGCCAAGGTCTCCAACAAAGGCCAAGCCGACGAGATCCTGGCGGATTGCCGCCAAGCGTCGTTCGTCCTGGAAAAGATCAAGGTCGAGGAAAAGAGGAAAAGCCCTCTCCCTCCCTACATCACGAGCACCCTCCAACAGGACGGTTTTCGCCTCCTCCATTTCCCGGTCAAGAAGACGATGTCTGTCGCCCAAAAGCTCTATGAGGGCCTGGAGATTGGAGAGCTGGGAACGACGGGGCTCATCACCTATATGAGGACGGATTCGTTCCGCGTCTCGGATGAAGCGCGCGGCGCGGCCAAGGCCTATATCGAGAGGGTGTTTTCGCCGGCCTATGTCCCGAGCAAGCCGAACTTTTATAAGAGCAAGAAAAAAAGTCAGGACGCCCATGAAGCCATCCGGCCGGCCCACTTGGACCTGCCGCCCGGGCGGGTCAAGGAGTGCCTTAAAAAGGAGGAATACGACCTCTATCGCCTCATTTGGATCAGGTTCGTGGCCTCGCAGATGGCCCAGGCCGTCGTCGAGCAGACGGACTTCGATATTCGAGCCTCGAAGTATCTCTTTAAAGCCAAGGGCGAGGTCGTCAAGTTCGACGGATTTCTGGCCGTTTTTGCGAACGGGAACGAGGACAGGGTTATCCTGCCCAAGGCTTTCGAGGGTGAGGTCCTGACCCTCGTTGGCGGCGAAGCTGGACTGGAGGGAAAGCAAAGCTTCACCCAGCCGCCGCCCCGCTATACGGAAGGAACGCTGGTCAAAGAGCTCGAAGCCAAGGGCATCGGCCGGCCGAGCACCTACGCGCCCATCATCGCGACGATTCAGGACAGGGTTTACGTCGTCCGGGAAAAAGGTAAATTCATCCCGACGGAATTGGGCATATTCGTCACGGATTTCCTGATCAAAAACTTTACTGATCTGCTGGACCTGTCCTTCACGGCCCAAATGGAGGAGGAACTCGACGAGATCAGCGACGGCCGAAGACGCTGGCTCGAGAGCCTGCGAGAGTATTACGCCCGCCTTGATCAGGACCTGAAGAAGGGATACGAGGCCGAGGACACGAAGCGCGCCGGCATTCCGGTCGAAGAAAAGTGTCCCCAATGCGGCAAGGGTCTGGTCATCAAGTCAGGGCGCTATGGCCGGTTTAAGGCCTGCTCGGGATATCCGGGCTGCACGTTCAAGGAGAGCTTAGTCAAAAAAGAGACCAAACCCCTCGAAGAAAAGTGTCCCCAGTGCGGTGCGCCTCTGGTCATCAAGTTTGGGAAGTATGGCTCCTTCATCGCCTGCTCCGACTATCCCAAGTGCAAATACATTCACAAGGAAAAGAAGGACACCGGCATTCCCTGCCCTAACGCGTGCGGCGGCACGCTCGTCCAGAGGAAGACGCGGAGGGGGAAGTTGTTCTACGGCTGCAGCCGTTTCCCCAAGTGTCGATTTGCCACTTGGGATGAGCCGGTGGCCAAGCCTTGCCCGCTGTGCGGAAGGAAGTTCGTCCTGAAGAAACATGTCCTCAAGGGCGATCCCTACCTCCATTGCCTGGATGAGAAATGCGCGTTCAAAGAGATCGTCCCCAGGGAAAAGCTTTGGGAGAAGGCCGGGGAAAAGCCGGTTGGGTCCGCGAAAGATGAGAAGATCGATTGAGGAATTCCTTTCTTACCTGAGGCACGAACGAAACGCCTCGCCCCACACGATCTCCAGTTACGGACGCGACCTCGGTCAGCTCGAGGCCTACTTCGTCGAGAAGAAGGCGGATTGGAGGTCGGCCGGAAACGTCGTTTTGCGCGGCTTTCTGGGCTGTCTGTACGAGAAGAAGCGGAAGAAATCAACCATCGGCCGCAAGCTGGCGGCGATGCGCTCGTTTTATGATTATTGCCTGAAAAGGAAGTGGATCGATAAAAACCCGGCCAAGGTTCTGGCGAGGCCAAGGCAGGACAAGAGCGTGCCCGGATTCCTCTCCGAGGATGAGATGGCTGCGTTTCTGGACCTGGCGTCGTCGGGCAGGCCCCTCGATCTGAGAGACGGGGCCGCGCTCGAACTCCTTTATGCCTCGGGGATCCGGGTTGGAGAGTTGGTGGCCGTCGACCTTGAGGACCTGGGCCTGGGCGAGCGTCTTGTTCGGGTTAAGGGCAAAGGCAAGAAGGAGAGGCTGGTCCCTTTCGGCAAAAAAGCCGAGGCGAGCCTTCGAGCCTACCTTCGAGTCCGGCCCGAAATCCTCAAGGATAAGCTGGACCAAAACGCTTTCTTCCTCAACTACAAGGGCGAGCGTCTGACCTCGCGGTCGGTCGAAAGGATCGTGGGGAAATACATCCGGAGGACGGCTGTCAAAAGGAAGATCAGCCCCCATTCCCTCCGCCATTCATTTGCTTCCCACCTCCTCAGCCGGGGCGCGGACCTGAGGGCGATCCAGGAGCTCCTCGGCCACGCCAGCCTGGCCACGACTCAGAAGTACACCCATCTCGACCTTAAGCAACTATTGGACGTCTACAAGAAGAGTCATCCTCGGTCGTGAAAAAGGGGGGAGGGGGGAGACCCCCCTCCTTCATTTGGCTTCGGCGCCGACCGTGATCAGGTCCTTGAGCTGGTTAAAGAGTTTCTCGCCGATCCCCTTGACCTTCATGATCTCCTCGATTTTCTTGAAATTGCCGTTCTGGGTCCGGTACAGGATGATCTGCTCGGCGATCTTGGGCCCGATTTGAGGAAGGCTCTCCAGCTCGGCCTGCGAGGCCGTGTTGATGTTGACCTTGGGGCCCGTCGTTTTCGGCGCCTGGGCATAGACCCAGGAAAACGAGAGGACGATGAGCGCCAGAACAGTCCCCAGCGCCGCC
>CAZJBD010000125.1:0-7536 GCA_964544265.1 uncultured Eubacteriales bacterium
CTGGCCGGATCGTTGTCCACGACGATGTCGGGCTCGACGCCTCTCCCTTCGATGATCCAGTCCTTGCCGTCCACGGCATAGGTCGCGAACTCAGGCTTGTTCAGGAATCCGCCGTCGAGGAGCGGGAGTGAGCCGCGGATCCCTACGACGCCGCCCCAGGTCCTCTTTCCGATGACCTTGCCGAGCTTGAGGGCCTTGAAGCGAAAAGGAAAGATGTCCCCGTCCGAGGCTGAGAACTCGTCGCAGAGGCAGACCTTGGGGCCAAGAAAGGCGGCTGCAGGATCGGGGCCAGGGGCGCCGTTCCGAGCGACCTCGACCATGACCATCTCTCTCATGAGCCGTTCGGCGACCTGGGGCGAGACGCTCCCCCCGCCGTTCCCCCGGACGTCGATGATAAGGGCTTTTTTCCGGAGCTGGGGGTAGAAGGACTTCACGAATTCATTGAGGCCTTCGGTCCCCATGTCGGGGATATGAATATAGCCGACCTTGCCGTTCGTGGCCTTGGCGACTTTTTCGACGTTCCCTTCCACCCAATTATAATAATAAAGGTCATTCTCGGTTTCGATGGGGACGACAACGACTTCCCGGCTTCCCTTCTCATCCGGGACGGAATTGACCTTGAGCGTCGCTTGCTTGCCCACCGTATTGTTCAGATAGGCATACATGTCGGCTATCCCGGCTAACAGGACTCCGTTTATGGCGATGAGGTATTCGCCTTCCTTTACGTTGACTCCGACCTCGGTCAAGGGAGATCGTCGCGACGGGATCCAGTTTTGGCCCTTAAGAATCCTGACAATTTTAAAATAACCCGTTTTTGCATCCCGCTCGAATTGGGCTCCCAGTCTTCCGACCATGACTTTCTTTGGCCGGGGCACGTCGCCGCCGCCGACATACGTGTGGCCGGCGGAGAGCTCGCCGATCATCTCACCGATGACATAGGTCAGGTCGGCGCGGTGATTGACGCCCATGGCCAAGGGCAGGTAGCGGGCCTTGACGGCGTTCCAATCGACGCCGTGCATGTTCGGATCATAGAAGAAGTACTTCATCTGGCGCCAGCATTCCTCGAAGATTTGTTTCCATTCCTGGCGGAGGTCGAGAGTAACCTCCATGCCGGAGAGGTCAAGACGGCTTTCCAGACTGATCGGAGCCTTGGGAAGATCGATGATCCCGTAGCCGCCGTCTTTCCCCACGAGCATCTTCTTCTTGTCGGACGAGATCTCGTAGCCACGGATTTTCCCCAGGTCCTTCTCCTTGAGCTCGGCAAGATCGTAAAGCATGAGGGACGGCTCTCTTTCCATATCCTTGGCCCTGAGGTAATAGACCGAGTCACCGACGGCGCTGATCTGGGCATAATTGGCCGTCTCGATGGGCAGGACGAGGATCCGATCTTTAAGACCGTCCGTATCGACCTTGACCGAGACGGGTTTCTCGCCGCCCACCGTCTTCTCCTCCTTCTTTTCTTCCTTCTTGGCCGCCTCCTTGGCAGGCTTTTCTTCTTCCTTCTTAACGGCCGTTTCATCGCTCTTGGGCTCAAACGGCGACTTCGTGTCTTTGGCGAGGGTTACGAAATAGACGCGCGATAAGGACAGATAGGCGTGGTTCCACTCCGTGGAGCTAAAAACCGGGTTGAAGTCGCGGTCGGAAACGAAGAAAAGGTATTTTCCATCGGAGCTAAAGGCCGGCTCACCGGAGTTGTACCAGCCGTCGGTGACTTCATAGGTCTTCCGGGTGTCGAGCGAATAAAGATAGACCTTGGCCATTGTGTCGATCTCAGGCTTGGCATAAGCGATCCAGCGGCTGTCCGGAGACCAAGCGTATTGAGTGATCTCCCAGCGCTCGGCCTTGACGACCTCGACAACCTCCTTGCTGGCGACGTCGATATAATTCAGCCTCTGTTTCTTGTCGCTCCACATGATTTTGCTGCTATCGGGCGACCAATAGATCTGATATTTGTATGTGTCGGCAGCCTTTGTGAGCTGCTGGGGCTTTCCGGAGCCGTCCTGAGCTTCAATGGTGATCTCATCCTCGCCGGTTAAATCCGATATATAGGCGATCCACTTGCCGTCGGGCGACCACTTGGAAGCTCGTTCGTGGATCCCCGGGGTTGCGGTGAGGTTTCGGGTATTCCCCTGCTTGACCGGGACCGTGAAGACGTCCCCCCGCGCTCCGAAAAGCGCCCGCTTGCCGTCCGGGGCGATCTCGAAGTTCGTGATCCGGTCATCGACCCTGGCAATCCGGCCCCGTCCGGAGAGCTCGTCGTCGGCAATGACAATGGGGACCCGCTCGGTTTTTTCAGACCCCAGGTCGAAGGTATAGATGGTCCCGCCGTTCTCGAATACAATGGCCTTGGGGCCAAGGGAAGGGAATTTGATGTCATATTGGGCGAAGTCCGTGAGCTTCCGGGTTTGCTTCGATTCGAGCTCGTAGACATAAAGGTTCATCCT
This sequence comes from uncultured Eubacteriales bacterium, assembly GCA_964544265.1. Lineage (GTDB taxonomy): Bacteria > Acidobacteriota > Aminicenantia > Aminicenantales > Saccharicenantaceae > JALHVH01. The sequence continues at coordinate 2,445 of CAZJBD010000125.1, forward strand.
CTTACTCTCGTCCCGGTCAGAGATGAAATAAAGCCGGTCGCCGCTCCACATGGGGATAATGTCGAGGGCCGGATCGTCGGTGATGTTCTCGATTCTCTTGGTCTCGAAGTCGTACATCCAGATGTCGTCGGCCATCCCGCCGCGATAGCGTTTCCAGGTCCTGAACTCACGGAAAATCCGGTTATAGGCAAGCTTCTTATCGTCCGGGGAGAACGAACAGAACCCGCCCCTGGGAAGGGGGATCTGTGACGAAATCCCTCCGGAAACGGAGGCCAAGAAGAGCTGACCGTTGAAGGAGTTCCACTCGGCCATCCGGGAGCGGAAAACGATGCTCTTGGCGTCGTGCGTCCAGCCCATGACCAGGTTGTTTGGCCCCATGCGGTCGGAGATATCATCTCGACTGAGAGAAGGGGTAAAGGTCAACCGGACGGGGATGCCGCCCTCGGAAGGCATGAGATAAACCTCCCTGTTCCCGTCGTACTCGCCGGTGAAAGCGATTTTCGCGCCGTCGGGCGAAAAGCGGGCGAACGCCTCGTAGCCTTCATGAGACGTGAGCTTCCTAGCGACGCCGCCGGCGATGGGGACCGTATAGAGGTCCCCTGCGTAGCTGAAGACGATCCGACTGTCCGAGATCGTCGGGAACCGGAGGACGCGCGCTTCCTCGGCCGCGAAAGAAACGGCCGAAAGAACAAATAAAAGGACAATGATTCCGGGAACGAATTTGGATCTCACCTGGCCTCCTATAAACTAGAAATGCTGAGCCAAGAAATATACCATAAAACGCAGAAATCCCGCCAGCGGATTCCCGCTCCTTCTATCTTGTCCCGATCAGAAGCTCTTTCCGCCGCTTCTCATCGAAACGTTCGATCGCGTAGCGGAGAGTCGTTCTGGGGATGGCCGGCCCGTGGGCGAGGAGGAATCTCTCAAGCCTTGCCATGTCTTTCTTCCCCGCCTCTCTCAACAGCCAGCCGTTGGCCTTTTGGATAAGGTCATCGTCCACGGAAAAGAGCGACCGCGAGATGCCGTAGATGGCATCCAGATATTCATCTCTCCTCGCCAGCTTTATGAAAGAAACGGCCGAGGCCCGCTTGACCCAGCGGTTGGGATGTCCTGCCCAAGACATTATTTTTTGTTCGAGGTCCGGATACTTGATGATCAAGGCGCCCACGATCTCCGGACAAAAAACATCCACCGAAGCCCAGTTGTCCAGGCGATTGGCCGCCAGCCAGCTTTTAACCTTGGAGAAAAGAGATTTCGGCAATTCCTTCTTGAACCTCGCCAGGATAAGGGCGCCGATGGCCTTGGCTTCGAGCTCAAGCTCAGGAAACATGACGTCGCAAAGACGGATGGCATCGGCGACAGTCCAATCCTTCTTGATGGCCGCGTAAAGATCGGCTGCAATCTCCCGGATGTCCGGAGAAGAAATCCCGTAGGACCTCACGTTTTCCTTAAAGTATCTCTGAACGTCCCGGGCTCTCCTGGGATCGGCTTTTGCCCTCAGCCGGGCCAGCCCCTGCCTGGCGATATCCTCCGGAGTGAACGCCATCGTCGTCATCCCGAACTCCTTATCCCATTTTATGCAATGTCGCCCGGGTCTCCAAGGGATTTTTAATTTTCCGGATGGATTGGGGCTGATTCGGCCGTCGGTTTCCGTTAGCTCAGTCTTTGTCTTGGTATCCGCAGGCTGCGTAATAGATGGCCCGGTCGAAGAACGCAACCACCCGGTTGTGGAGCTCCATCGCCTGATATAGGTCAAGGGCGGTGTCCAGGAGTCCTTCGTCCCGGACCTTGGTCCAGAGGTGTCTCCGGAGCATGCTCAAGCTCAAGATGATCTCGGGGAGCGGAAATCCCTCTTCCCGCCGTTTTTTGCCCAAGTCCCTCCAGTAGGTGCTGATCTCCTCTTTTGTCGTTTCCTGGGAGATCCACTTTCCGAGCTGGCTGTAAACCCTATAGGCCCTTTTGTAGAGTTCCTTTTCGTCGAATGCCCTGTAGGTCGGGAGATGGCTGTGCAGCTTGACGTCCTGGAGATATTTATGGGTCAGCTCATCAGCGCTGCGCTCGATAAGCTCGACGAGATTTCGGGACTCCGGAGTTCCGGTTAAAGCCGCCGGCCCAAACGTATCTTTCACGATCTTCCCTCCCTTCCTCCGGCCTAAACGTAGCATAGGAAAGAACGGGTGTCAATCTATAATCCAATTTTTTGAAGAAAATACAAAAAATTGAATTATTCAATTCTCTTCTAAAATATAAATCTATGATTCTATTATAAATAGATATATACAAGACTTGGCATAAAATTTGCTTTCTTGTATTAAGAAAGTTTTTATAATCATCGTAAAATGAGGAGGGGCAAATCAACTAGGACAATCCAAAGAAATCAAGTCTGGAGGTTGGAGCGAAAAGAGGATTTTCACTCCAGGGAGGTAAAATCGGCCGTTTTTAAAAAAGCGAGCCGAATAGCCAAAAAAGGGGGTAATCATTGAGTAACTTGAAAAAGAGTATTTTCGCTATCCTGAGCATTATGCTCATCAGCGTCACTCTTTCGGCCCAGGCTCCCACAGGAAAAATCTACGGGGCCGTTAGCGATGAGGACGGCAACCCTCTGCCCGGCGTAACCGTTGATGCCACCAGCGAAAAGCTGATCGGTAAAGCCACGGCGGTGACAGATGCGGACGGTGTCTATCGTCTGTTTGCCCTTACGCCCGGAACGTACAAAATCGTTTTCGCACTGCAGGGGTTCAAGTCGTTCGTCAGAGAGGGCATCATCATTTCCATCGAGCAGACCCTTAAGCTCGATGTGACGCTGCAGATGGGCGCTCTGGAAGAGGAGGTGACGGTCATCGGCCGGTCGCCGTTGATCGACGTCAAGAGCACGGCCAAGGGGATGACGCTGACCAAGGAGATGTTTACGCTTCTGCCGAAAGGCAGGAACTTCGATACCTTGGTCACGGCCGTGCCCGGCGTTAACTATGAAGCCAATCTGGGCGGGCTTTCCGTCGACGGCGCTTCCGGCGCTGAGAACATGTTCTACATGGACGGAACGGAAATCAACCGCACGGATACGGGTGTGCGCGGTCAGTCAGCGGCCTTCGAGTTCGTGGACGAGGTCCAGGTCAAGGCCAGCGGCTACCCGGCCGAGTACGGCGGCGCCCTGGGCGGCGTCGTCAACGTCGTGACCCGGCAGGGAGGGAACGCCTACCACGGCGAACTGATCGGCTACTATGAAGGCTCGCACCTCACCGGAAAAGAAAGGAATTCGGTCCGCCTGGATCCTGCCAATGACAGGATCATGCAGAGCATCAATTTCCAAGATGAGTACGGGAAACCCCTCATGAACAGATATGAAGGCGGATTCAGCCTGGGCGGCTACATTCTGAAGGACAAGGTGTGGTTCTTTGGCTCCTTCCTTCCCGTCCTGCAAAAGGAAACCCGGACCCTCGACTGGACCTCCACGGCAGAAGTTGACAACCTTAAATATTCCCGGACGGACACGTCTTACAACTTCCAAGGCAAAATTACGGCGCAGCCGTGGAGTTTCATGCGGATCGGCGTTTCTTACGTCAACAACTTCACCAAATACAAGGGGACCCTCCCGGGCCGTGACGGAACGGGCAACAAGGATGATGTGTGGCCGGATTACGGCTACAGCTACCCGAACTACGCCATCCAGGGATTTTCCGACCTGAGCTTCGGGAACAACATCATGATCAATCTCCGGGGAGGCCGCTTCTACTACAACACGACCAATCAGCTGGTCAAATCAACGACCCCTCGCTACTATTTCTTGCGGTCGGTGCCTGAGAGCCTGGGTGTCCCGGCTGAATACGTGAGATCCATTTACTGGAACAACCATGGAAGGCTCATGGAAACCAACAAGAGCCTCAAGTACAAGAACTACGCCAACGCGGATTTCACGTATTATCTCAATCTTGGCGGCGAACACGCCATTAAATTCGGAATCGGCTGGCTCAAGCAGGGAGAAATCGAAGACAACACGATGAACATGAAATACCCCGAGATCAGATTGCAGTGGAATCGAACCCTTTCCCTGGGCGGGGTATCCCTGGGCAGGGGGCAGTACGGCTACTATGAAGTCCGCGGAAATGAGGCCACCGGAGTTTTTGGCGGGTTCTGGGATGTCTATAACGAGCGCTGGGCGCTTTATATCCAGGATGCCTGGACGATTGCCGACCGCTTCACCTTGAACGTCGGAGTCCGGGCCGAGACGGAATACCTTCCTCCCTATGCCAATCCCAAGGATATTCCCGCTGAATTTAAGAACTGGAAGCCCATGGACTTCAAATGGGGGGACAAGCTTGCTCCCCGGCTCGGGTTCATCTATGACGTCTTCGGCGACGCCAGCCTGAAGGTGTTCGGCAGCTTTGGCCTGTATTACGATGTTATCAAGACTTACATGGCGGCCCACTCCTATTCCGGGTTCAAATGGAAAAGCGCCTACTACACGATGGACAGCTATAAGTGGGACGAGATCGGCGCAAACGGTGTTTACCCCGGAACGCTCCTGGCGATCTATGACTGGCGCCATCCTTCCTTTGAGAGCACCGATCCCGACCTGAAACCCGTCAGCCAGCGGGAAATCTCTCTGGGCGGCGAGAAGGCGCTGATGGAGAACCTCTCCATGACGGTCCGTTTTGTCAACAAGCATCTCCGCTATGTCATTGAAGACGTCGGGTTCCAGGTGCCTGGGGTGGGAGAGGTCTATTACGAAGCCAACCCGGGATATGGTTACACGCAACACATCGGCCACGGCACGGGCAAGATGGATCCCAAGTATCCGGAGACTCCCAAGGCCAAGCGCGAGTACTACGCGGTCAACGTCAGCCTGGACAAGCGGCTGGCCCACAACTGGCTGGGCGGACTTTCTTACACCTGGAGCAGGCTGACCGGCAACAGCTCGGGGCTTTCGGCCTCTGATGAGTTCGGACGAACGTCTCCTTACGTCGAGAGGCAGTTCGACAACTGGGCCATGACAGTGGACAAGCAGCTCAATTACATCGACGGCCCGCTGAACACCGACCGGACCCACTTCTTCAAACTCTACGCCGCTTACAGCTTCCCGTTCAACCTGACG
>CAZJBD010000126.1:0-4194 GCA_964544265.1 uncultured Eubacteriales bacterium
GCTCAAGATCTCGGCCAAGGCCAAGTCCATGAGGGCCGAGGGGATCGACGTCATCGACCTGAGCGTGGGCGAACCCGACTTCCCCACTCCCGAGAACGTCAAGGCCGCGGGGGTCAAGGCCATCCGGGAGGACTTCACCAAATATACCGAAAACGACGGAATCCCTGACCTTCGAAAAGCCATCATCCAGCGGCTCAAGGAAGACTACGGTCTAACCTACGGCATGAAAGAAGTCATCGTCTCCTCGGGCGCCAAGAGCTCCCTGTTCCACGCGATCCAGGCGCTTGTCAATGAGGGCGAAGAAGTCATCGTCCCCTCGCCGTACTGGGTCACCTACCCCGAGAGCGTGGCCCTGGCCAAGGGAAAGGCGGTCATCGTCCCCACGCGGGAGGAAGACGGCTTCCGCCTGACGCCGGACCAGCTCAAGTCCGCGATCTCGCCGGCCACCAAGGCCCTCATATTGAACAACCCGGCCAACCCGACGGGCGCGGCCTACGAGCGCCGCGATCTCGAGGCCCTGGCCGAGCTCATCAAGGGCGAAGACTTCTACGTCATCGCCGACGAAATTTACGGCAAGCTCGTCTACGACGGCTTCTTATTCGCCAGCTTTGCCTCCCTCAGCGAAGACATCAAGAAAAAAACCATCCTCGTCAACGGCGCTTCCAAGGCTTATTCCATGACCGGCTGGCGCATCGGGTATGCGGCCGGGCCGGTCGAGGTCATCAACGGCATGGCCAAGATCCAAAGCCATACGACGTCCAACGCCTGCTCGATCGCCCAAAAGGCCGCCCTCGAAGCCTTCGGAGGGCCCCAGTACGAGGTCCAGCGGATGGTCTCGGAATTCCAGCGGCGGCGCAATTACGTCCTGATGAAGCTCCACTCCGTCCCGGGGATCTCGTGCTTCAAGCCCCAGGGCGCGTTCTATCTTTTCCCAAACGTCAAGTCCACCTTCGACAAGGAAGCCGACGGCATGCCGATCCGCAATTCCTACGGCCTGGCCTATTACCTTCTAAAGCAGGCCCGGGTGGCCATCGTGCCCGGCGACGCGTTTGGGGCAGCCGACCACATCCGCCTCTCTTACGCCACCTCCATGGAGAACCTGGAGGCGGCCATGGACCGCATCCTCAATGCCCTGGCCAAGCTCAAGACCGCGAAAAAAACCAAGCGCGTGGCCTTGAACAACACGGTCACCAAAGTCAAGAAGTCCGTGCCCGTTGAGCCCTCGGTCGACGCCAAGATGCGGGACGCTCTCGTGGGCGAGATGGACGGCCATCTCGGCTACGAAAATATCTACGAGTGGAACGCCACGATCTCCGGTGTCATCGTCCAGCTTAAGACGAACAACGCCCATCTCAACGATTTCTGGATGGAGAACTGGTATCCGGCCCGGCTCGAGACGGACGTCGAGCCGCACGGTGCGATCTACGCCGTGGACGGGATTGCGGGCCGCGAGCCCCGGGCCTTCTACAATTCAGAAACCAAGACCGGCGTCCTGGTCAATACGGACGGATACGGGCCTCTCCGAAGCCTGGCCCTTGGCCTCGTTTCCGATTTCGCAGAGCGAATGCTCGGCGTCCATGCCGTCCGCGGCATGTCGGCGGATATCGGCGGGAACGGACTCATCCTCATCGGGCCTCCCGGAACGAATAAGACCGAGCTTTTTTTCGACCTCCTCAAGGATCCCCGCTTCAGACTCCACTCGAACGACATCGTCTTCGTCCGTTACCAGGGAGGCACGGCTGCGGCCGACTCGGTCGAGCGCAAGCTCTACATCCCAACCAACACCGTCGAAGCCTTCGACCGGCTCGCTCCTCTCTTCGACCGGAGCAAGTGCGAGAACGTCATCACCCGCAAGGAGGACTGCAAGGACGAGGCGTGTCTGCGGAAGGACGATTGCCGCCTGGATAAGGGATCGCCGTACTGCTACAGGGCCTCCAAGGAAGCCCACGCCCTTGTCGATCCCAACTGGATCGGCGGGAAGGGCGCCGTGGCCCGGCGGACAAATCTGCGCTGGGTCTTCATCCTGAGGAACGATGCCGTCTCTCCCGCCGCGGTCAAACTCGGGAAGGACGAAGCCTTGCGCGTCCTCGAGGCCGGGGAAAGCGCGGGGGCCAAGAAGAGCACGGCCAAGCCCCAGCCCTTTTACAATCCGCATCTCCTTTTGACGTCGCCCGAGCGAATTGAGCTCGAGAAGTCATTCACCAAGCGGCTCCTGGACAGCGTGGAGTGCTATCTCTTCAACAGCGGAGTCGCCGGCGTGGACAAGATCAAGGAGATCGTATCGAAGTAGGGGTCAAACCTACTCTTTTGACGATTTTAACAATTTTGTCAAAAGAGTAGGTTTGACCCCTACTTCTCGATCTCTTCCGCGATAGCGTGCAAAATAACCAGATGGATTTCCTGGATCCGGGGGACGTTTCTTGAGGGCACATCGATAAGGTAATCAGGCGCTGCGTCCGGCGCTTCCGCGAGCTTCCCTCCGCCTTTTCCCGTCAGGGCGATGGTGACCATCCCCGCCGCCTTTGCCGCTTTCAATCCCTCGATGACGTTCGGCGAGCTGCCGCTCGTGGAGAGGGCGATGGCAACGTCTCCTTTCCGGCCGAGGGCTTCTATCTGACGGCTGAAAACCCGGTCGAAGGACGTATCGTTGCCGATCGATGTGATCAAGGACGTATCTGTGGTCAAGGATATCGCCGCCAGGGCCGGTCTTTTCTTCAAAAACTTATTGACCAGCTCCGCCGCGAAGTGCTGCGCCTCGGCCGCGCTGCCGCCGTTCCCAAAGATCAGGATCTTGCCCCCAGCCCGCAAGCTTTTTACAATCGCTGAAACGGCTGCCTCGACGACCCCGCCCTTGGCCCGGAAGAACATCTCCAGGACCGCTGCGGTCTCGCGGCATATCTTTACAAATTCCATGGCTCCTCCTGCCCTCCCGATTTCCGTGATATCACTCATTCCGGCGCTCTTGATGCGCATCATCCCGTTTCTTCAATCTAACGGCCAGGTCGTCCAGGCCCAAAAATTCAACTTCCACGTCTCTAAATGAACGCTTATAGGGTCTTTCCACGTCGTGGCAAGCGGCGTAATTCGGGCCTTTCGGGTATTGCCGCCGGAAAGCCCGCATTCCCGCGGGATCGAACTGCGAGGCGGACCATTTGCACTCGATCGCTGTGGGAGGGCCGGACGCCTTCCGCCAGATAAAATCCACCTCGTGATGGCGTTTGTCACGCCAGTAGCCCAGGGTCCTGGTCTGCAGCCGGCCTTGGATCTCGTTGAGAACATAATGTTCCCAAAGCTCTCCCAGGTCGTCGGGACGGAGGTTTTGCCATCCCCTGTAATAGCATACGAACCCGGTATCGAAACCATATACTTTCGGTGCTAAAAGAATCTCGGAGCGGCGGTGAGTATTGAACGGGCGAACCACGTGAACGACAAACGTCGCCTCGAGAACCGAAAGATAATTGGCGATCGTCGCCCGGCTCACCTCACAAGGGCCGGATAATTTGGTTGCCTCAAAAATCCCCCCGCTTTGCGCGAACAGGAGCTCCGTGAACCGCTGAAAAGAATACCGCCTTTCCAATCGAAACAATTCCTGAATGTCCTTGGCCCAAAAGGCATCCATCCATTCCTGGAATTCCCTGTCCGGATACCCTCCGCTCAAAAAGAACGGCGGAAGCCCACCCCTCAAAAGACGCCGGCCAAGGTCCGGGCGGCCGAAATCTTCCAGGTCGCCGACGATCATCGGCGTCAACCACATTTCCAATTTTCTTCCCGTGAGGGTATCCCTGAATTTTCTCGAAGCGCCAAGCGAAGACGATCCCGTGGCGATAATCCGAACGTCGGGGAAATGGTCCGCGGCGATCTTGAGCGGTTCCGCAGGATTGCCCAAGCGATGGATCTCATCCAGAACGATCCGTCGTCCCCGGAAATTCGCCAAGAATTCCTCCGGATCCTCCAGCAGGCGACGGACTCGCGGGAGTTCGCAGTCAAAGTATTCAATTTCAGCCAGAGATTTGCATAAATAAGTCTTCCCGACCCTCCTGACTCCGGAAACCCAAAGAACGGACCTTTTCTCCCACAATTGGGAGATCAGGTTTTCCCAAAAACGCCGACGCTTGATCATGACTGACTAGAGTCTATCCCAAGACGCGACCAAACGCAAGTAAAATAGCGTTTGGTGACACTATTTGATGGAGG
>CAZJBD010000126.1:4294-7532 GCA_964544265.1 uncultured Eubacteriales bacterium
TCGGCTCCAGCTCCATGGTCAACACGATGGTTGGATTGGGGCTCAAGCCGAAAGCGGCGGGGTCTTCGCCCTCAAGATGAAGGCCGACGGCCTCCTGAAGGTTGGCCAAGGTCTCATCCAAGGTTTTCCCCTGGGTCACAACGGCGATCTCTGCGCATTCGGCGACATAAAAGCGTTCCCCCCTACGGATGATCGCTTTGATCGTGTGTTGAAGGCTCATGTTACCTCACCCAGAATGACAGGCACAAAACCATTATAAGTATTTAAGAAAAAATACGCAGGCCAGGAGCCTGGATCAACTTAACTCGAGAATCAAAGAGGCCATTGAGCTTTATTTAGTCCACACCTGTCCCGCGGCGTAGCCCTCGGCTTTGAGCGATATATCGATGAACTCGATCACCGCGGCCTCGACCTTGATGAACCGGACGTTGGCCGGAAGCTTCGTCAGCCCCACCTCCTTGGCGTAGCGCCTCCAGGGATAAATGGTTGCGGCCCGGATGAACTCCTCCCCGCTCTCTATCGTCAGGATTTTTGCGACCCCCGTGATCTGGGCTCCCTTGACGCTGAGCCACCCCCTAAAGGGCGCGTATATCCCCACGCTGACGTTGGGATTCTCCCGGATATTCTCGATCTTCCGCCCCGCCTCGACCATCATGTAAAGGGTCGTGCCGTCCGAGTGGACCTCGAGGGGTGTGGCCTGCGGCACGTCCCGGGCGCAGGTGGCCAGGACACACATGTTCTGCGTCGCGAGGAAGGAAGCGATTCGCGCCTCGAGCGCCTTTTTGGGCATTTTGCGGGTCACGCGCTTCCGAACGATCGAATCTTTCATTCGCGCCTCCTGCAGAATATTATACATCAGAACTCCCAAAGGGGCCCTGTCAGCTTAGTTTTACCGAAAGGATGCGAGCGAGCGCCAAGATACCCCTTGACTCACACATAAATATGTGTAATATATTGTGTAGGAGGACGAAAAAATTAAAATGGCGACTAATCTGGCAATCGACGAAAAGCTTCTCTGCGAGGCTAAGCGTATCGGCGGCCTCAAAACAAAAAAGGATACGGTCAACGAGGCCCTCAAAGAATACGTCTTGCGCAGAAAGCAGGGCGAGATTATCGATTTATTCGGCGGCATCTCCTACGCTAAAGACTACGACTATAAGAAGCTCAGGAAGCGCACGTGAGAGCCCTTGTTGACACGTCCGTATGGTCGTTGGCTCTCCGGAGAACAAATACGGATCTCAGCCGAAAAGAGGCTCACGCCGTAGACCTGTTGAAGGAACTCATCCGGGATGGATGCGCGGTTGTGATCGGTCCCATTAGGCAGGAAATTCTATCGGGGATCCCCGACGAGGCCCAATTCCGGAAACTGAAGGCCAAACTCCGCGCGTTCGAAGATTTGGGAATCACCTCCGATGATTATGAACTGGCGGCCGAATTCTACAACGCCTGCAGAAAAACGGGTGTGCAGGGTTCTCATATCGACTTCCTCATTTGCGCCGTCGCAGCAAGAAATCAATTGCCGGTTTTCACCCTCGACGCAGATTTTGAGAGATATGCGCAGCCGCTTGGAATTTCTCTTTACCGGTATTAGCTACGCCTTTCCCTCGAACACCGTCTTGCGGTCGATCATATTGTTTCATGGTCGCACGCAGCTTCTTCCCGCCGCTATTCGTGGCTCTTCGTTACTATTGACACCGCCACGCATCCGGCCTACACTTCCGGCGAATAAAGAAGGAGTCTTTTGACGATGAGCAAGGCAGCCCGTTTTCTGTTTTTTACGATGATCCTGATTTCTTTGTTTTTATTTGTGGGTTTTGAAAAAGAGGACGCCAATTACCGGTCCCTCGTTGAAAAAGGCGATTTTCAAAAGGCAGAATGGGCCATCCGCGAAGTCATGGAAAAAGACACAAGTCTGACTGCGGAAGACAAGATCCAACTCGGTTTTGAGATCGACCGGATGCACCGGATTCGTCTGGATTTCGCTAAAACTGAAAATGAAATCCTGGAATATGTAAGAACCTATATTCCGGGGGCGACTATCGCCGACCTGAAAAAATGGGAAGACGACGGTTCGCTCGAATTCATGGTCATTGACGGGAAAAAGATTTACTTCAATAATGCCGCCCCGAATCTTTTCCGCATCAATAAGGACGCCAAGGCGATCAAAATCAAGGTTGCAGCAGCAAAGGCGAAAACGACAGGGGTCAAAGCCGCCGTGGCTTTCCCGTTGGACGATCATATCCAATCGATCATCGACAAATCCGTCAAAACGAAAGAACGTTATGTTCATCCAGTTACGATAAAAATCAATTACACGATGACCGTCAATCCGAATGCGGTTCCGGATGGAAGAATGATCCGCTGCTGGATTCCTTATCCAAGAGAGATCACGAACCGGCAGACGAATATCAAACTCATCAAAACACAGCCGGTAAAATCTATCCTGGCGGATAACGACGCGACATTACAGAGAACGATCTATCTCCAGAAACCGGCACAAAAAGACAGGCCAACGGTTTTTTCAGTTGAATATACATATACTCAAAACGGCGTTTTTGCCGGGATCGACGTCAATAAAGTGCTGCCGACTCCGTCTTCTGATGAATTGGCGCCGTTCCTCGGGGAAGTTCCGCCGCACATCATTTTCACCGACGAACTCAAACAAATTTCACCGACGATTATCGGGAGCGAAACGAACCCTTACCTGAAAGCCAAGAAAATTTTCGAATGGGTCTACACGAACATTCCGTGGGCTTCGGCTCGTGAATATTCCACGATCCGCAATCTGAGCATGTATGCATTTGCCAATCGCCACGGCGATTGCGGCATCCAGCATCTTCTGTTCATCACGCTCTGTCGTCTGAACGGAATTCCGGCGAAGTGGCAATCAGGCTGGGAATTTAAGCCGCCGGACGACAGCATGCATGACTGGAGTGAAATTTACATCGAACCGTACGGCTGGGTTCCGGCAGATGTCACCTACGGATTAAAAGAATCTCCCGACGAGACGCATAAATGGTTCTACGTCGGCGGCATGGACAGCTACCGGTTGATCTTCAATGACACGATTTCCGATCATTTCTTCCCAGCAAAGATATATCCGCGTTCCGAGACCGTCGATTCCCAGCGCGGCGAAGTCGAATGGGAGGGCGGAAACCTATATTTCGATCAATGGGATTGGAATATGCAATATGAGGTCGTGGCGAAATAATCCTCCTCAAGCCCTCTTCTCCCTCTG
>CAZJBD010000127.1:0-7427 GCA_964544265.1 uncultured Eubacteriales bacterium
CGCTCCCTCAGGTTAGCTTGACTTCGTTTCCTTGAGTCTCTTGATCGTATGTCCGCGGGGCCCCTTGCGCGTCCTGGCGTTCGTTCTCGTCCTCTGTCCGCGCACGGGCAGCTTCCTCTTGTGCCGGAATCCCCGGTAGCAGCCGATGTCGATCAGCCGCTTGATGTTCATCGTGACTTCTTTGCGAAGATCTCCCTCGATCTTCTCCCGCTTCTCAATGATCTGCCGGATTTTGTTGACCTCGTCCTCGGTGAGGGCTTTGACCTTCTTGTCCATATCGATTCGGGCCTCTTGGAGGATCGCTCTGGACTTGGACCTGCCGATGCCGAAAATGTAGGTCAGGCCGATCTCGATCCTCTTGTCCGGGGGAAGAGTGATACCAGCTATTCTTGCCATTTTGACCTCATCTTATCCTTGTTTCTGTTTATGTTTCGGATTGGAACAGATGACTCTGATGATCCCATTCCTTCGAATGATCTTGCAGTTCCTGCAGATCTTTTTGACCGACGCTCTGACTTTCATGGTTTTCGTCCTCTATTTAAATCGATAGGTTATCCGTCCCTTGGTCAGATCGTAGGGCGACAGCTCCACGAGGACCCTGTCCCCGGGGAGGATGCGGATGAAGTGTTTCCTCATCTTGCCTGAGATGTGGGCCAGGATGACGTGTTTGTTGGTTAGCTCAACCCTGAACATGGCGTTGGGCAGGGTCTCCAAAACGACGCCTTCGGACTCGAAAACATCCTGTTTAGGCATTCAGACCCTCCTTGTCCATGACGTTCCCGATGTTGTCCCCGGGTCCTTCCCGGGCGCTCAGGATCTCGACTCCGTCCCCGGTGCAGGCCACGGTGTGTTCGTAGTGGGCCGCAAGACTTCTATCCTTCGTTACGGCCGTCCAGCCGTTGGCCAGGATCTCGACTTCCCAGTCGCCCATGGCGATCATGGGCTCGATGGCCAGGACGAGGCCCCGGCGGATCCTCGGTCCGTGACCGGGGAGTCCGAAGTTCGGAACCTGGGGCTCCTCATGGAGCGACCGGCCGATGCCGTGCCCCACAAACGAACGTATCACGGAGAAGCCGTCGGCCTCCACGCACTCCTGAACGGCCGCGGATATGTCAGAAACGCGGTTGCCTTCCGTCATCCGGGCGATCCCCGCTTCAAACGACTCCCGGGCAGTGGCGATAAGGCGGGCGGCCTCCGGGCTGATGTCCCCCACCGGAACGGTGACGGCCGAATCGCCGAAGTATCCCTCGAAAATAACCCCATAGTCCAAACTGAGGATGTCTCCTTCCTTGAGCTTCCTAGAAGACGGGATGCCGTGGACGATCTCTTCGTTGACCGAGGTGCAGAGCGAAGCGGGATAGCCCCGGTATCCCTTAAAGGCCGGGGCGGCACCCATCTCTCTCGTTCTTTTCTCTGCGAAATCATCCAGGTCCTTCGTCGTCACCCCGGGCTTCACGAGAGGGACGAGTTCGGAGAGGATGCGGGCCACGATCCGGTTGGACCTCCTCATGGCCCGGATCTCGTCATCGGTTTTATAGATGATCATGGCTTGATCGCAGCTCCTCTATACATTGCGATCTCGATGTCCAGGATCCCCCGAATTTCCTGGAAGGTTTCCTCGATGCTACGGCTCCCGTCCACCCTGTGGAAGACGCCTTTCGCCTCGTAGTGGGCGCGGAGTGGCCCGGTCTGGTCCCGGTAAACCCTGAAGCGCTCCCGGATGACCTCCGGCCGATCATCGTCCCGAAGAACAAGGGCAGACCCGCAGATGTCGCAGACGCCCTCCCGGACGGGTCTACGGGTGCCGAGATTGTAGACCGCCCCGCACTTCAGACATGCCCGTCGGCCGGCGAGTCTTTGCAGCAGCGTGTCCTCGTCGAGGGCGATCTCGATGGCCGACTCTGGACGGGTCGGATCCAAAGCTTCAAGACTCAGGGCCTGGTTCAGGTTTCTCGGGTATCCGTCCATAATGTAGCCGGCACGGCAGTCGGGCTTCAGGACGCGCTCCCGGACGAGTTCCAAGACGATTCCATCCCGGACAAGCCCGCCTCGGTTCATATCCGTTTCTGCTTCCAGGCCCAGGGGCGTCCTGTCCTGGACGGCTTTGCGAAGAAGGTCCCCCGTAGAGATCCTCGGGAAACCATACCGCTTCCCGATCAGGTCTCCCTGGGTGCCCTTTCCGCCGCCGGGCGGGCCGAGGAGGATGATCCTCATCCCCTTCTCCCCCTGATTCGGCCCCGACGCATAAAGCCGTCGTAGTGCCGCATCACAAGCTGCGCCTCAATCTGCTGAAGCGTGTCCATGGCGACGCCGACGACGATGAGGATAGACGTCCCTCCGAAGTAGAAGTCGATATTCATGCCCTGAGTAAACCATTTCGGTAGGTTGGCCTCAAGAAAATTCCCAATCCAAGGCAGGGCCTGGACCTTGAAGCCGGTGAGCAGGAACTCGGGGAGGAGGGCGATCGCCGCCAAATAGATGGCGCCGACCAGCGTGATACGAGAAAGAATCTCGTCGATATGGTCCGACGTATTCTTCCCCGGCCGGATGCCCGGGATGAATCCACCGTACTTCCTGAGGTTCTCGGCGACGTCGGTTGGGTTGAAGATAATGGAAACGTAGAAATAGGTGAAAAAGATGATGGCCGCGACATAAAAAATATTGTACAGGGGCATGCCCAGGCTGAACTGGGTGGAGATCGCCTGAAAAACGGGCACTTTGACCAGCTGGGCAAGTGTGGACGGGATCGTAATAATGGAAGCGGCAAAAATGATGGGGATGACGCCGCCGGTGTTCACGCGGAGCGGAAGGTGGGTGCTCTGACCGCCGTAGATTTTTCGGCCGACCACCCGCTTGGCATAGGAGACCGGTATGCGTCGCTGCCCCCTCTCAACAAAGACGATGAAGGCCACGACTGCCAGCATCAGAGCGGCCAGGAAGATGAGCCGCAGGGGGTCCATGCCGCCCGTCCTCAAACCGGAGATGACACCGTTAAGGCCGCGGGGGAAGTCGACGACGATCCCGGCAAAGATGATCAGCGAGATGCCGTTGCCAATTCCCCGCTCGGAGATCTGCTCGCCGAGCCACATCACGAAGACCGTGCCGGTCGTCATGGTCAGGATGGTCAGGAGCTTAAAACCCAATCCCGGATTGGGGACAATGGGCGCCCCGCCGGGGCTCTTCAGCGCTTCGAGGAAGATGGCGATGCCGAAAGCCTGAATCAGGCAGATGGCGATCGTGCCGTAACGGGTGTACTGGGTAATCTTCTTCCGGCCGAGCTCACCCTCCTTAGACAGCCGCTCGAGGTAAGGCCAGACAACCTGAAGGAGCTGTAAGATAATCGACGAACTGATGTAGGGCATAATACCCAGGGCGAAAATAGTCATCCGGGACATGTTCCTCCCGGAAAAAAGGTCGATGAATCCCAGAATGGATCCCTTTTGGGCCTGCCAGAACTCGGCCAGAGCCGAGGCGCTGATCCCGGGGTTGGGGATCTGGGCGCCTACCCTATAGACGGCCAGCAGAAGAAGGGTAAAGACGACCCTCTTCCGGAGTTCCGGAATGCTAAAGATGTTTCTGATACTTTCGAGCATTAGCGTTTCCCGATGATATGGACTTGGCCGCCTGTTTCTTCGATCTTCGTCTTGGCGGATTTGGAGAATTTATGGGCATAGACAGTTTTGGCGGAGGTCAGGTTTCCCCGGCCGAGGACCTTGACCCGGTCGGATACCCTTTTAATCAGCCCCGCCTCAACGAGGTCCTTCGGACGGATCTCGTCTCTCCCGACCTTGTCCAAGCGGTCGAGGTTCACTTCGGCGTAGGCCACACGAAAAATGTTCGTGAAACCATGCTTGGGAATTCTGCGGACGAGGGGCATCTGGCCGCCCTCAAAGGCCCAGCCGCGGGCGTATCCTGCACCCTGGAGCTGTCCCTTGGACCCGGCGCCCGCTGTCTTGCCCGTCCCTGATCCGGGCCCCCGCCCAACCCTTTTCCTATTCTTCTTCGAACCGGCGGCTGGATGCAAATGGCTGAGGTTCATTTTCCCTCCGTGGTTTCCACTTCTAACACGTGGATGATCTTCTGGACCATGCCCCGGATCTCCGGAGTGTCGGGGCGGACGACCTCCGAATGAAGCTTTCTCAGTCCGAGGCCGCGGGCCACGAGCCGTTGTTTTCCCGGGTAGCCGATCAGGCTTCGGACAAGCTTGATCCTGATGAAGCCGGGGGCTTTGGACGCTTTGGCGCTTTTCTTCTTTATTGCCATGACACACTCTTTGCTTTCCCTCTCGTTTTCGCGACGCCGTCGGGATTCTTGATCAGCCTTAAGGCTTCGATCGTGGCGTTGGCGACGCTGATCGGGTTGCCGCTGCGAATAGACTTCGTCAGGATGTCCTTGATCCCGGCCAGCTGCATGATGACCCGGACCGCTCCGCCGGCGATGACGCCAGTCCCCTTGGAAGCGGGCCTGAGGATCACAATACCCGCCCCGTCCACGCCTTTAATCAAGTGGGGGATGGTCGTTTCCACCAGGGGGACGTCTATCATGTTCTTCTTGGCGTCCTGGACGGCCTTGGCGATGGCCTGAGGAACCTCTCGGGCTTTTCCCTTGCCGATACCGACCTTTCCGCACTCATTGCCTACGGCGACAAGGGCAGAAAAACTAAGGTTTTTACCTCCCTTGACGACCTTGGTCACTCGGCGGATCGAGATGACTTGGTCTTTAAACTCCGGTTCCTCGCCTTCAACTCCGGCTTTGGCCTTCCTGAACTCGTCCTTGCGCACTCTCATGCCTCCTTAACGTGTTCCCGCTTAAAAATCGATGCCCTCTTTCCTCATGGCATCGGCCAGGGCCTTGATTCGGCCATGATAGAGATAGGTGCCGCGATCGAAGACGATGCGCCCGATCTTCTTTGACTTCAGCCTTTTGGCCAGCATCTCGCCCAGGAGGGCGCAGGCGGCCTTGTTCTTCGTGTTCTTGCTTCTATCCCTGAACTCTTTTTCCTGGCTCGAGGCGGCCGCCAGGACGGCATGGTCCTTATCGTTGACAACCTGCGTGTAAACGTAGGAGTTGCTCTTGAAGACGTGGACGCGGGGCCGCTCGGCCGTCCCCCGGGGCTTTTCCCCGATCCTTTTCCTCAGGCGGGCCTTCCTGACCTTCTTGAATGTCGTTCGATCTTTAAACACCGGTCACCCCCACCTTTCGCTCTTTCTTGATCAGCTTTTCGCCGACGTATCGGATCCCCTTCTGCTTGTACGGGTCCGGCTTCCGGAAGCTCTTGATCTCGAAGGCCACCTGGCCCACGAGCTGCTTGTCGATCCCCCGGATCGTGAGGATCGTCGGCTTTTCGGCGACGACCTCGATGCCCTCCGGAATGTTATAGACGACGGGCTTGGCAAAACCCAGGTTCATCTCCAACCTTTTCTTTTCGACCTTGGCCCGGTAGCCGACGCCGACGATCTCCAGTTGTTTGGAGAAGCCCGCGGACAGCCCCAGGGCCGCATTCTGGGCCAGGCTGCGGCACAGCCCGTGCAGAGTTTTTTGTTCCTTGCTGTCATCGGCCCTCGTCAAACTGAGCTCGTTCCCCTCCAGGGCAGCCCGGATCCCGGGATAGAGAGGCGATGACAGCTTGCCTTTCTTCCCCTCGAACTCGATCCGGTCCGGATGAAGAGTGGCCTTCACTCCATCCGGCAACTTGATCTTTTTCTTTCCAACTCTCGACATGTTTTTCCTCGCGTCCGGAATCCTACCAAATCGAACACAGGACCTCGCCGCCGATTCCCGTTTCCTCGCACTTTTGACCCGACATAAGCCCCTTGGACGTGGAGATGATCGCCAGCCCCAACCCATCGAGAATCTTGGGGACGGAGTCCTTGGTGCAGTAGATGCGGCAGCCGGGGCTGCTGATCCGACGGATTCCGGTAATCACGTTCTGGTCGTCCTCGCCGTATTTTAAGACGATGCTCAGGATGCCCTGTTTCTTGTCCTCAATAACCTTGTAATTCTTTATGAATCCCTCTTCCCGAAGGATTCTAGCAATCTCGATCTTGATCCCGGACGAAGGCAGGCTGACCTCTCTCTTTCTGGCCCGAACGGCGTTTCGCATCCGGGTCAACATATCGGCGATGGGATCCGTTTGACTCATGCTCTTATCCTTTCCCCAAATTTACCAGGAGGCCTTAATGATCCCCGGGATCTCGCCCTTCAGGGCCAGTTCGCGGAAACACAGGCGGCACATATCGAACTTGCGATAATAGCCTCGGGAGCGTCCGCAGATCCGGCACCTCTTTCTCGTCCGGATGGCATATTTGGGTTTCCTGAGGTACTTGGCCACACGTGCTGTTGTCGACATTTTAATCCTTCCCCTATCAGGCCTCTCGGAACGGCATGCCCAGCTTCTTCAACAGGGCATGGGCTTCCTTGTCGTTTCTGGCCGAGGTCACGATCGTGATGTTCATCCCTCGTGGCCGCTCGACTTTCGTATAATCGATCTCCGGGAACACGAGCTGGTCTCTTATGCCCAATGTGTAATTCCCCCTCCCGTCGAAGGATCCGGGGGAGACGCCGCGGAAGTCACGAACCCGGGGCAGGACGATGTTCATAAGCCGGTCCAGGAACGCGTACATCCTCCCTCTCCTCAGGATGACATAGCAGGCGATGGGCTGCCCTTTGCGCAGTTTGAAAGCGGCGATCGACTTTTTAGCCCTGCCGACGGCGGGCAACTGGCCCGTGATGAGACCCAACTCGGCCTTGGCTGCATCCAGGAGCTTGATGTTCTGGATGGCGTCCCCCACTCCCATGTTCACGATGATCTTCTCCAAGCGTGGGACGGCCATGACGTTCGTGATGTCCAGCTCTTTCCGAAGCTCCGGCAGGACCTCTTTTATGTACTTTTCATAAAGGCGATTCATCGGCTATCCCTCGCTAGATTTTTTCCAAGCTCGATCCGCATTTGACGCAGATCCGAATCCTCGTCCCGTCTTCAAGCGTCTTGATCCTGGCTCTCACGCCCTGCTCGCAATCGGTGCAGTAAAGCATCAGGTTGGAGACGGCGATGGGGGCTTCCTTGTCCATGATCCCGCCCTGGACGTTCTTGCTCCTGTCCGGTCGGATGAATTCCTTGACGTAGTTAATTTTCTCCACGATGACGCGCCGGGTTTCGGGCTTGATGACCAAAACCTTACCCGTCTTTCCCTTGTCCTTGCCCTTCTTGACGATGACGATGTCGTTCTTTTTCAAGCGGATCCTGTCCATCAGAGGACCTCCGGCGCCAAGGAAACGATCTTCATGAACTTCTTCTCCCTCAACTCACGACCCACGGGCCCAAAAACGCGGGTCCCAACGGGCTCGCCGGTCTTATCGATGATGACGGCCGCGTTGTCCTCAAAACGGATGTAGGAGCCGTCCTTGCGTCGCAACTCCTTGCGGGT
>CAZJBD010000128.1:0-7373 GCA_964544265.1 uncultured Eubacteriales bacterium
AGTTTACGATGGCTCGCCTCCTATGTGAAATTGCGAACTTCAGTGTACACTAGCCTTTTATCAAATTCGTTCAACTTGTTACCTTAACAAGTTTCGCCTGAACTGGCAAAGCAGGCGGAATTCCGATAAAATATTAGATTCATGCCGAAGGACGGCACATGAGCTCCTTGCTGGAAACCCTTGAGAATGAAGTCCAGATCGCGGCCCTCCTCTTTATGGCTGCCGTCTATGTGCTCCGGCTGGCCTGGCTGTTCCGGTTCGAGTCCCGGAAAGAGAGGACTTTTGCCGAGGGCAAAGAGGCGGCCGGAATCGGCCGGTCTCTCCTCAACATCGCCATGCCCTGGGCGGTGGAGTCGGCTAGGAAAAAGCCGGGCATCTATCTTCAGTTCGTCATTTTCCACCTGGGAGTCGCCGCAGCCATCGCCGCGACGTTCATCATCCCGTATGCGCCGGGCGTCTTCAAGATTAAGGCCGTGGTTCGGATATTCCAGGTCTTGATCGGCGCCGCGTTCCTCGTCGGGTTGATGAGGCTTTTCAGGAGGCTTAAGAACCCGGCCCTCCGGCTGATCAGCACGGCGGACGACTACGTGTCGCTCGTCCTGATGATCCTTTTTTTCGCGGCCGGCTTCCTGGCCGTTCCGAACGATTACCGGCGCTCGGAGGCCGCTCTCATCGCTTTCTTCGCCTTGACCGCCTTCTTCCTCGTTTATGTTCCTTTCAGTAAGATCAGTCACTACCTTTATTATCCGTTCACCCACTTTTTCCTGGGCCGGACCATGGGGCACAGGGGAGTTTATCCAGTCAAACGGCACGAAAAAGGGGAAGCCCGGTGAAGCGGAGGAAAAGCGAGGCACGGGCGGCGGTCATGACATCCCTGGAGACGAAGTCGCAGGAAAAAGCCAGGGAGGAAAAGCTTCCGTCGGTGGCTGAAGGACGCTTGAAAACTTACGACCCCGGAAGGGATAACGCCCAAGCGTTTGTCGCCCTCCTCCGGAAGCGGATGACCCGGCAAATCGCCTCCTCGCTCGCCGCCTGCGTTCACTGCGGCCGCTGCGCCGAGTCCTGTCATTATTATCTGGCCCGGCCGGATGATCCTACCATGATCCCGGTTTGGAAGGCAGACCAGGTGCGGCGGATCTTCAAGCGCTATGTGGATTGGACCGGACGCGTCGTTCCGGGATGGGTCAACGCCTGGGGACCGGCGGACGACGAGGACCTCAACCGGCTCAAGGACGTCGTCTTTGGGACCTGCAGCGCCTGCCGGCGGTGCACGCTGAATTGTCCCATGGGCGTTGATACGGCGCTCATTATCCGGTTCGCCCGCGGGATCCTGACCGAGCTGGGGATTGTCCCGGAAGGCATCTTCAACGTCAGCCGCGACCAATGGGAGACCGGGAACCAGATGGCCGTCTCGGAAGTAGATTACGGCGAGACGCTCCAGTGGGTGAAGCAGGAACTCCAGGCCGAGATGAAGGACTCAGCCATCGATATTCCGGTAGACAAGCCGGATTGCGATTTCCTCTATGTCATCAACCCCCGCGAGATCAAGTTCGACCCGCGCTCGATCGCCCATGCAGCCAGAATCTTCCGCGCGGCCGGCGAATCGTGGACCCTGCCCCAAAAAGGCTGGGACATGACGAACTTCGGGCTCTATTCAGGAGACGACGGCCTCGGAGGATGGCTGGCCAGCAACGTCTATGAGGCGGCCGCAAGGCTTCGGGCCAAGCGCATCGTTATCTCCGAATGCGGCCACGGCTACCGCTCGACCCGCTGGGAGGGTTTCAATTGGGCGGGCGTCGATCAGAGTCTTCCCATGGAATCCGTCGTCGTCACCCTGGACCATTATCTCAAGGAAGGGCGGATCAAAGTGGATAAAGCGAAAAATCCCGAACCCGTCACCTTCCACGATTCCTGCAACATCGCCCGCTCAAGCGGGATTGTCGAGGAGCCGCGCCGGGTCCTCAGACGCGTCTGCGCGGATTTCCGGGAGATGACCCCCAACCGGACCGAAAATTACTGCT
The DNA here is from genome assembly GCA_964544265.1 of uncultured Eubacteriales bacterium. GTDB lineage: Bacteria > Acidobacteriota > Aminicenantia > Aminicenantales > Saccharicenantaceae > JALHVH01. Next base: position 2,022 of record CAZJBD010000128.1, read on the forward strand.
GCACGGGAGGAGGAGGTCTTCTTTCGATGCAGGAGTACCGTCCTCTGCGGCTCGAAGTTGCCAAGATCAAGGCGGAGCAGTTGCGTGCCACAGGGGCGAAGCTCGTCTGCACCATGTGCCACAACTGTGTCGACGGCCTTTCGGACGTCATCAAGCATTACAAACTGGACATGAAGGTCGTCCAGGTTTTAGAGCTTGTCAATAAGGGGATTCGAGGTTAGGTTGCCCATGAACAAAATCTATAAGAAGCAATACCAGGTTTTAACCTATGACGTGGACGTCGGGATGAAGGCACACCTGCCCGTGCTCCTTGATTTCTTCCAGGACGCGGCCCGCGACCATGCCGGCTTATTCGGTTTTTCCGTTTTCGACCTCCAGAAAAAAGGTTTGACCTGGGTGTTGTCACGATACCACATCAAGATCCCTCGTTATCCTTCTCTGGGAGATTCGGTGGAGGTTTCGACCTGGACGTCAGGGAAGCACGGCTATTTCGCCATGAGGGAGTTCGAGGCCAGGGACGCCGGGGGAGAATTGCTGGTCACGGCCACGAGCTCCTGGATGCCGATAACACTAGATACGAAAAAGCCGGCTAAGCCGGATTCAGTGGTCTTCGACGAGATTGTCATCCATAAACGTGCCGTGGAGGACAAGTTCGATCCCCTTCCCACGCTCGAGAGGGCGGATAAGGAGACGGTCTTCCGCGCCCGGCTCAGGGACTTGGATTTTAATAATCACGTAAACAACGTCGGCTACGTCGATTGGGCCCTGGAGGGGATGCCGGAGGGCATCCTTCGGTCCAGTCGGGCGTCGGAAGTGGAAATCGTCTACAAGGCGGAGGTCCTTTTAGGAGACGAGGTTCTTTCCCGGGTGCAGGCCGCCGGCCCGGAGCATCCAGGAGTGTTCCTGCACCAGCTCGTCAATAAGAAAAGCGGCGTCGAACTCGCCCGCTTAAGAACCTGCTGGAAATTGCAGGAATAACAAGAGCTGTTTAGTGTTTCTGAATTCGACGAGAACACGTATAATAGAAATGTTGTACATGGAGACTTGAGTGAGATATAAAGCCGGCTTCATGATCCTCGCGTTCCTGGCCGCCCTCGTAATGCCGGCGCTAGCGGCGGAAAAAACGCCTCTTCCCGAACGCTACAAGAAATGGCTGGATGAGGAAGTCGTATACATTATTTCTTCCCTGGAGAAGGAGGTTTTCCTCAAGCTTCAAACGGACCGGGAGCGCGATCTCTTCATCGAGGCCTTCTGGAAGCACCGGGATCCGACGCCGAACTCGGTGGAAAACGAGTACAAGACCGAACACTACCGGCGCATCAATTACGCCAATCGTTTTCTCGGCCGCGAAGCGCCGAAGCCCGGCTGGATGACCAACCGGGGCCGGATCTACATCATCCTGGGGGAACCGAACGACATCCAGAGGCTCCAGGGCGAGCAGGGGATCTACAACTGCGAGATCTGGTTCTACCAGGGGAAGACCGATCTGGGTCTTCCCGCCGGTTTTAACATCCTTTTCTACCAGGAAAACAACCAGGGGGAGTACAGGCTCTACAGCCCCACAAACGACGGACCTCAGGCCCTCCTGGCAGGAGAAATCATTGCGACTTCGGACTACGCGGGCGCCTACAAAAAGCTCCAGAATATTAACCCGACCCTGGCCTCCGTTTCCCTGTCCCTCGTCCCCGGCGAGCAAACTGGGTTTTACGGCCGTCCCTCCTTGGTCTCAGACATGATGATTCAGAGAATCGAATCGATGCCGCAGAGGATGGTCGAAGAGAAATACGCCAGGAAATTTCTGGAATACAAGGACCTGGTGGAGGTCGAATATACCGCAAACTACCTGGACAGCGATTCGATGCTCAAGGTTCTGAAAGACCCGGCCGGGATCTATTTTGTCCACTACATCATCGAGCCCAAGAAGCTTTCGGTCAACCAATATGAGAACAAGTATTACACGACCTTGAAGCTCAACGGGAACGTGACGACCCCTGAAGGGAAACCCGTCTATCAATTCGACAAGACGGTCGCTCTGGAAATGAACGAAGAGGAGATGAAGGAACGGGCGAACCTGCCCTTTGCGATCCATGACATGTTCCCCATCACCGCCGGTGATTACAAACTTCTCGTCCTGATCAAAAACGAGGTCTCTAAGGAATTCACGTCCGTGGAGCAAACCCTCCATATCCCCGCGGCGGCGACCCTTCAAATGACCTCGCCCATCTTGGCCTACAAGGTATCGCCCGTCGATCCTCCGACGAAGAAGCTCAAGCCCTTCCGGATGGGCTCTCATCAAATCTACAGCCAGCCGAGCCGGATCTTCCTCACCAAAGACACCCTCTCCATAGCCTTCCAGCTCTTGGGCCTTGATGAGGACCTCAAGGGGAAAGGCGAAGTGAGGTTTGCGTTCTTTAAGGACGACCAGCTTTTCAAGGAAACGACGAGGAAGGCCGGCGAGTACGCCGAGCTTCCGACGATCATCGAGGATTTTCCTCTTTCCGAATTCCCGCCCGCCCACTACATGGTCCAGGTCTCCTTTCTGGCCGGGGGGACCGAAGCCGTCTCGGCCAAGGATGAATTCGATATCACCTTCCAGGCGGCCATGCCCAGGCCCTGGGTCTATTCACGGATCCTTCCGGAAGCCGGCGATCCCCTCTATGCTCAGATCATCGGGCTCCAGCTCTTCAACCTGGGAAGGCTGGACGAGGCCCGCAACAGCCTGGAAAAAGCCTTTCGGGCCAAGCCGGATTCCCAGGAGATCGCAATCCAGCTGGCCCAGATAGACCTGTCCTTGAAGCGGTTCGATATGGTCGATACTCTCCTGGCGCCCTTTGTGGCCAAAGAGGAGGCGCCCAAATATGAGATCCTCAATCTGGCCGGAAGGGCCGCCATGGGAGCGGGAAAGCTCGAGAGGGCCATCGAGCTCTTCAACCGATCGATGGCCCATTATGGGGTTAATGCCTACTTACTCAACGCCATCGGAGATTGTTATTTTGGACTCGGCAAGTTTGAAGAGGCTCGGGCTGCATGGGAGACGTCCCTGGGCTTGAGCCCCGAGCAGCCGGATGTGAAAAAGCGGCTGGAAACTCTAAAGAACAGGAGGACGTCATGATACTGAAGCAGGGAAGATATTCAATTGGCTTGTGCTTGGCATTCGGGCTGGGCCTCATTCTGCTCGGGTTGCCGCTCGTTCTCGACGCTCAGGAAGGGCTCGGGAGAGGGCGGGTGAGCGGCGACGTCAAAGATGAACACGGGGTCCCTATCGAAGGCGCCCGCATCTCCGCCCAGTACCTGGCCGCCGCCGCTTCTCTCGAGGGGAAATCAGACAAAAAGGGCCATTTTGCCATCGTCGGGTTCGGAACGGGCCTGTGGAGGTTTACGGTCGAGAAGGAAGGTTACCTTACCTTGACCAAAGAGATCGAGATCCACCAGCTCAGGGCGAATCCTCCTTTGGACGTCGTGATGAAGAAGGTTACGGGGATTGCCGACCTGCGCGGAGAGGAATCCAGTCTCCAGGCGCTGGACGAGGGAAACGCACTCGTTGAAAAAGGCGATTATGAAGGAGCCATCAAGGTCTTTGAGGATTTCCTGACCAAATATCCCGAGATTTATCAGGCCCGTCTCAACCTCGCCTCCGCCTGTCTGAAGAAGGGCGATCTGGACAGGGCGGAAGCCGAGTTCAAGGCCGTCCTGGATAAGGCCATTCCTTCCGAGGCGGAGGCGAAGCCGGACAAGGATACGGCCATCCGCGCCCTCTCGGGGCTGGGAGAGCTGGCCCTGAGAAAAGGGGATTTCGAGTCGGCCCAGAAGCATTTCACTCAGGCTCTCAAGATTTCGCCCGAGGACGAGGCCGCGGCCTACAATGTCGGCGAGATATTCTTCTCCAACCAGAAGCTCGATGAGGCCATCCAGTATTTTGAGATGGCGGTCCAGATCAAAAACACCTGGCCCAAGCCTTACTACAGGCTCGGCCTGGTTTATTTGAACAAGGGAGATTATGCCAAGGCCCTTGAGAACTTGAACAAATTCATCGAGCTCGACCCCCAGAACCCCGAAGTGCCGAACGTCAAGAACATCATCGCCGCTATCGAGAAGATGAAGAAATAGCGGACGGCCGGATGAAAAAAATATTGACCGCCGCGGCCCTAGCCGTGCTTCTGGCTTTCGCGTTTTACGGGAGCGACGCGGGAAAACCCCAGGAAAAAACCCAAACAAAAGGACAACCTATAATGGACGTCACGAGAGAACCCTTCGGGAGCTTGCCCGATGGGACAACGGTCGAGATTTATACCATTACGAACCATAAAGGCTTGAAGGCCAGGCTTATGACATACGGGGCCACCCTGGTCTCGCTCGAGGTCCCTGACAGGGACGGGAAGCTGGACGACATTGTCCTCGGCCACGATTCCCTTGCCGGCTACCTCAAGGCGAGTCCCTATTTCGGCGCGATCGTGGGCCGATATGGGAACAGGATCGCCAAGGGCAGGTTTGTCCTGGACGGCGTCGAATACAAGCTGGCGACCAACAACGGGATCAATCATTTGCACGGCGGCCTCAAGGGTTTCGACAAGGTCGTTTGGGCGGCCAGGCCGGTGAAGGTCGTCAATGCGGTAGGCGTCCGGTTCAGCTATTTAAGCTGCAACGGCGAGGAAGGATACCCCGGTAACCTGAAGGTCATCGTTACCTATTCTCTGACCAACGATAACGAACTCCGAATCTCTTATGAGGCCGAAACCGATAAGGCGACCCCGGTCAACCTAACCCACCACAGCTACTTCAATCTGGCCGGGAAGGGCGACATCCTGGGTCACCAGCTTACGCTTTACGCGGACAAATTCACGCCCGTGAACGAAGGCCTCATCCCGACGGGCGAAATCCGGGACGTCAAAGGGACTCCGATGGATTTCTCGGCGCCGGCGGCCATCGGTTCCCGGATCGCCCAGGTCAAAGGCGGCTACGACCACAACTATGTTTTGAGAAACAGCAGCGGCGCGCTGGCCCTCGCGGCCATCGTCTATGAGCCCGTTACTGGACGTCAGATGGAGATCTCCACGACCGAGCCGGGGATCCAGTTTTACACCGGAAACTTCCTGGACGGAACAATCAAGGGCAAGTACGGCCTTGTTTATGCCAAGCATGCCGGCTTTTGCCTGGAGACCCAGCACTTTCCGGATTCCCCCAACCACCCTGATTTCCCCTCGACGATCCTGGAACCCGGAAAGAAGCTCATGAGCCTGACGGTCCACGAGTTCTCGGCCAAGTGATGGCCCCCAAGCACCTATTACAGGCGTCTCCGGAAGCATCTTTTCGTGTGATAGAGACAATGGCGCAGGGGCGATGCCCGGAGGAGGC
>CAZJBD010000129.1:0-4933 GCA_964544265.1 uncultured Eubacteriales bacterium
ATCGCCATCGCGTTCGGTCAGGGCGGAAACCCCTACGCTCCGGACACTCCCGAAGCGGGATCGGTAGAAGCGATCGCCAAATTCACGACCGAGGCGCGCTTCTGTAATCCCTGGGTTGCCTATGTCCCCGCCTCGAGCACCGTGCCTTCGCCGACCCGGTATCTCGGCCATATCGTCGGGGCCGGAGGGGAGCTTTCGAACACGGCCAAGATCTACGGTTACTTCCGGGAGCTTGACCGGGCCTCGGAGCGTGTCCGCATCGAGGTCATCGGGCGGAGCGAGGAAGGGAGAGACATCCTTCTGGTCGCCATCGCTGACGAGGAAGGGATCCGTGATCTCGCCAGGTTTAAAGCGGCCACCGCCGCCCTCGCCGATCCCCGGAGGACGTCTCCGGAGGCGGCCGAAAGCCTCATCGCCTCAGGACGCCCGATCTACTACTTCAACGCTGGCCTCCATTCCACGGAGACGGGAAGCCCGGAAATGGTCATGGAGCTGGCCTACCGCCTCGCCGTATCCGAGCAGCCGATGATCCAAAACGTGCGGAGCAAGGTCATCGTCCTCATCAACCCGGTCTCAGAACCGGACGGCCGCGACAAGGCCGTTGACTGGTTCTACCGCTACCTCAAAGGCAAAACGGATTTCGACCGCCTGCCGCCCGACTCGCCTCCCTACTGGGGCCACTACGTCTTCCACGACAACAACCGCGACACCCACCAGGAGGCGCTGGAGCTGTCCCGGGCCGTAAGCCGGATGTTTTTCGACTATCATCCGACCGTTGTCCACGATCTCCACGAGTCGATCCCCCTCCTCCAGACCTGGAACGGCACGGGGCCGTTCAACAATAACCTCGACTCGATCCTCATCAACGAGTTTTTCGAGATGTCCTTCGCCGAGATCGGCGCCCTGACGGGAATGGGCATGCCCGGCGTCTGGACGTGGGGATTCGGCGAAGGCTGGGGGCATCATTATATTGATTCGATCGCCGTCAACCACAACAGCATGGGACGCGGCTATGAGACGTACGGGAACGCCACGGCCGAGACCGTCGAACGGGTCCTCCGGCCGAACGAAGAGCGCTACGTGGGACGCCCGGTCACCAGCCGGGAATGGTACCGGCCGATGCCGCCGGACCGGAAATTCCGCTGGTCGCTCCGCAACAACATAAATTACCAGGAGAGCGGCTGCCTGGCCATTCTCGATTACACGGCCAAAAACGCCAAAGAGATGCTCCGTAATTTTTACCGCAAGGGCTACAACTCCTGGCAGAAAGGAGTGAAGGGCAGCCCCTTCGCGTTCGCCATACCTGAGGATCAGGGCGACCGTAAGCGCGTGGCCGAGATGATAAACCTCCTCCTTACCCATAGGATCGAGGTTTCGCGGGCGACCGCGCCTTTCAAAGTGGAGGAAGGCGAGTTCGCCGCCGGGACCTACGTCGTGCGGCTCGACCAGCCATACCGGAACTACGCCGTGGACCTGCTCGTTCCCCAGGAATTTCCGCCCGACACCCCTTATGAGCCCTATGACGACGTTTCATGGGCCCTCCCCATCCATTACGGACTGGAGGCCAAGAGAATCGACGACGCAAAAGTTCTGGACGCGCCGGTCGCTCCGGTCCAGGGCAGGTTGGAATCCCCGGGCCGGGTCAGCGGTGAAGGACCCGTCTTCCTGCTGAAAGATACGGGTCAGGAGGCCCTTCTGGCGGTCCGGAGCCGCTTGGCGGCTTTCCGGGTCCAAATCGCCGAGAAACCCTTCAAGTCGGGAGCGGCGGACTATCCGGCCGGCTCCTGGATCCTGACGGAACAAAAAGGTTTGAAGAAAGCGCTCGAGCAGACCGCTGCTGAGCTGGCCGTGGACTTCGAGAGCTCCCCGGCCGTCCCGGACGTCCCTCGCCACGAATCGAAGCTGCCCCGCCTCGCCATCTGGCACACTTGGGCCGATACCGAGTCGGTCGGTTGGATCCGTTACGTGCTGGATAGGGAGAAGATTCCATATTCATACATCCGCGATGATGATATCCGCGCCGGACGCCTCCTCGAGCGATACGACATCATCCTCTTCGGGCAGAACTATCTCCGGCTTCAGGATCAGATCCAGGGCATCGACAGGAAGTATGGGCCGATGGCCTACACGAAGACCAAGGAATACCCCAGCCACGGAGTGCCTGATGCTTCGGAAGATATAACGGGAGGAATCGGCTGGGCGGGCATGGCCAACCTGGAGAAGTATCTCGAAGCCGGAGGGCTGCTCATCACGCTCGGCAACGGCTCAGCGTTGGCCCTCGACGGGGGGCTCGTCCGGGAGGTCTACCGGAAACCGGGCGCCTTCTTCACGCCGGGTTCGGAGCTCAAGGTGAAATTTGTGAGGCCGGATCATCCGCTCGCCTACGGCTACCCGGAGGTCACGTCGGCCTTCCGCACGGCACTTCCCGTTTACGATATTGCCCAGGCCGGCCAGCGGGCTGTCGTTCTCCAATGGGGCACCAAACCTAGGGCTGAGGATCGCGAGGAAAGCGGTCCCGGGACCGGAAAGCCGAAGGATGCCAAGGAACAGGGGAAGAAAGACGAAATCAAGATGCTCCTAAGCGGCGCCCTCAAGGGAGAAGACGACCTGGAGGGGCGGCCTGCGATCCTCGACCTTGCAGCCGGCCGGGGCCGCGTCCTCGCCTTCAACTTCAACCCGATACACAGGGACCTGAACCGCTCGGACTATCGGTTCCTCTGGAACGCGCTCCTCAACTGGAACGCACTGCCGCCGCCGGAGTGGTGAACCCATAATTTCCCTGGCCTTAGGAATCCCTCATTCCGGAAGGACGCCCGGATGGGAAGCCCCATGTAAAAAATCTTACATATGCGACCGCTGGCTGCCAGGACAACGCGCCCAAGGACGCCTCTGATAAGGCCGTAATACGCCGCTTCTCTCGGGAAAAAATCGCTTCTCTATTCGCGGGCTATGCCGCCGAAAGCCTGGCATAGAACTTGCTGCAAAAAAAGAAGTATTTTACGTCTTCGTCTAGAAATGTCTAGGGAATGGATCTTTTTGAAGGAGGGAATATGAAGCGTCCCATCCCGCTCTGCCTTTGTCTGCTCTTTCTAATCCTTTCGCCGGTGGGGAATTCGAACTCAGCCCCCCGCGCTCAGGCGATCCACAATGAGGCGGGCTTTATGACCATAGAGCCCATTTCTTTTTATTTCCACTACGGAAGCTATTTCAACCGGCTGGACCTGCGCTCCTCAGAAGCCCGCATTTTTTACAGCTTCCAGGCGGCCGATCGAGATCCCGAAGACAAGCCCCTTTTCGTCTTCTTCAACGGCGGCCCGGCCAGCGCCACCTCCTCCGGCTTGATGAGCATGTATACGGGCCGCTTTACGATCGATAACAGCATCGAAGGCGGCGGGGGGAACGGCTATATTTCCAACCCCGTCCCCTGGACGCGCCTGGGAAACCTCCTCTATATCGACGCCCGGGAGGCAGGTTTCTCCTATAACATCATGACCCGGGTCACCGAAGAGTTGGCCCGTTGGCAGGAGTTCAACGCCCAGAATTACAATCCCCTCTTCGATGCCGCGGACTACATCCGCGTCATTCTCCGCTTCTTTACCCGGCATCCCGCCCTGCGCTCCAATCGGGTCGTCATTGTCGGTGAAAGCTACGGCGGCGACCGGGCCACCTGCATGCTCCATCTCCTTTTAAATTACGCCGATTACGGCAGCGGCCGGGAGATGTTCCAGGACCCGTCCCTGGCCCGCGAAATCCAGGAACATCTCGAAGCCGTCTTCCCCGATTACCGGGGCCATACCGTTCCGCCCGAAGTTATCAGCCGGCAATTCGGACATCAGATCCTCATCCAGCCCTCGGTGCCCTGGGGATACCGCGAAGAGCTGACCGAGGAAATGCTTCGCCGGCCCGGCTCAGAGTTATACCAAATCGGCGCGGAGGTGGGGATTCCTTTTCGTCCTGCAGCCTATGCGGATCGTTATGAATTTCTTCATGCCGCCGGCCGGGATCCGTATATTTACGTCAAGCCGGAAGGCTGGCTGGACGGATATTTCGGCAACGCCGGCATTCTTCTGCGGACGGTTTCCAACCTGATCCGGGTAACGGGAGCGGATGTCACCCGGCTTGCCCCATTCTACGCCGCGGCCCGAACCCAGGCCTATCGCCTGGCCAACCCCAATATTATCGGCCAGAACGAAACGAAAGTTCAGGCGTCGGTTCGTGTTCTTTTCCTCGATCCCGCGGTGAAGGAAGCCGTGCATATACAGACTGAGCCAGGCAACGTGACGGCCGTTTTCGGCCCTCTTCAGCCCTGGGACCGCTATTTCCTCGGAAATAACGGCAATGCCCTCTGGGCTTTTCATGTCTTTAATGTGGCCATGAAACGAGGATATGAGGCTCATCCGGCCGATATCCGCTACGGCCGGATGTTCCTCCAGAACTTGCTCTCTGTCGAGACCTTCGTCACCCACGCCGCATACGACCTCGTCGTCTACTCCAAGGCCTTTGCTCCCAGCCTGGCCAGATACTCGGAGATCGTGAACTCTGCACGTGTATCGGAAAATCCCGTGGGCGGGGAGAGCCGGCCGGGCCGCGTCATCGTGACCTATCGAGCCAACGCTTTCCCCGGCATGCCGGCCGGCGGGACTCGGATCATCCGTTTTCCGTTATACGACAAGAGCTGTCATGCCGTGTCCCTGACCCAGCCGGTGGAACTTTTCCAGGATGTGGTCGATTGGCTGAAGCAGCGGGATTTCGTCATCGACTAGGGAACAAAGGAGAATACTATGCACGGAAAGAAAACGGGAGCTTTCAGACTATTCAGAAACATGGCGGTGTTTTTCCTGGCCGTCGGCCTCACCACGGCTCTTCCGGCTTCCCCTCCCGGGACGGCCGGAGAGGGATCTCATCGTTTTCAATTTGAATTCTTCGGCGGACC
>CAZJBD010000129.1:5033-7354 GCA_964544265.1 uncultured Eubacteriales bacterium
CCGGGACGGCCGGAGAGGGATCTCATCGTTTTCAATTTGAATTCTTCGGCGGACCGGCCCAGCCCGGACTCTCCGCGTTCAACGGCCTGGTGGACTATGACAACCAAATCCAGGATTTCTCTTATGACCGTTTGTTCGATTCTCTCCGCGATCAGGGCGGGATTGTTTCCTGGTCTAAAAACCAGCCATCAGGCCGCAAAAAAATTACCCTGACCCTCCCCTTCGGAATGAGATTTCGCTACCGTATATCTCCGAGGCTCTCCGTCTCTTTGGGGGCCAGGGCCTCTATCGGACGCAGGGAAGCGGACTTTTCCTTCGAATATACCCGCCAGGAGCCCTTAAATTACGAGGACCGGGAGAACGTCAGATATTTCCCCTACCTCCTTTCCGCCAGGGCCCTGGCCGTTCTGGCTGGTCTTCATTACCAGATGCCTATCTCTCGCAAACTGACTTTGGAAACGTTTATAGCGGCGGGCCCCGTCTTCGCCGATTGCCGCTACTCTTATGAATGGGAATATGTCTGGCACAGGCAAGGTCCGGACATGGATTTCGATGCCAGCCAGATGGCGGGGCATCTTGAGGAAACGGGAAAAGGAACCGGAATCGCCGCCGACCTGGGGGCTCGACTTCAATACCCGGTCCTGAAAAGGCTGGCCATCTTCCTGGAGGGCGCCTATTCCTACCAGGCCGTGAAAAAAATCGCCGGAAGGGGCCGGGAAATCCGCGGAGACATCGAGACGACCTGGGAAGGCAGGTGGGCCATTAAAAAGGAGACCATCGCGGCGCCCTGGGGAACGATGGAAGCGGAATTCCCGACCAATTACTGGCCGGAAGGGTCGACCTCATCCCGGGTTCGGGATTTTAAACTTGATTTTTCCGGTTTCCAGGCGAGAATCGGCGTTTGCTTGACTTTTTAGCCCGAGCACGAGCGGCCGCCGTCCCCATCCATCATCCGCCGGATCGCGGGGATATAAAAAGACACGGCTCCGATGAGCGCCAGGGCTGCCCCGGTGATGAGGAAGTAGTTGACGATCCCCACCCGGTCGGCCACGAATCCGGTCTGCAGAAGCCCGAACATAGCCGGCGCCAGAATGATGCTCCCGTAGATAGAAAATACCCGGCCCATGGCCGAGGGATCGACGGTGGTTTGGACGACGACGGTGAAGGCGCCGCCGTAGACGGCGCCGCCTATTCCGCCGACGAGAGTCAGGCCCACAAAGAACCCGAACCCCGTCCGCGGGAGGAGCCCGGAAGCGAAGAACACCGCCCCGAGGAGGAGGTAGGAAAGGTTGAGGAGAATCACCTTATTGGTTTTGCGCTTCAAGACGCCCAGGAGGACGCCGCCGAGAAGCATTCCCAGGCCCCAGGCGATTTCGACCAGGCTCATCTGATAGGTCCCCCCGGAAAAATGTTTCGTGGTCATGAGCGGGAAGAGCGCCGAGAGGGGCATGATGAAAAACGTGGCCAGGATCACAAAAATGAACAGCCACATCAGCCCGGGCCGGCTGGTAACCTCCCGAAGGCCTTCCTTCATCTCGCGCACGACGTGAGGCTCGGGGGCGGCCTCCTTTTTTGCCGGGCGGGGGATATGAACCGTGGCCAGGGTGACGCAGGCGATCGCGGCCCCGAGGACATCAAAAAGCAGAACCCAGGTCATGCCGAAAGCGTTGAGGAGCAAGGCGGCCAGGGCCGGGCCGGCGATGTAGCTCGCCGAGTGGATGGCCTGGTTGATGCCGGCGATACGCAAGAGCTCGGACTCCGGGGCCAGCAGGGGGACGGACGCCTGCATGGCGGGAACGTGGAAGGCGCTGCCACCGAACGCAGGGCCAGAAGAAGATAGATGTAGGGGATCCGGACCTGGCCCAGGGCGAACAGCACGGCCATGACCGCGGAGCAGACCGCGATGAAGATGTCGGCCAGAATCATGATCCGTTTTCGGTCCCAGCGGTCGATGAACACTCCGGTAAACGGGCCCAGGAGGAGCTGGGGCAGGAACGTCGCGATAAAGGAAAAGGCCAGGATCTCGGCCGAGCCGGTTTCGATGCTCAGCCAGAAGATGACGGCATAGCCCACGACGGAGCTGCTCAGAGTCGAAAAGAGCTGCCCGCTCCATATGACCGCAAAGGTTTTCTTCCAAGTTTCCACGGAATGCTCTCTTAGCCTCTGCCGCGTCCAGCACCGTGTTCATCATCGTAAACGAAGCCGGATCCTGGATGTATTTCTCTTCCTGATATTCGAGGTTTACAATATCAATCCCGGCCGGGCGAGTCAATTTGGAGGGGGAACCCGCTTCGCGTTTCCCCCTTCCAACGTTCGCTTCG
>CAZJBD010000130.1:0-7320 GCA_964544265.1 uncultured Eubacteriales bacterium
GGCGAGGCGAGATCGCGGCGATGACCGGCGACGGCGTCAATGACGCGCCGGCCGTCAAGGAGGCCGATATCGGTGTGGCCATGGGTATAACCGGGACTGATGTGACCAAAGAAGTCTCGGACATGGTCATCACGGACGACAACTTCGCTTCGATTGTAGCTGCTGTCGAGGAGGGACGAGGCATCTACGACAACATCCGCAAGTTCATCCATTTCCTCCTGTCCTGCAACCTCGGCGAGATCCTGGTCATGTTCGCAGCGGCTCTCATAGGCACACCTGTTCCACTCCTGCCCATCCAGATCCTTTGGGTCAACTTGGTCACGGATAGTCTGCCGGCCCTGGCGCTGGGAATCGACCCTGTCGACCCGCAGATCATGAACCGACCGCCCCGCAAGCCTGATGAGCCTCTCATTACCAAGGCTAGGGGATGGCTGATCCTGGCCCAGGGCGCATTCATCGCTCTCTGCACTCTTGCCTCATTCGCGTATGTCCTCCTAGTCGAAAAGGAGGGCATCGGCAGGGCCAGGACCGTCGCGCTGGCAGTGCTGACCTGCAGCCAGCTCTTCCATTCGTTGAGCTGCCGGAGCATGAACAAGTCCTTGTTCCGTCTCGGCGTCTTCTCCAACTCTCATCTTGTGTTGGCCGGCGGTGTGTCCTTCCTGCTCCAGTTGGCCATTATTTATGCGCCATTTCTGCAGCCTGTATTCAAGACCCAGGCGCTTGGCCCGGCAGACCTGGGATTGATCCTCGTCTTCTCGATGCTCCCGTTTTGGGCGATGGAGGGCCTTAAGGCGGTCAACCGCACGGTTAAGATCTATGATTTGCCATGAGCTTCAGAGAGGGGCACAAAGGGATGCGGAGGCGCTCAAGCCTCCTCCTGCCGAGATTATGTTGATTAAGACGAGGGAAGAGAAGCTTCGGCTTATCGAGCGGCTTAGAGTTGATCATCCCTCTGAGACTGAATGCGATAGTCCGGACCTAACGGATGCATTCGATCTCGAAGGAGGCTAGGATAATGGCCAATGGCAGAACGACGTCGGAGCCTGAGTTCAGGCCGGGCAAATGGCTCAACCGGAATGTCTTCGGCTTTGGGCTGACGAGCCTCCTGGGCGACTTTGGCCATGAGATGGCCACGGCCGTCCTGCCTCAATTCATGCAGGCGATCGGATCATCGGCCGCGGCGCTGGGATTCATCGAAGGGGTAGCCGATGCCGTTTCGAGCTTTGTCAAGCTTGGCGCGGGATACAGCAGCGACCGGATCGGGCACCGTAAGCCTTGGACCGTCGTCGGCTATGTTCTCACCGCCGTAGCTACGACCATCTTCGCCTTTGCTTTCGCCTGGCCGTTAATCCTAGTAGGCCGTGCCGCCGGCTGGTTGGGTCGCGGCATCCGCGGACCGCTTCGCGATGCCTTGCTCGCCGAGTCCGTCGACGCGAAGGACCGCGGGAAGGCATTCGGCTTTCATAGGGCCGGGGATACGGCCGGCGCGGTCCTGGGCCCACTTGTGGCCTTCTCCGTCTTAACCTGGGCAGCGGGACACCCTGGGATCGTGCAGCTTGTCAATTCCTGGCTCCCCCATGGCGCCGAAGCGCAAGGCGGTGTCTTCCGGATGATTTTCCTGCTGACGTTAATTCCCGGCCTCCTGGCGGTTCTGTCGATCGTCCTGCTCGCCACCGAGAAACGCCGCCCCCTCAACCATGAGATGCAATTCATGAGCACTCTGAAAGGAATGCCTCACGACTACCGGAAGTTCCTTTGGGCCGTCGGGCTATTTGGTATGGCCGACTTCGCCCCGACCTTGATGATTCTGCGGGCGACCACGGTGCTGGAAACGGAGATGGGCCTCCTGAACGCATCGCGTTATGCCGCTCTTCTCTATCTCGTCCGCAACATCGTTTATGCACTGGCGTCTTACCCCATTGGTACTCTCAGTGACCGGTTCCCTCGGACCAAGTACCTGGCCGTCGGCTATGCCGTGGCAGTCGTTACTTTTATCGGTTTTGCTATTGCGTTGCCGTCAATCTTGTGGTTCGCCGGTTGTTTCGTTCTGGCCGGCGTCTTCATCGCTTGGGAAGATACGATCGAGGGCGTTGCAGTACGCGACTATGTCAAAGAGTCCGTCTCCGGCACGGCCTATGGCGTGCTCGGCACCGTCAACGGTGTCGGCGATTTCGCGTCGAGTGTCATCGTGGGTGCCCTTTGGACGGGTGTGGGCGCCGCCTGGGGATTTGGATATTCGGTGCTCGTGGGAACGGCCGGGACCATTCTCATGGCTGTCACCAAAAAACGTGTTTCTCCTCGAGATCAAACGCTCTAAAAACCTCCGGACTTGAAAAGCGGCCCAGAGCTCAGCTATAAGACCGAGGACAGCCAGATCATCAAGAGTGTGGGGACAATTAAAAAGAAAAGGAAGGCCACCAAGGCCATACCCAAAGCTCTCTTCAATACCTTCTTCTTGTCAACGAAGTGCTTAGTATATTCGGTGTATGTAATGATAAACGCGGCGGCTGCCGCAAAAGGGGCGAATATTAAGGCGATAAAGAAACCCAGTTTCAACACGGAAGTCCCCTCATTTAATCCGAAACTGCATGTCAACGCAAGCCGGCAGAAGACAATGAGCTATCCGGCGGACCGAATATTTTTCTGTAAAGATCCTCGCCGAAGCTGGTTTGAAGAGGTTCCCCTTTGACTATCCGGAACGTCCGGCTCCCGTCGGGTTTTCGTTCGGCCCGCAGGAAGAGGGCGTTTGCCGGATGTCTATCATAAACGCCCCGGGCATATTCGGTGAGATGAGTCACGAAGAATACCTTGACGTTCCGTTCAACCAAACCTCCCACGATTTGCCGGGCGATCTCCGAACCTTCCCGTTCGTTCGTCGCGGCGAATGATTCGTTGAACAACACGAGCGAATGGGGCGTTAAATGATCGACGATATCGCTCATCCGGCCGAGCTCCTCGTCGAGTTTCCCGCTGCGCATCGAGACGTCCTCTTTCCGCCGGTAATGGGTGAACAAACGTCCACAGATGTTTGCGCTGAAGGAGTGAGCGGGGACAAACAGGCCGCATTGCATCATCAGCTGGGCCAACCCGATGCTCCGAAGAAATGTCGATTTTCCGCCCTCGTTGGCTCCCGTGATCAGCACCAGGTTTTTCCCGTCTCCGTTCGTGTCGTTGCCTATTATTCTTTGCCGTATGTTCAAAGCAAGGCAGATATTATAAAGTCCCCTAAAGGAATGGACCCGCTCATCTGGATCAGCCGGTTTGGGAAAGGACACAGCGTATCCCTTCCGGGCGAGGTGTTCGCGCAGATTCAAGCAACCCACATAGAAGGCCAATTCATTCCTCAACTTGGTAAGGAAATTAAGGATATGGTCTGCGGATTGAGCCAGCACGTTGGCCGTGCGGTTGATCCCCCTATCCTCCAACTCCGACAGGGCGCGGGCTCCGCTGGTGTCACGATCGGCAATGGAAAACCCGAAGGCGGGCGCCTTTTTCTCGAATAGGCGTTGTATCCAGCTCTTTTTCTTTTTGTCCGATTTGCGAAGTGTATAATTGGTGCCTTTGTTGCCTCTGCCCAGTTCCGCGCTGATCAAAACGCCGGACCTGAATTTCAATTCGGTCAAATGAGCCTGGAGGGCGGCGAAATAGGTATCTCCCAATTCCTCTTGGAGCATGGAAAATAGTCTCGTAAAGCCGGCCGATGAGAATTTGTCCGCGTGCTCGTCGGCGACGGCGCGGAGCATCTTCAGCCCTTCCACGAACATCTTCATCACCCCTATGGAACTATATAGTATCCCCCTGGGATGCCGGCTGAAAATGCTGAAAAACATCTTTTTCTCTCGCTCAATTGATTCCCCGGCGAGGTCATAAACTTTCCTGACGATGGCAGAATTGTTCAAGCAATCCTGAAGAATATGCTGACGATAGAGGATCTGATCCGCATCCTGAAGAGGGGACAAAACGGCTCTTTTCGCGACCTCAAACAGAAGCGTGTCATCGCCGGCCATAGCCTTGAACAGCGTGATCAAGTCCAAGTCCTCGGTTAGCGATTGTTCGCTTTGAGGCAGCGGAGATTCCAAGTCAAAATCCCTGTCTTTAAACATGAGAAACACTTTCATGGCTTTATCCGCTCCTTGACATGACCATAAGTAAGCCTGTACTTTTCGGCGATCGAGAGAGCGTACGCCAGACCGTCGGCCGGCCGGCGTATGATTTTGAAGGTCCGAATCGCCGGGTTTTCGGGAGTGACCGTGCTGACCATGCTGACGGTTTTTTCGCTCAAAGACGCAAGCTCGTCGATGAAGGTGACATAAACGCACAGAAGATCCAATTGGATTATTCTTTCCAGGATCTCTCGGCTTAGGAAAGAAGCGTCTTTCAGCGTGGTTGAGGTGAAAATCTCGTTCAAGATGATGATGCTGTTTGATGTGGACCGGCTCAGGATATCGTGAATCCTGACCAGGTCGTCCTGCAGTTTTCCGCGGAGGTCCCTAATGTTCTCCTCGCTCTCGAAATGCGTGAACAACTTATCGCTGAGGAAAAGCCTTGCCTTGCTGCCGGGCACGGGGTAGCCGAGAGCGCCCAGAAAATGAAGCTGCCCGAAGGTGCGGGCAAAGGTCGTCTTGCCGCCCTGGTTTGGACCGGATACTATAAAGATACGCTCCGCGCCTTCAAGGGTGAAGTCGTTATGGACAACGGCGGCGCCGTTATTAACGAGTTTAAAGGCGAGGGCCATATCGAATCCTTCATAATTGCATACTTCTTTGCACATGTTGGAGATCTGCGGATAGCAGAATTTCAATCCCGCTCGTTTCAACAGCCCGATATGCTCCAGATAGGCGACATAAAACTGTATTTCCCGGTCGAAAGCGGTGACCGTTTCATCAGCGTACCGGATGTTTTTTGTGCAGAAATCGTCGAGTCGCGAAAACAAATCTGGGTACAGCTCAGACACCAAATCCAGGATTTTGGCCTCCACATGATTCATGGAGGGCAACTCAAGGAACTCAACGGTGTAATCCTTAACTCCATCCTGCTTGAATTTCTCGAAAGCCTGTTCCACCTCCGCGCTATAATCGGGTTCGTTATCGTAGCGGCTGACCTTGACACTCCTTTTGTCTATGCAGATGGAATACTTGACCGTCGACAAATCGAACAAAAGTTTTTTCGTTTCCGAAAGAAGAGCAATAAAACGGTCGGAGTCAACATAGCTCCTAAGGTAGTCGCGGAAGAGCGACAGGCCGCGGGAGCGAATATCCGCGCAACTCAAATCCATAGCCAGGCCGGTGATGGCCTGACAATACATCTCCACGGCTTCCAGGAACCACCGTTTTTTTTGAGATCCGTAATGCAACTTTTCCGCTTGGGTGAGTTGTTCGCGCATGGCGCGCATGTTGCATTCAAATGATTTTATATGGCCGAAAATGACCTCATTTTCCAGGTCCCGCATGATTTCATGGCGATATTCAATGGCTTCGAGGGAGGACAGCGGCGTATAAAAGAAGGGCTCAAGGTTGTATTCCTCTTTGCCGGCCGTAATGGCGTTTACGACTTGGTCAAGGTTGAGATCGCCAAAAAAAGCGGGAGCTTTGGGGCTCTCGCTGGTTAGGGGCTCCGCGGATTTTTCAAACAGGACGCTGCAGGAAACCATAGGACAAACACCTCCGGGACCGTAACGCGGACACCGGATAAACTCCACCGCCGAAAGCGTTCGCGTGGTAGGAGTCATCAGCCCCGGTCAGGGCGTTTGTCGGGGGGCACTCCATCCCCTCTATCAATATTTTCGTCTTATTATAAAAGCTTCTAAAAACCTCGTCAAGATGTTGAATTGCATTCCCAAGCTCTGCTTGACTTGTTTGCATAAATCGGGCAATATTGAATACATAAAGGGGATGGAGTCCCCCGCGCGATTGCCCTTTGGGCTGATGACTCCTAAGAAGGTCTTCTTGGTGGCTCTGGTCTAGGCCAAGAATGCCACGGGCTGCGGCAAGACCTTGAGGAGTTATTTGATGAACAATCCGCCCAGAGGAGATCCGATCGAGGCCGGGAAAAAAGCCAGTTCCGAAATTAACAAGCTCGCGCCTCATGGAGAATCTTTATCCGCAACTCTTGAGCGTGCTATTCTTGTGCTTAGCCACTTGGGAGACGAGTTCGGATATGAACTCGAGCGGCTCGCTGGACTGAAAGGCCGGCTAGAACGGGGCCATTTTCACCTGGCCGTCCTTGGGCAATTTAAGCGCGGAAAAAGCACGTTGCTTAACGCCCTGCTGGGTGATGCCGTCTTACCTACAGACGTTATTCCTCAGACGGCGATTCCGACATTCATCCGGTCAGGCAAGTCGCTCAGGGCCCGAGTGCTCTTTCTGAACAAGCTGGAATCCAAGGAAGTCACGGCCGAGAGTGCCGAGGAACTGGCCGATTTTCTGGCTGGCTATGTCACGGAGGCCGGAAACTCGAAGAACCGCCTGAACGTTCAGCAAGTGGATGTTTTTCATCCCGGACCGATTCTCAGCAAAGGCGTCGTGCTCATCGATACTCCCGGCGTGGGTTCCACGTTCCGTCATAACACGGAGGCCGCGCTCAATTTCCTTCCCCAATGCGACGCCGCTTTATTTTTGATCTCGGCAGACCCTCCGGTTACAGAGGTCGAAATAGAATTTCTCAAGCAGGTGAGGTCGAAGGTTCCGAGGTTATTTTTTGTTCTCAACAAAGTCGATTATCTTGATGATAAGGAACAGATACGGACAAGCAAGAAAAATTTGTTATCTTATAATATTCTGCCTATATTTTGGTTAGGAAGAAATGAATCAGATGGCAAGGGGGGATTTAAGAGTATAGCCACAAAAAGAGACGCCGCACTTGCTTTAGTTTATGCACAAAGCGAGGAGTTGAATGATCAGCTTGATTATGCCAGACAAATAAAATTGAAAAGTTTTGTTAAATCTTTTGAAGGGTTTCTTGATGGATTAGAGCAAATTGCAGATGTTTTGATTGAAAAACATAACATCCGAGTTGGGGGGGCAAATATAACTTTGCATAAAGAGGATGAATTTGGTTCGCCAGGTGCTTTTGATATAGCATATGCTTATTTTTGTCATAAAAGAGCAAGTTTAGAAAAATGGAAATTTAAACAAAAATATGGTTTTGCTATTGAAGAGCTCAATAGATCTATAAAAGGAGCATATGAAGAATTAGGAAAGAGCTTGAAAGAAAAAACAGAGGTTATTGGTTTTGAGGGGGATTATATCTTTTTGAATGAGCGAGAAGGTTATCAAGAAGATATAAAAAAGGGAGTTATTCCTCATTTGTACCATATAAGGG
>CAZJBD010000131.1:0-2541 GCA_964544265.1 uncultured Eubacteriales bacterium
CGGGGACGACGATCATCCAGGTGACGCATTCGGAAAAGAACGCGGCCTACGGCAGGCGGACGATCCACCTTCTCGACGGCTGGATCGAGAAATAACAGTCCCTTAATCACTCTCGCGGACGGAGGACTTCGATGGCGAACAAGACAATTCTGGCGATTATCTTCGCGGCGGCTCTTCCGGCCGGCGTCCTTCTCGGTCAGGACACGACGAAGTCCATGACTCTCGAGGAATGCTTGATCCGGGCTATGGAGAAAAACCTGGGGCTTCAAGTCCAGGTCCAAAATCCTGAACTGGCCGATCTCAGAGTCTCGCAAGCAGCAGAAAGATTTTTACCGAGCATGTCGTTCGATTACGCCAGCGAGGACAACCGTTCGGCTGCGACTTCGTTCCTGGACTCTCTGGGGGGGATCAGGGTCACCAAACAGGACTCCTACGGAGTCGGCCTCTCTCAATGGCTGCCCACCGGCGGCCGCCTGCAGGCCCGGATTTCGACCGGGATGTACGACAGCAATGAGCGCTACCAGACGGTCAATCCCTACTACAGCGGCAATTTGTCTTTCACGTTCGTCCAGCCTCTGCTGAAGAACTTCGGATTCAACATCAGCCGGCGGGAGATCATCGTCGCCCGGAACAACCGCGGGATTGCCGAAGCGACCTACAAGATGGCTCTTTTAACGATGCTCTACAACGCGGAAGAAGCCTACTGGAACTTGGTCTATAGCATCGAGAACTACAAGGTCATGCAGGGATCTTTGGAGCTGGCTAAAAACCTTCTGGAAAGGAACAAGCGGGAGACGGAAATCGGGATGATGGCTCCGATCGAGGTCCTGAGCGCCCAGTCCGAGGTGGCGGCCCGGGAGGCCGACATGCTCCAGGCCGAGGTTCTCATTAAAAACCGGCGGGACGCTCTGCAAACCCTGCTCAATATGGGTTCGGCGGGCGGGGAGAGCGAGGTTCAAATCATGCCGGTCGATCGTCCCGTCGTGGGAACTTCTCAGATTTCCATGGAAAGCGCCCTGGCTTTGGCCAGGGCCGACCGGCCCGAGTTGGCCTCCGCCGAACTCGACATCAATAATAAAGATATCGACCTGACCTATGCTCGGAATCAGCTCCTCCCGGACGTCAATCTTACGGCTCAGTATTGGAGCCCGGCTTCTTCCGGAACACAGATCCTATATAAGGACGACAATCCTCTCACGGGCGTCGTCATCGGCACGGTTCCGGGAGGATCGAGACAAGCCATTCAGGACGCCCTGAAGTTCAAATATAAAAACTGGTACTTGGCCGTAAACGTAACCATGCCCCTGAACTTCGTCTTCTCCCGGGCAGCGGCCGCCCAGGCTAAAATCAACCTGATGCAATCGAAGATCATGCTTGCGGAACAGGAACAGCAGGTTTTCCTCGAGGTTCGAAGCGCCGT
This sequence comes from uncultured Eubacteriales bacterium, assembly GCA_964544265.1. Classification (GTDB taxonomy): domain Bacteria; phylum Acidobacteriota; class Aminicenantia; order Aminicenantales; family Saccharicenantaceae; genus JALHVH01. The sequence continues at coordinate 1,421 of CAZJBD010000131.1, forward strand.
TCGGGACGTCGAGAACAATGCCAAGCGGGTCGTGGCCTATAAAATCGCCCGGGAGCTGGCCGAACAAAAGCTCACGGCCGAAGAACGAAAGGCCAAAGTCGGCCTGTCGACGAGCTATACCGTCCTCCAGGTCCAGCGCGATCTGGCCACCGCCCGGAGCCGGGAGCTTCAGGCTCGAATCGATGAGGTTCTTTCCCGGGCCAGGCTGGATAAGGCCACCGGCACGAGCCTTGAAAAACGAAATATTAAATGGGCGGCTGCGGAATGAAATTGATAAAGAGTGCGACCTGACGGCCCAGGAGCTTGGGACACCGCTGATCGCTCTGCTGGGCCGGAAGGCGGCGAGGGGAAAGCAGAATTTGACAGCCGCGGCCGAAACATGTTAGAGGAGTCACGTGCCTTACAGGATCGTCCTCGCCGACCCCAGTCCCTCCGTTCAGAAAGCCGTCCAGGCGGTCTTTCCGGAGTCGGACTTCAATCTCTACGTTTTCGAGGACGGGCGCGAGCTTGTCGATGTCCTTCCCTCTATCCGGCCGGATACGGTCCTCCTCGGCCTTTCCCTTCCCGGCCTTGACGCTTTCGAAGTCGGACGATTCCTGGCTAGCCGCGAGGAGCTCCGGAACGTGCCCCTCTTCTTCCTCAAAGGGACGTTCGAACTGTTTGATTCCGACAGGGCCGCGAATATTCCCCATGACGGGGTGATCCAGAAACCCTTCGACTCAGAGAAGCTGGCCTCGATGGTCAGGGAGGCGATTGACCGGAAGATCTCGCCCCCCACCATGCCCGAGGAGCCCTTTCCGGAATCCCCGACGGCTGAGGCCCGGTCCGGGAGCCTTGATGAGCGGCCCACTTCCTCTGCGCCCCCTGAGGCCGGATCGAGGGCTCGCCCGGAAGAACTCCCGTCCGCCTTCCGCGACCTTGTCCGGATGGAAGTCCTGGAGATGGAGCGCGAGCTCGAGAAGAGGATCACGGCCCGTGTCCTCGCCGAGCTCAAAAAATAACAACCACGCCTGGAAATCCGGCCATGAAGATCGGAGACGAGATTCAGAGGTTCGGACGATCCGTGGAGAAGAACATTCTGCTCCGACTTCTTTGCGGCGGCCTGGAGACATGGTATAATT
>CAZJBD010000131.1:2641-7291 GCA_964544265.1 uncultured Eubacteriales bacterium
ATCGCGTCCGCCTCGTGGCCAACGTTCATCGGCGGAGACGACTTCTGGGGTTTCGTCTGCGAAACTGGCGGACGGAGGAGGGCCAGGATTCGGCCGAGTTCCGGGACCTCGAGTCCCACTGACAAAGGAGAGCGGAGATGTTAGTAGCCTTCGATATCGGAAATACGACGATCGCTGTCGGCGTCTTCAAGGGGGGAAAGCTCCTCAAGGACTGGAGGATTAAAACGGACAAGGAGAAAACGGGCGACGAATACGGCATTATCCTCCTGAGCTTGTTTCAGCGTGAGGGGATCAAGCCCGACACGTTCGAAGCCGCCATCATCTCGAGTGTCGTCCCACCCTTGACGCCGGTTTTCCAGGAGCTTTTGCTCGACCTTTTCGGACTTCAGGCGCTCCTTGTCGGCCCGGGTCTCAAGACCGGTATGCCCATCCTTTATGAGAATCCGCTGGAGGTCGGCGCCGATCGAGTCGTCGCGGGCCTTGCCGCTTACGAAAAATACGGCGGGCCTTGCGTCGTCGTGGATTTCGGCACGGCCACGACCTTCGACGCCATCTCGGCCAAGGGCGAATATCTGGGCGGAGCCATCGCCCCCGGCATCCAGATTTCTGCCGAAGCCCTCTACCTCAAGACGGCCAAGCTGCCGCGAATCGAGATCCGGAAGCCAAAGCGGGCCATCGGCCGGACGACCGTCTCGAGCATGCAGTCGGGCCTCTACTTTGGTTACATAGGGCTCGTTTCCAACATCATCGCCCAGATTCGCAAAGAGTTGGGCAAGGAAGCCCGGGTTGTCTCCACGGGAGGCTTCGGCGGCCAGCTCACTCCCGAGGTCCCGGCCATTGAGGTTTACGAGCCGCACCTTGTGCTCGATGGACTGAGGATCGTTTACGAGAGGAACAAGGCTGGGTGACGAAAACACCATGGAAGCCGACGGCCGCGCGCAGAGCCATTACTATCAAACTATAGCCCGGGAGTTCTTCCGCAAGCGGGGGGCGCCGTTTTATCTGTCGCCCAGGGATGTTGGACTCATTGCCCGCTGGGAAAAAATGAGGGCGCCTCTCGACGTGGTCCTTGAAGGCATGGAGATGGCTTTCGAGAATTTCCGAAAGGGGGGCCGGTCCGCCAAAATCCTGAGCTTGGGCTTCTGCGAGTACCAGGTCATGAAGGCCTTCAATCGGCACGCGGAGCGCAAAGCGGGCAGCAGGCGGGAGCCGGTCTCCAGGGATGAAAAGAGGGCCAAGCTTGTTCATGAGATTGAGCGCTTCCTGGGGGCCCTGCCGCCGGATTTCGAGGGCCTCAGGGCATCCTTTGAGCGGGCTTTGATCCTAGTCCGGACCGGCGAAGAAGGTGAACAGGATCTTGAACGGCTTGACGACGAAGTCGATGAAGCCCTCTGGCGGGGAGCCTCCCCGCGGGAGAAAAAGGAGTTCCTCAGGGACGCCTCCGCGGAATTCAAGGGGAAGCGCAACGTCGACCTCGAGGAGGTCGCAAGGATACGGATTCTGAAGGCCCGCCGAGACAGGCACAAGATCCCTTATGTTTCCTTATTTTATTATTAAGAGATAGAAAGATCATGGAAAAGAAGATCGCGGCCCTGCTGAGGAAGCATCCGGAGGGGCTGGGTTTCTTGGATATCGTCAGGGAACTCCGGCTCCCCCGCAAGAATAAAAACAAACTTCTCGAAGGCCTAAGGGCCCTCGAGAAGGATGGGATCGTCAGCCGCGTGAAGAATCGCTATTCCCTCCCGCCCAAAACGAACCTCGTCCGCGGCAGACTGGTTAGCGTTCTCCGCGGTTTTGGCTTCGTAACCCCGGAGGGCGTGGGAACGGAGGACGTCTTCATTCCGGCTAGGGATTCGGGCGGTGCCCTTCAGGGCGATAGTGTTGAGGTCCTGGTCCGGGAAAGGGGGAGGAGGGGGAAGCCCGAAGGCAAGATTGTCCGGATCATCAAGAAGGAAAGGAAGCGAATTCTCGGCACCTACGTGGAAAGAGGGGGGGCCCCCTATCTGGCCGCTTTCGATTCCATGTCGCCCGAGGAGCTTCCCATCCGCCTTATGGGAAAGCCTTTTCCCCGCCCCGGAATGATTGTTGAGGCCGACCGGACCACGCTCGAACTGGCCGCTATCCTGGGATTTCCGGATGACCCCGGCGTGGATACGCAGGTCATCATCAGGCGCCACGGTCTGGCCTCCGGATTCTCCGCCGAGGTCCTGGGGGAGGCGGCCGCCGCCAGGAGCGAGCTTACGGCTGAGGACCTCGCCCGAAGGACCGACCACCGCGGCTGGCAAACGGTCACCATCGACGGCGAGAAGGCGCAGGACTTTGATGACGCGGTGAGCGTCCGGTTCCTGCCGAATGGACATTACCTCCTCGGCGTCCACATCGCAGACGTGTCGCATTACGTTAAGCCGGGAACGGCTCTTGACGGCGAGGCCTTGGCGAGGACAACGAGCGTCTACTTTCCCGACCTGACCCTCCCCATGCTCCCGGAAAAGCTCTCCAACGACCTTTGCAGCTTGAGGCCCGGTCAGCCCAGGCTCACCGTATCCGTCCTCATGGAGATCGACGGCGCCGGCCAGGTCATCCGCGAGGAGTTCCATCCCTCGGTTATCCAGACGGTCGAACGGATGACCTACACGTCCGTCTTCAAGATTTTTGAAGGGGACAGGGCCGAGCGCAAGACGTATGCTCATGTCGTTCCCGCCCTTCTCGTGATGAGGGACTTGGCCCGTCTGCTCCGGGCGAAGCGGGTCGAGGCCGGGAGCCTCGACTTCGACCTCCTCGAACCCGAGCTCGTCTACAAGGAAGGCAGCCTCCATTCCATTGTCCCCATTGAGCGGAATGAGGCCCACCAGCTCATCGAGGAGTTCATGGTGGCCGCCAACGTGGCCGTTGCCTCCCATCTCGCCAAGGCTGGTGTGCCGGCCTTATTCCGGATCCATCCGGCCCCCGCCGAAGCCGACCTGGAGAAGCTCAGGGAGCTCGTCGGCCATTTTGGGCTCATCCTGCCGAAAGCCGACCGGATCGGTTCGAAGGACCTCCAAGGGGCCCTTGAAAGGATGAAAGGACAGCCGGGAGAAAAGTTCATCAACGTCCAGGTCCTCCGCTCGCTGAAAATGGCCGTCTACTCGGATGAAAACCTCGGCCATTATGGCCTCGCTAAAAAGGATTACACCCATTTTACCTCGCCCATCCGGCGCTATCCGGACCTCATCGTCCACCGTGTCCTGAAGCGTTTGCTCGAAGGAGGCCGGGCCGACAAGGCGCCCCTGGCTGATTTGGCCCTCCATTGTTCCAAAATGGAGCGGAAGGCAGATGAAGCCGAGAAAGGCCTCCTCGAATGGAGGATTTTCCGTCTCCTGAAAACGAAGCTGGGCGACGAGTTCGAAGGGACGATCAGCGATGTCATCAGGGCCGGGCTCCTCGTCGAACTGGATGACTACTTCGTCGAAGGGCTCTTACCGTTCCAGTCCCTGGACGGTGACTATTATGAGCGGCGGAACGCCAAAACCCTGCGCGGCCGCCGGAAGGGGCGGACCTTCGACTTGGGCGACCGGGTCCGGGTCATCCTCGTCGCTTGTGACCCCGCTCTGCGGCGCATGGAGTTCACGTTGAGCCCGGATGGCGGAGGGAAGCCGTGAAAACACGGAAGAATTTCGACGCGCGGCTGGATTTTCCAGTGAGGAAGGCCGCCACCCCCCTCAAGGCCCGGATCGTCATCCGTAAAAAGGGTTATGCGGTCGAGGTTCACGATTACCCCAGGGGAGAAGCGGCCGGAGGGGGCGGCTGGTTCGCCCGGGTGTCTGCCGACTTGCCGTTCGATCCGAAATGGAAGGAGGATTTCGAGGTCCAGAGCGAAACGCGCCAGCCGCTCGGCCGGGGCATGGTCCTCCACCAAGAATCCGAGGATCCAAGGAAGCTCGCGGCGGCCAAAAGGATTTCGAAGCTTGAGCTCCTATCGGGGAACGAAAAGGATATGCTTCTCGCCCTGGCGGATGAGAAGGGCTTCGAAGGGTTGAGGGAGACAGACGTCCTCGCGTTTAGTAAAGTCGAGCCGGAGAGGCTCGAGGCGGCGGCCCAAAAGCTCGAAGAGGAAGGCAAGGCGCGCATTCTAGCTTTCTCGCCCCTTTATATCCTGTCTCAGGAAAGCTTTGAATTCCTGTGCCGGAGGATCGTGGAGTTCCTGGCCCAGTTCCATGAAAAGCATTCGGATGCCCGAGGGGTTGAGGCGAACAGAATCGGCAAGCGCTTTGACCTCTCGGCAACCGTCCTCCAGCTTGCCCTTAAGCATCTTCTCAAGGCCGGCGAGGTCCAGGTCCTGGACGATCTTGTCGCCCTGGCGAGCTTCAAGGCGCCTCTCTTGCCCCAGGAAGAGGACATTCTCATCGACATGGAGAAAATGTGTTACGACGGGAAGTTTTCCAGGGTTGCCCTGGATGATATCCGGAGGAAGTTCCATATTTCGATCAGCCGGCTCCAGACTCTGCTCTCGCTCCTCACCGAACGGAAGAAGATCGTCCAGGGCAAGGATGGTTTTTACATCCATTCGCGCTGGCTGGACGAGATCGTCAACGAGCTCCGCGGGTCGGGGAAAAAAGAATTATCGGTCGCGGATTTCAAGGCGATGACCGGCCTGTCGCGCAAGTTCGCGAT
>CAZJBD010000132.1:0-7123 GCA_964544265.1 uncultured Eubacteriales bacterium
AAGATCCTTGCCAAACAGAAAAAGGGCGGATTCTGGGAGAAGCGGGAGGATTTTTACATCCGCACGAAATACAGGGGAACCGTCTGGCAGCTCATCATCCTGGCGGAGCTGGGCGCCGACGGGCGAGACGCGAGGGTCAGGAGTGCCTGTGAGATTGTTCTCGAGCTCTCCCAGGACCGGGAGAGCGGCGGTTTTTCCTATGTCGGCAGCTCTAAGGGCGGGGGATACCACAGCGGCGTCATTCCTTGTCTTACGGGGAACATGGTCTGGAGCCTCATCCGGCTGGGCTGCGGCGACGACCCCAGGGTCAAGCGAGGCCTTGAGTGGCTTACGACGTATGCCCGCTTTGATGACGGAAACGCCAGGGTGCCGAAAAGCTGGCCTTACGAAAGGTGGAAGCAGTGCTGGGGGAAGCACAGCTGCCACTCCAGCGCGGCAAAAATCCTTCAAGCCCTGGCCGAGATCCCGGCCGGAAAGCGGTCGGCCGAGGTCAGGCGGACGATCGAAGCGGGCGCAGAGTATTTCCTGAGGCATCATATCTTCAAACGGAGCCACGACCTCCAGAGGGAGATCAAGCCGAAGTGGACGAAGTTTGGGTTTCCGACGATGTGGGACTGCGATGCCCTGGAGGTCTTCGGGATCCTGGCCATGCTCGGCTATAGAGATCCGAGAATGCAGGCCGCCGCAGATTTGATCCTGGCTAAGCAGGACGAAAACGGCCGCTGGCCCCTGGAAAATACTTACAACGGCCGCTTCCAGGTCGACATCGAGAAAAAAGGCAAACCCAGCAAGTGGGTAACCCTCCATGCGATCCGCGCACTGAAGGCATACTATTCCTGAGGATATAACCCTATTCCTCGTCCCGTTGGGAACAACATTGAGGGCTTTTTTGTAGTTTTTTTAAAAAAGACTTGACAACGAATAAGAAATCAGCTATTTTAGACCGGAAAACGAATTTGGTCGAATAGGCTAATAATGAGAAAAGACATACTCGTCAAGGCCTCCATCCTCCAGGCCGCTGAAAGGCTCTTCCAGAGGTGGGGGATCAACAAAACCACGATGGAGGATATCGCCCGGGAGGCTGGAAAAGGGAAGAGCACGCTCTATTATTATTTTAAAAGCAAGGACGAGGTGCTCGAGGCCGTGGCTCTGGCGCAAATCGCCCGCATAACCGGGATCGCCCGGGCGGAGATCGCCAAGAAAAACACAGCCAAGGAGAAACTCATCGGCTACTTCTGTACGACATTCAAAGAGGTCCGTGCTCTCACTCTATACGATATTGCACGCGGGGAAATAAAGGCCCACAGAAGTCTCGTCGACGGCATTATGCAGAAGGTCGATGCCGTTGACAAAAAGATCATTGGGTCGATCCTGAAGTTCGGGATCGAAAGAGGAGAATTCAAATTCATCAAGGCCCGGGAGATCAAGGCCGCCGTCCGGGCCCTGATGACCATCAAGAGGAGCTTGACGATAGACTTTTTCATTGAGAGCGGAGACCGGCAGTTGATTGACCTCATCATCAAGCTGATGTCCGAAGGCCTGTAAATTTTTTTTAAACGAATTTCGACCAAAATACGTAAATAGTCCAATAGTTGAGAGGAAACCATGAAACTGAAAAATGCTGCGAGCACGATTCTTGCGATATTCATGCTATTCTCCGGTTGCCGCTCTTCAAAGGACATTGCCGCAACGGCAAAGGCCATCAAGGTCGTGGTCCGAAAGGTCGCGCCGGCCGAAATGGGCCGGAAATTCGCCTACAGCGGGACGATCTCGGAATCAGAGTCCATCCCCCAGAGCTTCGCCGTGACCGGCAGCGTGACCCGGGTCCACGTCGACGAGGGCGACAGCGTCGCCAAGGGCCAGCTCCTGGCCGAGATTGACGCTACGAGCTACCAGGATATGTACGAGATGGTCAAAGCGACCGAGAAACAGGCCGAGGACGCCTTTAACCGCCTGTCCCGCATGTACAAGAACGGAAACCTGCCCGAGGTGAAGTATGTCGAGGTTGAGACCGGACTGCAGAAGGCCCGGGCGGCCACGGCCATCGCCCGGAAGAACATCGCCGACTGCCGCCTTTATGCAAGCGCCGCCGGCTACGTCGGCAAGCGCTCAATCGACCCAGGTATGGTAGCCCTGCCAAACCTGGCCTCGATCACCATCGTCAGGATCGATCGCGTCTTCGCTAAGGTCCCCGTCCCCGAGAACGATGTCGTCCTGGTCCGCAAGGGCCAAAGGGCCTTGGTCAGGGTCGGGGCCTTGGGCGCGCGGGAATTCGAGGGGACGGTCGAGGACATCGGGGTTGTGGCCGATCCCCTGGCCCACGCCTATAAGGTCCGGATTGCCGTCCCCAATCCCGACCGGGCCATCAAACCGGGCATGGTCTGCACGGCCGTCATCAAGGGGCTGGAACATGGCTCCGGCCTGGTCATCCCCAACGAGGCCGTGCTGGTCGATGAGACAGGCCGCAACTACGTCTATTGTCTGGACGCGGCCGGGACCAGGGCCTCGGTGCGCTATGTCAAACTGGGAGAGCTGCTCCAGAACGGGATCCGGATCACCGAGGGCCTGAACGAGGGCCAGGCCGTCGTCGTCTCCGGCCAGCACATGCTCGTCGACGGCTCGGCCGTCCAGGTCGCCGAAAGATAGGCCCGGGCAGGAGGAGATCGCCATGACGGAAAAGAAACGTTCGCTAATCGAATTCCTTCTGCGCTACAAACAGCCGATCATCATCCTCACGGCCATTCTGGTCCTGACCGGCATCGTTGCCCTGGTCAAGATGCCCCGGGACGAATTCCCCACCTTCAAGATCCGGCAGGGGGTCATCATCGGGGTCTATCCCGGAGCGTCCTCCGAGCAGGTCGAGGCCGAGGTTACCGACAAGGTCGAACAGTACCTGTTCCAGTACAAGTCGGTCAAGCGGGCCAAGACCTATTCCGTGTCCCGCGAGGACATGATGGTCATCTACGTCGAGGTCTCGGACAACGAAAAGGACCCCGACGGCTTCTGGCTGAAGCTCCGTCACGGCCTGAACGAGCTGAAGACCGCACTCCCCGCCGGCCTGACCTCGCTTGTCGCCGACAACGACTTCGGCAACACGTCGGCCCTGCTTCTGTCCGTCCGTTCCGACGGCAAGACCTACCGGGAGCTCGAGGATTACATCAAGCGGCTGGAGACCGACGTCCGGCGCATCCCCTCGGTCTCCAGGGTCAAGCGTTATGGCGTCCAGAAAGAGCAGATCAGCGTCTACCTCGACAACGCCAAACTGGCCCGCTATGGCATCCGGCCGCTGACCCTGGCCGCGGCCATCGTCCCCCAGAGCACAGCCGGCTACGCCGGAGAACTTGACGACGGCCAGCTGATCCGCCCCCTGTCCATCCCGGCCAGCTACAAGACCGAGAACGACCTGGCCGAACAGATCGTTTATGCCGACCCGACCGGGACCGCCGTCCGCCTGAAAGACGTGGCCCGGATCGTCCGTGAATACGAGGAACCCCGGTCCTACGTCCGGGTCAACGGCAAGAAATGCCTGGTCGTCTCCCTGGAGATGCAGGACGGGAATAACATCGTCGAATTCGGCCGGGATGTCGGCCGGGTCATTGCCGATTTCAACAAGACCCTGCCTCCCGACGTTAAGATCGAGACCATTTCCAGCATCCCGGACGCGGTGGCCAAGGCTATCGACGGTTTCCTGAAGGAATTCGCCGTCGCCGTCATCGCGGTCATCGCTGTGACGATCGTCCTCCTTCCGCTCCGGGTGGCCCTGGCCGCGGCGGCGACCATCCCCATCACCATCCTCTCGACCCTCGGCATCTTGTGGGCGTTTGGCATGAACCTCCAGACCGTGTCCCTGGCCTCGCTGATCATCGTCCTGGGGCTGGTCGTCGACGATCCGATCATCATCATCGACAACTACATCGAGAAGCTCGATTGCGGTTTCGACCGCCGCCAGGCTGCTTCCCGGAGCGTCAAGGAGCTTTTCCCTTCGGTCTTCGCGGCCACCATCATCATCATGTGCTGCTTTATCCCGATCCGGCTCTTCATGACCGGAATGGCCGGCGACTTTGTCCGCACGATGCCCCCGACTGTGATCACGGCCTTGACCGCGTCGCTCCTGGCCGCCTCCCTGATTACTCCCCTCATGTGCCACGCCTTCATCAAGCATGGCGTCAAGACCGGCCAGGCCGGCAGGAGGGCAGCCTTCCTGGGCGGCCTTCAGAAGCGCTACGACAGGATCGTCGAGATCGTATTCCGCAGGAAGGCCCTGGTCATTGCGGTCGGAGCGCTGTCCTTCGTTCTGGGCCTGGCCATTCTCTCCCTCGCTCCCATTCAGCCCTTCCCCAAGGTCGAGCGGAACCAATTCGCGGTCGAGGTCACCATGCCCACGGGCACCTCCCTCGAACGTACCGACGCCGTCGTGAAGGACCTGGAGGCCCTGCTCACGAAGGACCCCAGAGTCAAGGTCGTGACCTCGTTCGTCGGGACGAGTTCCCCTCGGTTCCATACCGTATATGCCCCCCGCTTCCCGTCCAGGGACCTCGGCCAGCTGGTCGTCCTGACCGATTCCAAGGAGTCCACGGTCAAGATCCTCGACGAGTACAGCCGGAAATACGCCGGCCGCTATCCCGGGGCCGAGGTCAAATGGAAGCAGCTCGAAATGGCCCTGTTCGGTGAGCCGGTTGAAGTCCGCATTTCCGGCGAAGACATCCAGGACCTCAAGCGGACAGCGGTCAAGGTCATGGACATCCTGCGGCCGATCCCGGGAGTGGCCAGGGTCCGCACCGACTACAGGCAGCCGCTTCAGGCCGTCACCGTGAACGTCGAGAAGGACGAAGCCAACCGGCTGGGCTATCCGAAAGCCGTGCTGAACTACTCACTGATGACCGGGACCAAGGGCCTGCCGACGGCCACCGTCTGGGAAGGCGATTATCCGCTCCAGGTCCGGCTGAGGGTTGAGGGCATGGCCAAGCCCGGTCCGGCCGACATCGAGGATCTCTACGTCACGTCTTTCTTTCTCGGCTCATCCGTCCCGCTCCGCCAGCTGGCCGAACTCCAGCCGTCCTGGACCGAGGGCGACCTTGTCCGTCGAAACGGAGTGCGGACGCTGACCGTTCAGGCCGAGCTCGTCCGCGGCGTTTACTCCTCGGAGGTCACCAAGAGAATCAGGCCCCTCATCGGCAGGCTGAGCCTGCCGCCGGGCGTCCGGATCGAGTACGGGGGCAATATCGAGGCCACCGTTGAGTTTTTCACCCCTTTCTATTACGCCCTGGCCGTGAGCATAATCCTGGTCTTCCTCATCCTGATGTTCGAGTTCCGGAGCCTGAAGAAATCGCTCCTGATCATGATCATCATGCCCCTGACCATCTTCGGGGCCGCCTTCGGGATCCTCGTCAGCGGCTATCCCTTCGGCGTCACGGCCTTCGTCGGCGTCATCGCCCTCTTCGGCATCGTCGTTCGGAACGGCATCATCTACGTCCAATACGCCGATGAACTGCGCCGGGACCAGGGCTACGGACCGGAGGAAGCGGCCATCGCTGCGGGCAAGCGCCGGATGAGGCCGATCTTCCTGACGGCCATGGCGGCTGCGGTCGGGGTCGTGCCCATGATCTTGAGCGGTTCCTCCCTCTGGGGGCCGCTGGGCTCGGTCATCTGCTTCGGCCTGCTCTTCGCCCTGGTTCTATCGCTCCTCATGCTTCCGGTTCTTTATTATCTACTCCATAAAAACGAGCCCAAAACGCTGCCCGGGGAGGGATCCTCGGCGGAAGGGGAAGTCGCATGAAAAACGTAAAGAAAACCTGCGCCGCTAGTCTCATCCTCGTCCTGTCTGCAGGCATCGCGCAAGCCGGGCAAAAGCTAACGCTCGAAGAGAGCAAGAGGCTGGCCCTCCAGAACAACGTCCGGACGAAAAACAGCCTTCTCGAGACCGAGGCCGCCCGGCAGGCCCGGAAGGCAGCCTTTACTAAGTACTTCCCTTCGATCAGCGCCTCGGGAACGGCCCTGGAAGCTGACAAGTCGCTTATGGAGATCACGACGGAGGGAGGAAACTTGCCCGTCTATGACGGAAATCCCGCCCATCTGGCGGCAGCGACACAATTCGCCTATTTCCCCAGCAGCACAATGGGCCTGTTGGATTCCATGAGGCTCGGGATGGTCACCGTCGTGCAACCAATCTTCGCCGGCGGCCGGATTATTAACGGCAACCGGCTTGCAGCCCTGGGAGTCGAGGCCAGCAAGGAAAAGGCTCAGCTTGCCCGCAACGAGGTTCTGCTGGCGACGGAGGAGCAATACTGGCGGGTCGTTTCCTTGAATGAGAAGATGAGAACCATCCAGAAATATGAGGAGTTCCTCGGCCGTCTCCTCGCGCAGGTCGAGGATGCTTATAACGCCGGCCTGGCCATGAAGAACGATGTCCTGAAGGTCAAGCTCAAACTGTCCGAAGTTTTACTTAACAAGTCCAAGGTCGAGAACGGGAGGGTGCTTGCGACCATGGCCCTCTGCCAGCATATCGGGATCGCCTACGATCCGGCCATCGAGCTAGAGGACCGTATCGTCGTCGACGGTTCGCCCCAGTCTTATCAGGTTGATCACCAGGAAGCTTTGAAGGGCCGGCCCGAATACCGGCTGCTCGAGGCCTCTGTCCGGGCGGAGGATTTGCAGACCCGCATAAAACTCGGGGAATATCTTCCCCAGGCAGGCGTGGGAGTCGCCGGCCTCTACATGAAAATGGACGAAACGAAAGGGAAAACGAACGGCATTATTTTCGGGACCTTATCCATCCCGCTCTCCGGCTGGTGGGAAGCGGCGCACGCCATGAGCGAGCGGAAAGCCAGGGAAGAGATCGCGCAAAATAGCGTGAAGAACCAGGCCGACCTCCTGCTTCTCCAAATGGAAAAAGCCTGGCAGGATCTTACCGACGCCGATAAACAGCTCACCCTATGCCGGGAGTCCGAGGCGCAAGCGGAAGAGAACTTGAAGGTCAACCAGGACAGCTACGACAACGGGCTCATCAACGTCTCCGACCTCCTCGAAGCCCAGAGTCTCAGGCAGCAGACCCGTGATCAATTGACGGACGCCATGGCCGAGTATCGGGTCAAGCTGGTTAATTATTTGCAGGTGACCGGCAGAT
>CAZJBD010000133.1:0-7106 GCA_964544265.1 uncultured Eubacteriales bacterium
GGGCGCCCTCTCCATAGCGCACGGGGCCGGGTCGCCAAACCCGGCCTCTTTTTTTTACCCCCTGGGATCGCTTTTTCTATCTTGAAATGGCCGTGCAGGACCGGAAGTCCTCACTCAGAAAGCGTTTTCTTGAGCGCTTCCTTGAGGGGCGGGATGACTTGGAAGAGGTCGCCCACAATTCCGTAATCCGCGACCTTGAAGATGGGGGCCTCGGGGTCCTTGTTCACGGCTACGATCGTCTTGGACGAAGACATCCCCGCCAGGTGTTGGATGGCCCCCGAGATGCCGAAGGCCAGGTAAAGCTTCGGCGAGACCGTTTTTCCGGTCTGACCGACCTGGTGCTGATGGCCGATCCAGCCCGAATCGACAGCCGAGCGTGAGGCGCCAACGGCTGACTTTGGGATAATCGCCGAGAGCTCCTTGAGCAGGGCAAAGTTCTCCGGCCCCTTAAGGCCCCGGCCTCCCGAGACGATGACGTCCGCTTCCGCCACGTCGAGTTCAGCGCTTTCTTCCCTGAGGATTTCCACAACCCGTCCTTTGATCATCCCCTCAGGGATTTCCACAATTTTCTTGATGACTTCGCCCCCCTCGGCGCCGGCGGTCTCCAGCGGGAAGACGTTGGGACGCAGGGTGGCCAGCGCTGGCGAGGACTTGAGCCGTAAGCTGAGCACGGCTTTCCCGGCGAAGATAGGCCGCGTGAACTCAAGTTTCCCATCCACGACCGCGATCTTCGTGCAGTCCGATGCCAACCCGGCGCCGAGCTTGGCAGCCAGCCGGGGACCCAGGTCCCTGCCCAGGGATGTAGCGGAGAGAAATACGGCTTCAGGCTTGACTTCGTTTACCAAAGGAAAAAGCGCCTGGGCGTGGCCTTGGGCGGAATAAGCATCCAGGGAGGCGTTTTCGATAAGGTAGAGCTTCGCCGCCCCGCGTTGAAAGACCTCGCCCGCGATGCCGTCCAAGCCTGTCCCCACCGCGGCAGCCGCGGCCTCGGCCCCCAGTTCCGCCCCGCGTCTTTTCGCTTCCGACAGGGCTTCGAGAGAGGCCTTCTTAATTTTGCCGTCCCGCGTTTCCATAAATACGAGGATCATGGTTTCTCCTCAGATGGCCTTGGCCTCTTCGTGGAGAAGTCGGACAAGCTCCTGGGCCGCCTCCCCCGGGTCGCCTTGGAGAACTTTGCCGGCCTGCCTCGGGGCCGGGACATCGAGACCTGTGATTTCGACCGTCGAATCCAAGTCTTCCGCTGTCAGCCCTAATTCCTCGACCTGGACGACCGGAACGATCTTCTTCTTGGCCGCCATGATCCCTTTAAGGGTCTCATATCTCGGCTCGTTCAGCCCCTTCTGGGCGCTGACGACGGCCGGGAGGGAAAAGACAATCTTTTCCGTCCCGCCCTCGATCTCGCGATACGCGGTTCCCTCGTTGCCGGTGATCTCGAGCTTGGTCACGACGTTGGCCTGGGGAAGTCCCAGGAGCTCGGCGACCATGGCCGGCACTTGGGCGTTGTCCGCATCCACCGACTGCTTGCCAAAAAGCAGGAGATCGAAACCGGAATATTTTTTCGCTGCGGCCGCGATCGTCCGGGCCGTGCGCAGGCCGTCGTAGCTTCCGCGCGTCGCGTCCTTGATGAGGACCGCCTCGTCCGCCCCCATGGCCAGGCATTTTTTCAGGATGACCAGAGATTCTTCCCCCCCTACCGAGAAGATCCGGACCGTTCCGCCCTTGGCCTCACGAAGGCGCAAGGCTTCCTCGACGGCGAACTCATCGTAAGGGTTGATGACAAAATTGAGTCCCTCTTCGATAACCGACCTCGTCCCTTGGTCGATTCGGACTTTAGACTCCGTGTCGGGAACGCGTTTGACGAAAACGTGAATATTCATTAAGAATCCCTCACCTATCGAACCGGCGGAAAAGGAGTGCCCCGTTCGTTCCCCCGAAGCCGAACGAATTGCTCAGGGCGCAGATGATTTTGCCTGGCCGGGACGCGTTTGGGACATAATCCAGGTCGCAATCCGGGTCCGGGAACTCATAATTGATGGTCGGCGTCATCACTTGATTCTTGATGCACAGGGCTGTGATGCCGGCTTCCACACCGCCCGCCGCTCCAAGAAGGTGGCCCATCATCGATTTCGTGGAACTCACTCCAATCTTTTTGGCGTGCTCGCCGAAGACCTTCTTAATCGCCACGGTTTCTGTTTTATCATTGAAGGGCGTCGAGGTTCCGTGGGCATTGATATAGCCGACATCCTCAGGCCGAGCGCCTGCGTCTGCCAAGGCCCTGAGCATGACCCGAGCTGCGCCGTCCCCATCCGGGTCAGGCGCGGCGACGTGGTAGGCGTCACTCGTCATCCCATAGCCGGCTACCTCGGCGTAAATCCGAGCTCCCCGCGAAAGCGCGTGTCCGAGCTCTTCGAGAAGGACGATTCCCGACCCTTCGCCCATAACGAAACCGTCACGACGGGCATCGAACGGCCGTGAGGCTTTTTCCGGCTCTTTGTTTCGCTCGGATAGGGCCTTCATGGCGCAGAATCCGGCCAGACCCAAGGGCGTGATCGGGGCCTCGGCCCCTCCAGCGAACATGATATCGGCCTCTCCCCGGGCGATCATCCGGAATGAGTCGCCGATGGCGTGCGTCCCCGTGCTGCATGCCGTGACCGTGGCCGTGTTCGGCCCCTTGGCCCGGTATTTAATGGATATCTGGCCGGCCGCTTCATTGATAATCGTTTGGATGAGGAAGAACGGCGACACCCGGTTCGGCCCTTTTTCGAGCAGGATCGTGTGCGTATCCTCGAGGGACCCTATTCCCCCGATGCCCGAGCCGATGCAGACGCCCGTCCGGTCCCCTTCGAGCGCGGCCGGAGGGATCCCCGAGTCCTCGACGGCCATATGGGCCGCCGCGACCGCGTATTGGATGAAGAGGTCCATCTTCCGGACTTCTTTCTTGTCGATAAAGATACAGGGGTCGAAACCCTTGACCTCGCCGGCGAACCGTGTTGAGTACCGGGAGGCATCGAAGCGGGTGACCGGGCCAATACCGTTCGCTCCGAGGAGGAGAGCTTGCCAGTTCTTTTGGGTGCCGACGCCCAGCGGAGTGACCAGGCCGATCCCCGTGATGACGACCCGCCGGCCGGAATTTCCGGACCGATTCGGTGGTTGAACGATCATTCGGAAGGAAAACAGGAGCTTATTTCGAGACGTGCCCTACGATATAGTCCATGGCCTTGCCCACAGTCGTGAGCTTTTCCGCTTCTTCGTCCGGGATGTCCAAACCGAACTCGTCTTCCAAAGCCATGACGAGCTCGACCGTATCCAGGGAGTCGGCTCCCAGATCGTCGATGAAGGACGCGCCCTCGGTCACCTGATCTTCGCCGATGCTCAGCTTGTCCGCGACAATGGCTCTAACTTTCTTGAACAGGTCGTCTCTTTCCATCGTTTCCTCCTCAATGAAGATTTACATATACATTCCGCCATTGACGTTGATCACCTGGCCCGTGATGTAGGCGGCTTCCTCCGAGAGCAGGAATTTTACCGCAAAAGCAACCTCCTTGGGAAGCCCAAATCTTTTCACGGGAATGCTGTCCATGAAGGCCTTCTTGACCTCCTCGGGCAGTTTCTCCGTCATGGCGGTGGCGATGTAGCCCGGGGCGATGCAGTTGACTGTGATCCCCCGGGTAGCGACCTCCCGTGCCAAGGCTCGGGAAAAGCCTATGACTCCCGCCTTAGAGGCGGCGTAATTGGCCTGGCCGGGGTTGCCGGCAAGGCCGACGACGGAGGCGATATTGACGATTCGGCCGTAGCGTCCGGCCACCATGGGTCTAATAACGGCCTTGGAGAAGTTCCAGCAGCCCTTGAGGTTAACGCCAATAACTGCGTCCCATTCCTCTTCCTTCATTCGGAGGAGGAGGTTGTCTCGGGTGATGCCGGCGTTGTTGACCAGGTGGTCAACTTTCCCAAAGTCCTTGAGGACGCTGTCGACGACACGGATGGCGTCCTCCAGGCGGGAGACGTCGGCTTCATGGAAGGCGGCCGTCCCCCCTGCTTCCCGGATTCTCCCGGCGACCGCCTCGAGCTTGTCTCTCTGGATGTCGACGAGGGCGACCTTGGCCCCTTCCCGGGCAAGTTCCGAGGCGATCATTTCCCCGATCCCCTGCGATGCGCCCGTGACGATGGAAACCCGGCCTTCGAAGAGCATTATACGTTCACCCCCCTGAGCACGTGTTCGAACCGAACCATCTCGGTTTGAATCCTTTCCTGGATGCGCTTTATGACGAATTCCCGGCCCATGCGCACGGCGTTCTTAACAGCCCGGACGTTGGAACGGCCGTGACCGATAATGCAGACGCCATTGAGGCCCAGGAGGTGGGCCCCGCCGTATTCCGAGTAATCGACCTTCTTGTAGATCTTTTTAAGGTTCCGTTTCATAAGGAGCAAGCCGATTTTAGCGAAAAAGTTCTTCATGACCTCGTTTCGGACCATGGAGAACAGGCTTTCGACCACACCCTCTGAGACCTTCAAGGCGACGTTGCCCGTGAAGCCGTCGCTGACGATGACGTCGGCCTTGCCAGAATAGATGTCCTTGCCTTCCATGTTCCCGACGAAGTTGAGGGGCGAATCCTGGAGCAGTCCGAAAGCCTCTTTAGTCAGGTCGTTCCCCTTGCCCTTTTCCTCCCCGATACTCATCAGGCCGATGCGGGGTTCAGGAATCCCCATCGCCGTCTGCATGAAGATCTTGCCCATGACTGCAAACTGGACAAGATGATGGGCCTGGCAATTCGCGTTTGCCCCGACATCGACAAGGAGGGTCAGGCCGCTCGGATTAGGCAAGAGGAGGGCCAGAGCAGGTTTATCCACTCCCTTCAAGGCGCCCAGGGTCTTCTTGGAAATATAGACCACGGCTGCCGTATTTCCCATCGAGACGAAGGCGGAGGCTCCGCCATCTTTGACGAGCTGGGTCCCCACGCGGATGGAGGACTGTCGCTTCTTCCGGATGGCCAGGATCCCGTCGCCCATGCCGATGGCTTCGGGGGCGTCGAGGACGGAGATGTGATGGCTGGGAGCACCGAGCCTGGCCAGTTCTTTCTTGATGAGATTCTCAATACCGACCAAGACGACGTCGACGCCATATTCCTCGGCGGCGCGGACGGCTCCCTCCACCGGGACCTTGGGGCCGAAATCACCCCCCATCGCGTCAACAGCGATGATCATGTCGCAGCTCGATATCAGTCTTCAACCCCCTCAATGACCTGCCGGCCCTTGTAGAAACCGCATTCGGGGCAGGCCCGATGGGGAAGCTTCGGGTTTCCGCAGTTCGGACACAGAGCGAAAGTGGGCAGGACCAGAAAATCATGGGCCCGTCTTTTCCCTTTTCTCGAGGGTGAATGGCGTCTTTTTGGATTTGGCATATTAGCTTTTGTCTTTCACCAGGAGTTTTAGTTTTTCGAACCTAGGATCCAATTCCTTGACCAGACACGAGCACTTGCCGTTATGGATGAGCTCGCCGCAGACGGCGCAGATCCCTTCGCAGGCCTGTGAGCAAAGCGGCTTCAGGGGGAAGGTCAGGTTCAATTGCTCTAAGATAACCGACCGGAGGTCGATATTCCGGTCGGAATAGAACATCCTGTTCATCTCCTCCTCGCCCAGCTCTTCCTTTCCCTCTGCCATCTCTTCGGGTAATAAGACGAGGTCAAACTTGGAATCTACGGGAAACTCGAACGGCGTCAAGCAGCGACTGCAGACGAAGCTCAGCCGGGCCGATATCTTGCCTTTGATCCAAATCTCCTCGCCGACCTTCCGGACCAGGACATCCGCGCGCGCCGGCTCGAGGAAAACGGCCTCCTCCTCGACGAGGTCGGAGCTCGCAAAATCGAACTCCTTTACGACGTGGAGTCCCTCTTTTGGCAAGCGGTCGATGTCGATAAGCATAGTAAACCTAATTGAGATCAAATTATTATACCAAGCGAGCGGGGTTTGTCAATAAAATGACCCGACAGGCTCTCTCATGCGTTTGCATTAGCTTCTCCTGCTCTTTTTTTGTATAATGACGGCGATGTTAGACGGCTACAATACCCGTTTTGACTACAAGGGGGCAAATTTCCTGGTTCAAACTCAGGACAAGGGCCTGGGAGCCTGCTACGTGGAGTCCCTCATCTATAAGTCCGGGAAGCTTCTGACCTCCAAGAAAACCTTCTACACATCGTTCCTCAACAGCCCGAACATCAAGAAAATGATCAGCCGGATGATGGAAGACCAGCACAAGACGATCCTCCAGCAGATCGCCGACGGGAAGTTCGACCGCTTCCTGGAAGCGGGCGAAGACTCGAAATGACCCCGCCCGCGGGGACGGCCGGACATGGATAACAAGAAGCTCTTCCTTGTCGACGGAAACTCGCTCCTCTACCGTTCTTACTATGCCATTAAACGGCTCTCCAACTCGGCCGGCTTTCCGACCAATGCCATCTTCGGATTCGTCAGCACACTCAAGAAGCTCATCGATGTGGAAAAACCGGATTACCTGGGGATTGTCTTCGACACTAAAGGTCCGACGGTCCGCCACCAACTTTTTAAGGATTATAAGGCCCAGAGGAAACCCATGCCCGAGGACCTCGTCATCCAGGTCCCCGTCCTGAAGAAGCTCATTACCGTCCTCCGGATTCCCATCTATGAATCGGAAACCCATGAGGCGGACGATGTCCTAGCCAGCCTGGCCAGGATCGCCTCCGAACAGAAGGTTCGGTCCGTCATCGTCACCACGGACAAGGACCTCCTCCAAGTCATAGACGGGACGACCTCCGTCTACAATCCGGCCAAGGAGGTCACGATCGATAAGGCGGGAGTGAAGGATTTCTTCGGGGCCGAGGCCTCCCAGGTCGCCGATGTCCTCTCCCTCTGGGGCGACCCCTCAGACAATATCCCGGGCGTGCCGGGGATAGGGGACAAGACAGCTAAAGCGCTGATCGAGGAGTTCGGCTCTTTGGACAACCTCCTCAAGAACCTCGACCGGGTGAAGAACCCTCGGGTCCGGGAAAAGATCGAACAGAACCGGGAGGCGCTCGAGATGAGCCGGAAGCTCGTTCAGATCGAAAAAGGCTTGGACCTCAAGTTCGACCTCA
>CAZJBD010000134.1:0-7060 GCA_964544265.1 uncultured Eubacteriales bacterium
CAACAAAATGGTCCCAGGGTCCGTTTGGATTAGCTGCCCGGCGAAAAGAGGAAAAAGCAGGAGAATGAAATCAGGAAGAATAATACCCGGGGTCCTCATATTTGTCGCCTTGTGCCCATCCTTGTTCTCCGGGGTTCAATCGCTGAAGGCCGTCCGGGTGGCTGAAGCTCCCAAAATCGACGGCGACCTGTCCGATGAGGCCTGGAAGTCTGCTGAGCCCTTCAACGGCTTTCGAATGGTCGAGCCAAGACCCAACCAGGACCCCACCGAGAGGACCGAGCTGCGGATTATCTATGACGAATCCAGCCTTTATTTCGGAGTTCACTGCTACGACGGCGAACCGTCCAGGATTGCCGCCAATTCCATGGCCCATGACGGGACCGATGAGCATTCGGAGAACGATGATATCATTCGGATCCTTCTCGACCCATTTCAGGACAAGCGTAATGCCTACATCTTCTTCGTCAATGCCCGGGGAGCCAGGAGCGAAGGGCTGGCCGCGGGCGAACACTACAGTCTCAATTGGGATGGGATCTGGGAAGCACGGGCCAAGATCGTCGCTGATGGCTGGAGTGCGGAGCTCCAGGTCCCGTTCAAGACGATCTCCTTCAAGCCGGGGCTTGCGGCCTGGGGGGTCAATGTCGAACGCTTTATCCCCCGGAAGCTCGAGACGATTAGGCTTTCGGGGACCAACAGGGATAATTTCTTCTATAACCCGGTTGAAGCGGCCGCCTTGGAGGGCATCCAAGAGGTTAAGCAAGGAAAAGGGTTCACCTTTCGCCCCTATGGGCTTGGGAGCGTCCTTAAACACCAAATTCTGGGGGGAGGGAATGACGCGAAGCTTGATGGCGGGTTCGATATCTATAAGAATTTCACGCCTAACCTGGTCGGCGCCTTCTCCTACAACACGGACTTCGCGGAGACTGAGGTTGACGATCGTCAAATCAACCTGACACGGTTCCCTCTATACTTTCCCGAAAAGAGGATGTTTTTCCTGGAGGGATCAGACATCTTTAGCTTCGCTTCGACCGAAAGCTTCACCCCGTTTTTCAGCCGCCGGATCGGCCTGGTCAACGGCCGCCAAGCTCCGATCACCTTTGGCGCCAAGGTCTATGGAAGGATTGGCAACACAAACCTGGCCGTTCTGGACGTCCGGACCGATAAATTCGGTGAGTTGACTGGAAGAAACTTCTTCGCGGCCCGCATGTCTCAGAACATCCTGGAGGAGAGCAAGATCGGGTGGATCTTCACGAATGGCGGCCCGACGGGCGAGAAGAATTCCCTGGCCGGGGCGGACTTCACTTATCAGACCTCGCGTTTTTTCGGCGCCCAGAATTTCCTGGCCTCCGGCTGGTATGCCTTTAACTGGAACGAACGGGAACAAGGTCATCACCAAGGGTATGGATTCAAACTTGATTACCCCAACGATCTCTGGGATATCGCGACCTCATATGCCTACTATGGGGATGCTTTGGACCCGGGGCTCGGTTTTGTTCCTCGCAATGGTATCCAAACTGCGTTTGGCCATATCTCCTATCGGCCCAGACCGGAAAAGGGTTTTCTGGGCCGGCTTGTGCGTCAGTTCTTCTTCGAGCTCAGCGGGGATTATTATTGGGACCTGGCTGGAAACCTCGAAACCCGCGAATTGCTCATATCTCCTTTGAACCTGGAGACCCAAAGCGGCGAACATATAGAATTCCGCATCAATTCCAACCGGGATGTTCTGCCTTATAATTTCGAGATATCGAAGGGCGTCGTCCTGCCGGCCGGGCCCTATGGCTTCACCTTCTGTGGCGCTGAATTCAGCACGGCTGGCTTCCGTCCGGTGACGGTTTATCTGGATTGGCAGTTCGGCGATTTCTATTCCGGCCATTTTGATAGCGCGGAGTTGGGCTTCAGCCTGAAATACAAGGGCTATGCCTCCTTTTCCCTGAACGCCAATTTCGTCCGGGGGAGGCTGCCGCAGGGGAATTTCAATGAGAACGTCTATCAGGTCAAGGCCGACCTATTCCTATCACCCGACCTCGGCCTCATGAACTACGTCCAGTATGATAGCGTTTCCCGTGAGCTCGGCTGGAATATGCGGTTACGTTGGCGAATCTCTCCCGGAAACGAGATCTTCATCGTCTATAATAAAAGTTGGGAAAAGCGATGGGACCCGGCGAGCCGATTCTTCCCGCTCGAGCAACGTGGCGTTCTGAAGATATCGTTCTCGATTAGGCCTTAGAGACTTTACGGACGTCAATTGACAGCATGGATTCGGGCAGCTATAATTCGCCCAAAATAGATGACGGGTAAAGGGAGGGGCGATGATTAAAAATACGGCTTTCAATAAGGACAGAACCGAAGTCAGAGAATATCAAACGCCGACATCCGGTATATTTTTCGGAGTTAAAAAAGTCCTCTGCGATAAAAAATCAAGGTTCCAGAAGATCGAAATCATCGAGAACAAAGAATATGGCCGGGTCCTTTTCCTCGACGGACTCGTCCAGACTACGGAGAAGGACGAATTCTTCTACCACGAAATGCTCGTTCACCCGGCCATGGCTTGCCACCCGCGGCCCAAGAAGATCCTCATCATCGGCGGAGGAGACGGCGGGGCCCTGCGGGAGGTCCTGCGGTATCCGGTTGAAAGGGCATGGCTTTGCGAGATAGACGGACAGGTCATCGAAGCCTGCCGAAGGCATTTCGATTGGCTCAGGCCGGCTTTCGAAGATGGCCGGGCAGAGCTTGTCATCGGCGACGGCAATGTGTTCATCCGGAACACAAAAGAAAAGTTCGACGTCATCCTGGTGGACTCTTCGGACCCGGTTGGGCCGTCCACGATCCTTCACAGCAGAGCCTTTTACGCAAAACTGAAAGCGCACCTTGCCCCTGGAGGCATCGCAGCGGCGCAGGCTGGCTCCCAAATTCTTCATCTTGATGAACATCGGCAGAAGAGCACGTTCTTGAAGAAACTCTTCAAGCATGCGTTTTTTTATCTCGGCCCCGTCCCGACCTATCCGGTGGGCATGTGGTGCTATAATTTTCTTTCGGACGCTATCAACCCGCTGGCCAAGAGAAAATTCAGGGTCCCGGACGGCCTCAAGTACTACAACCCCGAGATCCACCGGGCCGCCTTCGCCCTGCCGAACTTCCTTGCTGATAAGGTCCTCTGAGCCCGTTCCATATAGGCGGACCGGCGGACGATGAAAGACGCCCTATTTTTTCGGCGCAAGATCAAGGATCTTTTTTATCAGAGCCTCGTCCTTTGGGAACTGGCCCACCGCCGGCAGTCGGGAGAGAAGAGTTGCCCAATTCAAGTCAATGGCGAAGACCTTTTTGAATAGGGGCAGGCTTTCGTCTATCCGTCCGGTCGAAGCGAGGGTAACGGCCGGCCAGAACACCATTTCGGCGTTGTCGGGGAACATATCCATCGCCGCGGAATACTCGAGGACGGCTCGATCGACCTTGTTTTCGGTAACGAGCTCGTCGCCTCTGTTCATGTGGTTATAAGCCTTGTTGAGCCTGACGAGCCTTTTCAGTTCAGGGATCGGGTCTGGGCTGTCTTCGACCCTTAGATCATAAAGCCGGTCCTTCCACCAGAACCCGGAACCCTTGGCCCTAACCACGATGACGGCGGCAGACTGTTTGCCTCTGATATCACCGCCTTCTTTTTGCGCCGCTTCGAGGGAAGCCAAGAGCCTGTCGACGAGCTCGCCGTTAGATGTTTCAAAGGCCTTGGCCATGGCCGGCCAGACAGTGGCTTTGAGCATCATGTTGGCCTGGCACGAATACCCGTCTCCGATGAAGTTTCCCGCTTCTGCTATGCAGTTTTTCCCGGTATGGGCGGCCACCCGTCCACCGGCATCCACCATGGCCACTTGGCGGACATCCTCGTTCCTGTCCGCCTTGAGGAGCGCGGCCAGGGCTTCGCCCGCGGTCTTTCCGGCCTTCATCAACTCAAGCCCCAGGGGGCCATAGGAAGGCTCGACGAAGGATTGGGTGGCCACGGCTCCGATGCCGGCTTCGGCCCAGGTCACGATGGACCCTACAGAGAACCAGTGAGACTGGACGGCCACGCCCAGGTCACCCGTCTGCTTGTCGATGGCGACGATGGAATAGGTATGAACGGGGCGCTGGGGCATTCTGGAGGCAAGGGCCGGGAAGGCCATCGGGGCCGATAAAAGCAGGAACAAGATCCTTTTCAAGATAGATCTCCTTTAGCATAACGTTTAGATAGGACCTTCAACATATCCAAGGTCATCGCGGCCAGGTCGAAGGAGGGCCTCCAATTCCATTCCTCTCGAGCCGCCGAGTCGTCTATGGACTCAGGCCAGGAGTCAGCGATCGCCTGACGGAAATCGGGGGCGTATTCGCAAACGAAGCCCGGGATGTGTCTCCTGATCTCCGCTGCCAGTTCGCCAGGCGTGAAGCTCATGGCCGTGATGTTGAAGTTCGAGTGATGTTTCAGCCGGGAAAAGTCTGCCTCCATGAGGTCCAAGATGGATTTGAGGCAATCGGGCATATACATCATAGGCAAACTCGTGTCCTCCCTGAGAAAACAGGTGTAGCGCCCGTTTTTGACGGCATCATAAAAAATGGCCACGGCGTAGTCTGTGGTGCCGCCGCCCGGAAGCGTCTCATGGCTGATGATTCCCGGGAAACGACAGCCCCTCACATCGAGTCCATACTTCTGGACGTAGTAGTTGCAGAGGTTTTCGCCCGCGACCTTGGTGACGCCATATATGGTCGTCGGGTCCAAGACGGTGTCCTGGGGAGTTCGAATCCTGGGGGTGGCTGGCCCGAAGACAGCTATGGAGCTGGGGGTGAAGATGCGGATCGACCCTAGCCCGCGAGCCGTTTCGAGAACGTTGTAGAGCCCATTGATATTGACGGCCCAGGCCTTCTGAGGAGCTTTTTCGCCGTTGGCCGAGAGGATGGCTGCAAGGTGGAAGATCGTATCCACATCGTGCTTTCGGACGATCCTTTCGATGTCCGCCCTTTCTGTGACATTCAGGGATTCGAAGGGCCCGGTCCCCAGGACCTTATCTGGGGGCCGGACGATATCCGTTGCCAAAACGGCGTCTGCCCCGTGCCGGTTCCTGAGGACAAGGGCCAATTCTGAGCCGATCTGCCCCGCCGCTCCTGTGATCATGATCCTTTTCTTATTTCTCATCATGGCCCAACCTCAAAAAGGGGATGTTCGTGGCCCGAAAATTAAATACACTTATAGCCCGGCCGGCTCAGGAAGTCAACTTTCTTGGGCGGGGCATGAACCCACGCTCTGCGACCAAGGGAGCATCCTCCCTTGGATCCCCCGACAAGAGGCTCCCCGGGTGAAAACCCAGGGCATATCGTCGCTTATCAACTCGCGGCCGGCGGAAGGAACCCGGGGACTTGCCTTCTTCAGGCCGTTCGACTAAAGTAAATGACCTAAGGAGAGACCCATGACCATATCCATCGACGGCCGGGGACTAACGATCGAGAAGGTCGTCCAGGTCGCACGCGGCCATGAACCCATCGCCATCGCCAATGAAGCCAGAAAGCGGATAGAGAAATGCCGCGCCCTGCTCGAGGACAAGATTCAGAAGAGGGAGATCATGTACGGCGTCAATACCGGGATCGGCGAGCTGGCCGAGGTCGTCCTGACTCCTGAGCAGGTCGAAAAATACCAGAGATACATTGTTTATAGCCACGCGGCTGGGTTCGGGAAGCCCCTTCCCGAGGAAGCAGTCCGGGCGGCTATGCTCAGCCGGATCAGTTGTCATTGCCATGGCCATTCCGGGCTAAGGCCTATTGTGACCGAGACATTGGCCGATATGCTGAACAAAGGAGTAACGCCAGTCGTCTGCGAAAAAGGTTCGGTCGGCGCTTGTGGCGACCTGTCGCCTATGTCCCAAATAGCTCTGGCCCTGATGGGCGAGGGGGAGGCGTTCTATAAAGGCCAAAGGCTCGAGGCCAAAGAGGCTTTGTCCAGGGCTGGGATCAAGCCCATAGTCCTCGAGGCGCGTGACGGCCTAGCCGCCATCAACGGTTCGAACGTCATCGCAGGATTGGGATCCATTGAAGTCTACGATGCCGACCGCTGGATTAAGAACTCAGAGATTGCCGCTGCCGTGACCCTTGAGGTCCTAAATGCCAATATGAAGGCTTACGACGAGCGGCTCCATAAAGTGAGAGGTTACCCCGGGGCCGTTCTGTCGGCCGAAAACGTCCGCCGCATCACTCAAGGGAGCGAACTCCTCGCCCAGAAGGTTAAAAAGGTCCAGGACGCCTACAGTCTCCGAAGCACGCCTCAGGTTGTGGGGGCGGCCAAGGACGCCCTACAATGGGCGCGTTATATATTCGAGATCGAGCTCAATGGGGCTGCCGACAATCCCGTTTTCTTCCCCGATGAACAGATCGTCCTAACCGGCGCCAATTTCCAGGGCGTCCCGATGGCCTTTGCCCTCGAACTCTTGGGAACGGCCATCACGACCGTAACGGTGCTCTCCGAACGCCGTCTCAACAGGCTTATGAATCCCCATCTCAGCGTCGGCCTGCCGGCGTTCTTGACCAAAGGGGCAGGCATGTTCTCGGGGCTGATGCTCACCCAATATACGGCCGGGGCCCTCGTCTGCGAAAATAGGATCCTAGCCGCTCCGGCGGCCACGGGCTCCATCCCGGCGGCCGCAGATCAGGAAGATTTCGTCAGCATGGGTATGACGACGGCGCTTAAGACGCGACAGATCTTGGATAATGCTCAAGCGGTCCTGGCCATCGAGTTCATGGCGGGTGCTCAAGCCATCGATTTTCGCAAGCCCATCGAACCGAGCCGGGGGGTCAAAGCGGCCTATGACGTCATCCGAAAGCACGTCGCCCGCCTCGAGGAGGACCGGCCTCTCTATGACGACATCAACAAACTCAAGGATGTCGTCGAATCGGGCGAGATCCTGGATGCGGTTGAATCCGCAGTCGGAAAATTAAAATAGGGGGGCGGGGCGAGGGGGAGCATATGAATGCGGGAAGGGTTGCTCTCGTCACCGGAGCGGCGAAGGGGATGGGCCGTGCGATCGCCGTCAAACTCGCAGACGAGGTT
>CAZJBD010000135.1:0-1175 GCA_964544265.1 uncultured Eubacteriales bacterium
CGTCATCGCCATCGGGAACAGCCCGAACCCGCTCATTCCCATGACGACGCCCGGCCTGGAAATCAGCAAAAAGGGAGGCATCGTGACCATTCCGGAGACGGCGCAGACCTCTCGGCCCAATATCTGGGCCGGGGGGGACATCGTGAGGGGGGCGGCCACGGTTATCAGCGCCATGGGGGACGGACGCGTCGCGGCGGCATCCATGCATAGATACCTCAGCAACGGGATATCATCGGCCTCGGCGGGGCCGCCGTCCGTGTCCGGAAAAGATTGCCAGGAGCGATCATGAAATTATCCGAAGTCAAAAACCTTCTCCAGTGTGAGGTTTTAGCCGGCGAAAACGAGCTGTCGGTGGATGTCGCAGAGGTCGTGGCGTCGGACGGAATGAGTGAAATCCTGGCCTTCGCCAAGTCCAGGGATTTGATGGTTACCGGACTCACGAACATCCAGTCCATACGGACGGCCGACATCGCCGGCGTCAGCGCGGTCGTCTATTGCAGGGGAAAACGGCCGGACAAAAAAGTGATTGAATTCGCCCGGCTCAAAAAAATTCCCGTCCTGGTGACGGGCATGGTCATGTTTGATATCTGCGGTATCCTCTACAGTAAGGGTCTCAAGGGCGTATCCTGATGGCGGCCGAACTGCTTCGAGAACGCTACGAAATCCAGGGCAGGAATTTCGACAAGGCCGGCGAGGTTTCCGGAGAGATTAAGACCCTTCTGAGGGAGCTTGGCCTCGATGCTGCCTGCATCCGGCGCCTGGTGATCGTGGCTTTTGAGGCGGAGATGAACGTGGTCATGTACGCCCGCCGGGGGACGATGACCCTGATCCTGAGCGACAAGGATTTGAGCTTGGAGGTTACGGATGAGGGGCCGGGAATCGCCGATATCGAGATGGCGCTTCAGGAAGGATATTCCACCGCCTCGGACGAAATGCGCGAATTGGGCTTCGGGTTCGGCATGGGCTTGCCGAACATGAAGAAGAACTCCGACGATTTCCGCATCGAATCGGAAGTCGGCAAGGGGACTTCAGTTTTCTCGAAGATCTGGCTGAATTCAAATGATTAAGCTGAAACACGGATTTATAATCAACACGGAAAAATGTCAGGGAAGGATGCAATGCATGCGGGCCTGCCCGGCCCACGCCATCCGGGTGAAAAACGGTAAGGCCAAGCT
>CAZJBD010000135.1:1185-7018 GCA_964544265.1 uncultured Eubacteriales bacterium
GATCTCCGAGCTTTGCATCGACTGCGGGTCGTGTCTCCAAGCCTGCCCCAGCGGGGCCATTTCCGCGACCACGATCACCTTCGCCGAGCTGGACAGATTTAAGTTCAAGGTGGCCGTCTGCTCTCCGGCGCTTTTTTTCCAGTTCTCCCAGAGGGTGACCCCGGCTCACGTGAGGCAGGCCCTCCTGGACCTGGGTTTCGACGCCGTTTGGGACTACTCTATCGACATCGAGCTGATAAACCGGGCCATCATCGACTGCGTCAAGCATTGGCCGGGGCCGTTCCCGTTGATATCCAGTTCATGCCCGGTCGTCGTCCGCTTGGTCCAAGTGGCCTACCCTGCCATGGTCGAGCAACTCATCCCCATCGAGTCGCCGCGGGAGATCGCCGGCCGGGAACTGAAGCGCAAGTATTCCAGGGAGTTGAAACTCAAGCCCGAGGAAATCGCCGCCATCTACATCACGCCTTGCCAGGCCAAGACGATCTCCATCCTCCAGCCGGCCGAAGAGGCGAAAAGCTACTTGGATGGGTCGGTTGGCATATCGGAAATTTACAACGATATCTTTAACCAGATCCAGAAGAATTCCAGACCCGTGGACCCCGAACAAATCGTTTTCAGTTCCGGGGAGCTGTTTCGCTGGATAGCTCCCGAGGGAGAATTTCCGAACCTTTCCAGGGAGCACTACCTGCCGTTGGCGGGTTTAAACGACATCATCAAAGTCTTCAACGATATTGAAAAAGGCAAAATCCGGAACATCGAATTCCTCGAGTGCCACGCCTGCCAAGGAGGATGCATCGGCGGGAACCTGACGGTTGAAAACCTTTATGCCGCCCGGAGCAAGAGTCTTCATCTGGTCGCTAACATGATGAAACCCTCTCCCGAGTTCGAGAGAGAGGTCGAGAGGCGCTACGGCACGGAGGATTTTTCTCTGAGACGTCCGTTAAGGCCCCGTATTATCGAAAGGGAAGTCATAGACCTCCGGGAACGGGTCATGAGGAGAAGGCAGGCGGACGAGTTGTTGAAGGGCCTGCCGCTCCTTAATTGCGGGTTATGCGGGGCCCCGACCTGCAAGAGCCACGCCGACGATGTTGCCGCGGGCCGGACCGAGGTGGGGGATTGCGTTTTTCTGTCGCGCGAGCGCCTCGAAGTCCTGAGAAAGATCTACAAGAAACACCCCGCTTAAATCTTTATCAGCCATTCCAGCACCCGGGCCATGAGCTCGCTTGTAAGAGTGTGTCCTCCTCGGAATTCACAAAAGGTTACCGCGAATCCCTTGCCGGTGAAGTATTCATTTTGAGAGGTCACGTGCTGCCGGTCTAGGAGTCCATCGTTTGTTCCGCGGGCGATAAATATCCTTACGTTTTTTGCTTTTTCGATGTCCGCCGCATGGAGAATCGAGCCTTCCTTATCGATTTCCGGCATGATCCCGGCAATCGCGGCTACCCCCGTTACGAGCGAAGGATGAAGCAAACCAATCATATATGCCAGGGAAACTCCCTGCGAGAAGCCGAACAGATACACTTTATCGACGGGATATGATGATTTGACTTCCGAGATCGCCTCAACGACGCGGGAAACGCTGACTTGGTCCTCTGTTTCCCAAACGCTTCTATCCTGGGTTTCATAAAACCAGGAATAACCCCCAATGGCTTTCGAATATCCGCCCTGGGGCAAGGCGACCAGAATTTGTTTATCCCGAAAGCCATTGAAGGCCGGGGAAAGTCCTTCGGCCGTGCCGCCATTTCCGTGCAGGGCGACGAGCAGAGGGTATTTCTTTTTTGCCTTAAAACCGCGCGGGAGTTTGAGCAAGACATTTTGAGGATAACGTCCGTGGGTGGAGATCAACAAATCTTCTTCTGCGATGATGGGGGAACCATGATGCGCGGGCATCATGAGCGAGAATAGCCAGAAGAAGGATAAAACCGCCACGCCGACCCTGCCCGTTTTCTTAATCATTTTTTCCTTCATGCCCGTCCGAACACATGGCCGCACTATAAGTTATCGCAGATTTGCCGGGAAGGGAAGAAGGGAAGGAAGAACGAAGTGGCATGATACTTGCCTTACGCATCCCAAGCGCATATACTGATGAAGGGGGAGGTGGTCATGAAAAGTAGGGTTCTTTTTGTCGTCTCGCTTCTCCTTCTCGTAAGCCTTGACCTCGTTCCGGGCCAATCCCAGGAAAGGCCGAGGCAGGAGGTTACCGTCACGGCCGTTGAAGTCCCGGTCAGAGTCCTTTTTAAAGGCGAAGTCGTTAAAGGCCTGACCAGAGATGACTTTGATGTATATGAAAATAAAATTAGGCAAGAGATTACTGCCTTTGAGGTCATCTCGAGACAGATCGCCCTCGAAAAAGGCCTTCCGCCCGCAGAGATGAAGGTTCCGCCCAAGCCTCGGATTTTTATCCTGATCTTTAATATTTTCGATTACACCGACGCCGTTGGCGAGGGGATTGACTATTTCTTCCAGAACGTCTTTCGTCCCAAGGACAGCCTTATCATCCTGACCGAGGACAGACTCCTCAACGTCGAAAAGGACGAGAACATGGCCCATCTGGCGGCCCGTCTCAAGGAGACCTTAAAGGCGTTCAAATCTCTCTCTACCATGGCCATAACAAAAGCCTATACGGACCTGAGCTCGCAAGGGGAACAACTTCTCATGCTCCTAAAGGGTTTGTGGGGATCTATGGAGAGCGTAGAACAAGCCCTCCTCAGATTCTATAATAACTACCAGGAATCCTGGAACGAATACAAAAGGCAATTTTTAGCGCTCGACCTGGATCTCTACAAAAGCATCGTCCAGAGGATTCAAGAGTTGGAGGGGGAGAAGTGGGCCATCTGTTTCGAACAGAGAGAAAGGTTCCCGACGCTGAAGAATCAGGGCCCGCTCGAGCAGGAAATCCGAAAACTGCTCGATACTTGGATTGATCCCCAATTGCAAGTTAAGGCTCGCACCATCCAATCCATGCAGTGGCAGCTCCAGCGCTCCATGAATATAACCGACGATTTCCCAGGGAAACAACTCAGCGACCTCTTTTTGAGCGCGGGGATCACTTTTCATTTCATCGAGATGAAGTCGCTTAGGGTGCTGGTCTCCCAGGATTTTGAATTGACCGAGGTCGCCCAGGACTATGAGGATTGCTTCAGGAGGATAAGCGATTCGACGGGCGGATATTCTGCTTTTTCAAACAAGGTCATGGATGCCTTTAAAGAAGCCTCGGTCAAAGAAGATTATCATTACCTATTGGTCTATAACCCTAAGGACAGTGCGGGCGACAAGGAGAGGAGAATCGACGTCAAAGTCAAGAAGGAAGGCGCTGACGTCTTTTCCCTTAAGCAATATCTTGCCCTTGGGCAAGTCCTCATCACCATCTCTGATTTTGGGGCCGGCCTAAAAAACATCAAGTTCACTCTGAAAAATTACGCACGGATAAGCTCGAAAGGCAAAATGCTCGGAGCGGCAGACGTCAAGATCACTATATTTGACGGAGAATCCAAGCGGGCCTTTTCCGAGGGAAAGATCCTCGACCTTCTTAAGGATGAAACCCACATTTCTTTGAACTTCAGCATGCTCAAATCCGGCCCTCATTTTAT
The DNA here is from genome assembly GCA_964544265.1 of uncultured Eubacteriales bacterium. Classification (GTDB taxonomy): domain Bacteria; phylum Acidobacteriota; class Aminicenantia; order Aminicenantales; family Saccharicenantaceae; genus JALHVH01. The sequence continues at coordinate 4,776 of CAZJBD010000135.1, forward strand.
CATCATAGAGGCCTATGACCGCCTCACGGGCGGAAAGGACGTCTATTCCAGCATGATCGAGCTTTAGAGGCCGGCCCGTGACTTCAGGCTCTCTGACCATCTCATATTAGAATATCTTGTTTCGATTGGTCGTTCGGGCGCCTTTTACAGCATTTGACAGCGCCGTCCGGCGTAAAATATACTTTTATTATCGTCAGGAGGGTTGATTTTAATCCGGAGCGGGAATTTGCCGTGCCGCAGATGTTTTCCGTCGGTGTGAAGGAAAAATTTTCCAGGGGGAAGTCCGCGTTGAAAATTGATACTCGCATTTTCATATTCGTCGCCTTAAGTATTATCCTTGTTGGATACACGCGTCCTCAGGATGTCAATCAGCAATCGCTGCAGCATGAAGTCTCGGTAACCCTTAAGCTCCTGCAGATCTACGTGACCGATAAGGAGAAGAAGGCGGTCAACGATCTCGGCAAGGATGACTTCGAGGTCTGGGATGACGGCAAAATTCAAAAAATCACCGAATTCGAAGCCCACGACCTGACCCTCGGGATTCGGCGGGCCGAAACTGGTGTGCAGGGACTGCCTTCGGCCCTCAATCGGAAGTACTTTTTCTTTTTCGATTTCGCATTCAATGAGGCGGCCGGGATATTGGCTTCCAAAAAGGCTGCCCTTGACTTTCTTGACACGAAGATCAGACCCGGAGACGAAATCGGCATCGTATCCTACGACGTCTATAAAGGTTTGGTTTTGAATGAATACCTGACCAAGGATTATTTGAAAATCCGCGACGTCATCCAAGGGACCAGCGCAAAAAGATACCTGGGTAGGGCGGCAGACATAGAAAGCGATTATTTAAAGTCTCTTGTAGAAGTCGCCTCCGCGTTGGATGAGCAAGACAGAGGACTCGGAAGGGCGATGGAGAATCTCAAGGACCAGGAAAAACATACATATGAATCGCAAGCGGGCGATTTTATCAAGGCCGTCGACGCATTTTCAAAGGCCGTCCGATATATACCTGGGAACAAAAACATCGTTCTATTATCATCCGGAATCGCCAAATCTGTGATTTACGGATCGGAAAAATATTTATCGGAAAAATATCTGAGCCCCTATACAACAGAAGAACAAGGGAGCGCCTACTTGCGCGGCGCCTATATTGACATGTGCAAAAGCCTGGCGGCATCCAACTGTTCAATATACAGCATCAACACGTCCAGCAGCGGCTCGAAAAGATTTATCGATCGAGACCTAGCCGGCGACGCGTCCCTCAAGCAGCTGGCCCAGGAAACCGGCGGCAAGTACTTCGATAACATTAAGAGTTATGAGAAGATCAACGAGGAGATCCAGAACATCACCGGGAGCTACTATGTTTTGGGCTATCCCATAACCGAGAAGTGGGACGGCGAGCACCACACGATCAAGGTCAGGGTAAAGAGGAGGGGCTGCGAGGTCCATGGCCAGACGGGGTACTTCAACCCGAAGCCCTTCACGGAATACTCTGACGATGAAAAGGTGCTTCAATTGATTGACCTGGCCTTGAGCGAAAAACCCCATCTGCAGGAGGCGGTGGATTTCCCGGTAAGCGTCGTGCCGTATGCGGTGGGGGAAAAGGCGGAGCTTGCCGTTCTGGCGGAGATTCCCGCCGGCAAGCTGGCCAAGGTGCAAGGTGAGGAGATCGAGTTCGTTACGATCGTTTTCAATGACAAAAACGATATCGCGCTGCTTCAGAGAAAGGAACTCAGCCGCTGGCCGGCACAGTCCGTAGAGGCATACGCGAAGTCCTTGATCTCTCTTCCCCCGGGCAAGTATGAATGCCGCGTCGTTCTCCGGAACATGACGACAGGAATAGGGGCGAGAGGATTGAGCCAGATCGTCATCCCGGAAAAATTCGAAAACGAAACCTCACCTCAGATCTATCCGCTCCTTTTGAAGCCTGGGAAAGGAACGCTATTCCTGGGAGAAGAAGAGTCTCAAAAAGAAGTCTTGCTTGCGGATATATTTCCTTTCGACACCAGCGAATACGTTCCGATCATAGGAAAGCTCATCCGGCTGGATACCAAGATTCGTGCGATGGTTCTCGTTCCAGTGAAGGAAGGTTGGAAAGGTGACCTAATATTTTCCGCCTTCCTCATAAATCGGGGACCCGGCGAACAAAGGGACCTTCCCATTTTGGGATTGAACCATGAAAAAACAAAGCCGGGAATAGACCTTTTTTCCCTTGATATTGAGATCGGCAGCCTGAACCCTGGAGA
>CAZJBD010000136.1:0-6947 GCA_964544265.1 uncultured Eubacteriales bacterium
TCTGAGATGGTCCGCGTCGCCGGCAGAGGTGCGACGGGACTGGTTCCCCCGGGGGGCCGGGGGCCAAGGGCGGCTCCAGGCCGCTTCCGACGGAGGGCGCGCCCCGAGCCTGAATTCCTTCTCAAATGAAAAGAGATGCGATTAGGGGAGTTGCCGTTGACAACGGTGCCCAAACTCAATACAATCTGCGATGGTGCGCTATGGAGGGGAAAAAGGTCCTGATCGTCGATTACGACAACGGGAGCCTGGAAACTATGTCCAGGCTTCTGAGATCCAAGAAGGTTCGGATCATCCAGGCGGCCGACGGGCAGGCGGCTTACGAGAAATTCAAGTCTGATAAACCCGACCTCGTCATCCTGGAGGCCATCCTGCCCAAGATCCACGGATTCGACCTGACCAAGAGGATCTTTCAGGAGTCCGAGGGACGGGTCCCCGTGATCATCGTCACGGGTCTGTATAGGGGCCCCCAATACAAGCATGAGGCCCTCTCCTCTTTCGGCGCCGCCGACTATTTTGAAAAACCCGTCGACGCGGACAAGTTTGTCAGCTCGGTCATGCAGCTTCTCCATGATGAAGAGGATATCGAAGAAGACCTCCCTGATTCCGATTCCATCATAGCCAGCCTCTCGCAGAGGATTAAAGCGAAGCCCCAGCGGTCCAAGGAAAAAGCGGCCTGAAAAAACGGACCATGAACGACAGCCTGTGGACCCGGTGCAATAGCTGCCAACGGATTCTTTACAAGCAGGACATTCTGGACAATTTTTCCGTCTGCCCGGCCTGCGGATTTCACTTCCGCATCTCATCGACGGAACGGCTCCGTTTGCTTTTCGACGACGGCCAGTACGAGCTTCTCGACGAGGGAATCTATCCGGTCGACTTCCTGAAATTCGAGGACTCTCAGAAGTATTCCAAGAGGCTCAAAGACAATCAGGAGCGCGCGGGACTGGCGGATGCCATCCAGACCGGAAGGGGGAAGATGGGCGGCATTCCCGTCCTGGTCCTGGCCATGGAGTTCAGCTTCATGGGAGGGAGCGTGGCCTCGGTTGTGGGCGAAAAGATCACCCGGGCTTGCGAGCTGGGCGTTCGGGAAAGGATGCCGGTCATCGTTGTCTCCTGTTCCGGCGGCATGCGGATGCAAGAGGGCATGATGTCCCTGGTGCAGATGATGAAGACAAGCGCGGCCATCGCCATGATGGGGGAGGCCAAGGTACCCTTCATCTCCGTCTTGGCCGATCCGACCACCGGCGGGACGACCGCCAGCTTCGCCATGCTTGGGGACATCAATATCGCGGAGCCTCGGGCCCTGATCGGTTTCGCCGGACCCAGGGTCATCGAGCAGACGATTAAGGAGAAGCTCCCCAAGGGTTTCCAGAGTTCAGAGTTCCTCCTCAGCCACGGCATGCTCGACGATGTGGTCGAGAGAAAGGATCTGAGGAAGTACATCATCCGGGCCCTGCGGCTTTTCCTCAACACGGCTCAATGAACTATGGACAGTCCAAGGACTACCTGAAGTCCCTTGAGCGTTTCGGCATCAAGCTTGGCCTCGAGAACATCCGAATCCTCCTTGGATCCCTGGGCGATCCGCATCGAGAATATCCCTCGCTCATGGTAGCGGGGACGAACGGCAAGGGATCGGTCGCCGCCATGCTCGCCCGGATCTTATCCGGGCACGGTTTCCGGACCGGTCTTTATACCTCTCCCCATCTCGTGAGAATAGAGGAGAGGATCAGGATCGGGGAGCGGCTCATCACCCCCGGCGAGCTCAGCCGGGGACTTTCGGCGATCAGGGAAAACGTCGAGAAGCTTATGGCCTCAGGGAGATTGACCAATCCCCCCACGTATTTCGAGGTCATCACGGCCCTGGCGCTGACCTATTTCAGGGACTGCCGCGTCAATTTTGCGGTCCTGGAGGTAGGGATGGGAGGGAGGTTCGACGCGACGAACGCGGTGACCCCTCTTGTATCGGTTATCACGACCATCTCTAAGGATCACCAGAAGTATCTCGGCCGGACCCTGGCCAAGGTCGCCTTCGAGAAGGCGGGGATTATCAAGAAGGGCGTGCCCGTCGTCTGCGGGGTCAGGAGGGGGACGGCGTACCGGTTGATCCGCCGCCGGGCCCGAGAGCTAGGGGCGCCCTTCGTTGAAGTCTTCGGCCCGGCGACCTCATTCATGCCGCTTTCGCTTAAGCGGGGCTTTCGTTTCCTCTATGACAGCGGTTCTGCGACCTACTCGTTCGCGCCCTCCCTCCAGGGCCTTCATCAGGGGGAGAATGCGGCAGTGGCCATTCGGGCCGCTGAGGTCCTGGGGACGGTGGGGACGCCTCTTGAGAAAAAAATCATTATCGATGCTATCGGGAAGACGCGTTGGGAGGGGCGCCTGGAATTGGTGTCCCGGAGGCCTTCGGTCATCCTGGACGGGGCTCACAATCCTGAGGGCGCTGCCTCGCTCGCTGCCTACATCAGAGACGTCCTCCGGGAGCCCGTCGTCATGCTTTTTGATGTCATGAAGGATAAGGATATTCGCCGGATCGCGGACATCCTCTTTCCCCTGGCCCGGAAGGTCATCCTGACCCAGGTTCCCATGCCCCGGGCGGCATCCCCGGAAGACATGCTCTCTTTCTCGCGGAATCATTCTGGAAAGATCGTCCTCCAGCCGAACGTTGGGAAGGCTTTCAGGCAGGCTCTAACCGAAGCCGGCGTCCGTACCCCCGTAATTGTCGCCGGGTCGCTATTCCTTGTGGGCGAGGTCAAAAAGGTCCTGAAGAGATGCGTCGCCCGGCCCCGGGATGTTGCTTTTTTGACCTAAAGATGTTAGAGTTTTTTTTACTTTTCCGGATAAGGAAATGACATGCTGTCGATCGACATCACGTTTGCGGTCATCTTCCTTCTTGTCTGGATCTTCGTTCTGATTCTATCCAAGATCTTCTTCAAACCTGTGGGCCGGATCATCGCCGAGCGCGGCTTACGCTCCGAGAAGGACAAGGAGGCAGCTCGGAAAGCCCTCGACGCCTGCGCGCAAGGCTTGCGCAAGATCGAAGAGGACTTGAAAGAGGCCAGGGCCGCTTCCGATAGGATCCGGGAAGCCCTGGAAACGGAAGCACTTAGGGAACGATCGCGGCTTCTCTCCGACCTTCAGGCCGAGTCCCGGAGACAGGTGGAAAAGGCCAGGGAGGAGATCGACGGCGAGATCGGCCGGCTCAAATCCGAACTTGCGGGCGAGGCCGAGCGGCTGGCCGGCGAGATCGAGCAGAAGGTCCTGAATTGATGTTCCGAAAGAACGGCGCCTTGCTGGTTTTTACGCTCTTGCCGCTTTTTCTTTTCCTGAGCCCTGGAGAAGCGGAAAAGACGGCCGGGATGGCGGATTTTGCCGGCAAAGTTGTCAACTTCCTGGTCCTTTTCGGGGGGCTGGGATTTGCTCTGTACAAGCCCGTGAAGGCCTTCCTCCAGAACAGTACCACGGAGATCAGGCGGTCCCTGGAGGAGGCTGAGTCCTCTCGAAAGGATGCCGAAGGTCGGTATGAGGCGACGACGCGCCGGCTGGAAGGGTTATCCGGAGAAATCGAGGTGATGAAGGCCGAGGCGGAAGCCCAGGGGAACAAGGAGAAAGAGAGGATCGCGAAGCAGGCCGAAGAGGAAGCGTCGAGGGTTATGCGGCTTGTCCGGCAGGAGATCGACGCCTATACCCAAGCCGGGATCCGGGAGGTCCGAGCATTTGTGGCTGAAACAGCGACATCCCTCGCCAGGGAGAGGATCCAGAAGACTCTGGTCCCTGAAGACCACTCCCTCCTGGTTGATAAGTCCATTGAGAGGCTGTCCAAGCTGAATGAAAAATCAACTGCTGGCTAAGAGATACAGCCGGGGGCTGGTAGGCGCCCTGAAAGACGAGGCGGAATTCCGCCGGGTCCAGGGAGAGATCGAAAGCTTTTCGAGCTTGATCGAGTCCCGGGAGGACCTCCGCAGCGCCCTGTCCAATCCCTTGCTTAACGCCAGCAAAAGGGTCGCAATCGTCCGGGAAATCCTCAGCCGGATGGGCTGTCTTGAAAAGACGACCAGGTTCCTCTCCCTGGTCGCGCGTCACGGCCGCCTGGAGATTCTTCCCGAAATTGTGGCCGGCGCGCCCGCGGCTTGGAACGAAAAGCAAGGAGTGCTGACTTTTGAGGTCTCCTCGGTCGTCCCGCTGACGGAGGGGCAGAAGAACAGGCTTATGGCCGAACTCGAGCGGTTGGAAAGAAGAGCCGTAAGCTTGGCCTTCCAGGTCGATCCGGCGATCATCGGCGGCCTCTCCCTCCGGAAAGGAAACATTGTCTATGACGTCTCGGTCGAAGGCGACCTTATGAAACTCAAGGAAAAGATCCAGGAAGGACCAAGATGACCATGGAAATCAGGGCCGACGATATCACAAGGATCATCCAGCAGCAGATCGAGGGCTATGAGACGGAAGTGGACATCCGCGAGGTCGGGACGGTGACCTCGGTCGGCGACGGCATCGCTCGGCTCTACGGTTTGGACCGGGTCATGTACAACGAGCTCCTGGAGTTTCCTCATGGAGTTTTCGGGATTGCCCTAAACCTGGAGGAGGAGAGCGTCGGGGTCGTGCTCCTCGGCGAAAGCTTCATGATCAAGGAAGGCGATTTGGTCAAGAGGACTCACCGCATCATGGCTGTGCCGGCCGGGCCCGCTCTCGTCGGCCGCGTGGTCAATCCCTTGGGCCAACCCCTCGACGGCAAGGGGCCCGTCAAAGCGGAGACCTATATGGCCATAGAACGCCTGGCGCCAGGAGTCGTGGATCGGCTGCCCGTGCGGGAGCCCCTGCAGACGGGGATCAAGGCCATAGACTCCATGATTCCCATCGGCCGCGGCCAGCGCGAGCTCATCATTGGCGACCGCCAGACGGGGAAGACGATCATCTCCACCGACACGATCCTCAACCAGAAGGACTCCGGGGTCATCTGCATCTACGTCGCCATTGGCCAAAAGAATTCCACAGTCGCCCAGCTCATCAAGACCCTGGAGGACCGCGGGGCCATGGAATATTCCATCGTGGTTTCGTCCACGGCCAGCGATCCTTCGCCGCTCCAGTATCTCGCGCCTTACGCCGGCTGCGCCATGGGCGAGTTCTTCCGGGACAACGGGCGGCATGCCCTGGTCGTCTACGACGACCTCTCCAAGCACGCCGCTGCGTACCGCGAAATTTCTCTCCTCCTGCGCCGTCCGCCCGGCCGCGAGGCTTATCCCGGGGACGTTTTCTTCCTCCACTCCCGGCTCCTGGAGCGGGCGGCCAAACTCAACGACGAACACGGCGGAGGCACGCTCACCGCCCTGCCCATCATTGAGACTCAGGCGGGCGACGTCTCGGGCTACATCCCGACGAACGTCATCTCGATCACGGACGGTCAGATCTACCTGGAACCGGAACTCTTCAACGTCGGCGTCCGTCCGGCCATCAACGTCGGCATCTCCGTCTCCCGCGTCGGCGGCAACGCCCAAGTCAAGGCCATGCGGCAAGTGGCCGGCAAACTCAAGCTGGACCTGACCCAGTACCGGGAGCTACAGACGTTCGCCCAGTTCGGGACCGAGCTGGATAAGACGAGCCAGGCCCAGCTCGACAGGGGCGAGCGTCTGACCGAGCTCCTCAAGCAGGACCAATTTTCGCCGTTGCCGGTGGAAAAGCAGGTCCTCGTCATCTATGCCGGGAATAGGGGGTTTATGGACGAGTTCCCCCATGAGCAGGTCAAAGCCTACGAGAAGAGGCTCTTCGAGTTCGTCGAGGCGAAACATCCGGACATCCTGGTCCGAATCGCCGAGAAGAAACAGATCGACTCTTCCCTGGACGAGAATATCGGCGCGGCCCTCGCCGAGTTCAACGCGGAGTTCAAGAAGGGATCCGGTTGACGATGGCGACACTCATCGACCTCCGGAGGCGCATCCGTAGCGTCCGGAACAGCCAGCAGATTACCCAGGCGATGAAGACCGTCTCCATGGCCAAATACAAGAAAGCCCAGCGCCTGCTCTTCGAAGCAAGGCCATACTGGCATATTTTTCCCGAGATTGCGGCCCGCGTAGCCTCCTGGGCCGGCGAAGATGCGCATCCCCTGCTCATCAAGCGGCGGGAGAAGAAAATCGAAGCCGTGATCATGACTTCCGATAAAGGGCTGGCCGGGGCCTTCAATTCGAACCTCCTCGCTCGGGCGCAGGCCTTTATCCGGGAGAGGTCGGAGGCCTCCAACGTCGGGCTCGTTCTTATAGGCAAGAAGGCCGTGAACTTCTTCAAAAGGTCCGGGCTGAGGGTGGATAGGTCCTTCACAAAGAAAGTCGACAAGCTCGACCGGGAGGAGATCAGGGACCTCGCGGAGTTCCTGATGAGGCTTTACGTCCTCAACAGGATCGACGGAGCTTATATCATCTACAACGAGTTCAGGTCCATCCTTTCGCCGCGCATCATGGCCGTCCATCTTCTTCCGGTAGGATTCGAAAAAGCCGTTTCGGCCGCTCCGGACGTCCTTCCCGACTGGGAGCCGGAGCTTCGGGTCCTGATCCATGCGATTCTGCCCCTCTACGTAGAAAGCCAAATTCATCACGCCCTCTTCGAATCGCAGGCGGCCGAGCAGGCCGCCCGGATGATGGCCATGGATAACGCGACCAAGAATGCAGAGCAGCTGATCTCGGATCTTGTCCTGGTTCTCAATAAGATCCGGCAGGCGTCCATAACCAAGGAGCTTCTGGAGATCATGACGGCCGTAGAGGCCCTGGCCAAGTAAGGTAAGATGTTGACGAGCGGCGATATGCTCCGGGTTTTGACGCGGGGAGCCGCTCGTCGGGGGATCCAAGGGGGTATGCTCCCTTGGTCGCAGGGCGTGGGTTCATGCCCCGCCCGAGAAAGGGAGGCAGGGAGCGAAGCGAACGTTGGAAGGGGGAAACGCGAAGCGGGTTCCCCCTCCAAGTTGACTG
>CAZJBD010000137.1:0-6883 GCA_964544265.1 uncultured Eubacteriales bacterium
GGGTATCAGCGCCGGGGGAAGGGGCAGGCGTGACCGCAAGGGTCAGCGCCAGGGCGACTATGATGCCCAAAGGGGCCGGCTTATTCTTGAGAAAAAAACCAAAACTCATCTTGTCTCTCCAAATCCGTCACTAGTGAATACGTAAGCACCTTGCTGAAAGTTCACCGTCCAGTAGGGGAGGCGCAACGTTTTTGACGAGTGCCAATATGCCCCGGGTCTTGCCCAGGGTGCCGCCCATAGAGGGTTCCAAGGGGGAGTCACCTTCCTCCAAGTTGATTTCCAGGGCATCCCCGGTTTTATGCGGCCCGGTGATCATTCCCTGAGACATAGATAATTTGTATAATGGGGTGAAAGCCCGGGCCTTCTCAAGGGATATGTGAAAGAAACAGAAAAGGTGGCAGGCACGTGGAAGAAGCAGAGAACTTGACCCTGATTGAAAAAGCCAAAAGCGGCGACGAGGAAGCTTTTAACGACCTTTTCGGAAGGGAACAAAAATATCTTTTTAACCTCATGCTTCAATTGACCGGAGACGTCGCCGACGCCGATGACCTGACCCAAGAAGCATTCATAAAGGCCTATCGAAATCTGGCGAGCTTTCGGCTCCAAGCTAGTTTCCGGACCTGGCTGACCAGAATCGCCATCAATATCTTCCGAAACGAACTCAGGAAAAGGGCCCGACACAGCTCCCTCTGCCTGGAAGAGATCATGATTCCCGCGGACGGAGATAGACCCGAGCGGGTCGTCATCAAGAGCGAACTCCAATGGTGCATCCTTCACAACCTGCGGCATCACTTGCCCAAAAAATATCGGGAGGTCTTGGTCCTCAGAGACCTTCAAAACCTGAGCTACAAGGAAATCTCCGGAATCCTGGGCTGGAGCTTGAGCCGGACAAAAACGAACCTCTATCGGGCCCGCCAGATGTTCCGGAGACGGTTTGTCAACGAGGGATGCAAGGCTTTTACCGACGATTATCTCTGCATCTGCGAAGGGATCTTAAGCCTATGAACTGCCGCGAAGCAAAAGCGTTTTTTTCGGAACACCTCGACGGAACTTTGAGCGCGAAAAGCCGGGCGGCCATGATCAAACACCTGGAGAGTTGTCCGGACTGCCGCGTCGATTACGAGGGCCTTATGAAAATCCAGAAGGTTCTCAAGAAGCTCAAAGAGGTCGATTCGCCTCGGGATTATCGGATCGCCGTCTCGAAAAAGAAAAAAGGCAAACGCTGACCTCTCAGAGGATTTTTTTGCCGGATGCGGCCAAAACGGCCCGAAGGTTACGCGGCAAGAGTTCGCGGTATTCTATGATATCTAAATCTTGGAGCTTTTTATGGATTGAGGCCGGGAGTTTTGCATCCGGATCGCCGAGGAGAAAGCGGGTCTCTTCCTCCGTAAATTCTCCGCCGGGTTCGATCCACTTCCGGAATGGCGCGTTCTCCGGGCAAACGTCTTGGCAATAATGACATCCCACAAGAGCATTGTGGAAGGAGCCCTTCACCCAATCGGGGAAATCCCCCGGCCTCTCGTTGAGATTGGTTAGGCACCGGTCCGCGTGCAAAAGGAATCGGTCTGCCGCGATCGCTCCCGTTGGGCAACTCTTCAGACAAGCCCGGCAGTTTCGGCAGCGCTCCATGAGCCGGGCCTCCTGCCAGGAGTCTTCGGAGGCGGGATCGTCCGAATAGAACGCCATCAGCCGGTGATAACTTCCCATTCCCGGCACGTAACAGATGTTGTTTCTTCCATAGGATCCGAGCCCGCTCCGGGCGGCCAGGAGCTTTAGAGGGAGGTTCGTTCGGGCTGTCCGAAGGCCTACTGGGCCGAGAATTCTCTTCAGGATTTCTTCCGCTCGCGAGTTGGGGTAATAGAGGTACGTGGGGGGAATCAGAATCGCGAACGACTTGCCGCGGAGGTGGAAGAGGACTTGGATTTTCGGCTGGGGGAAGGCCGCGACGATGATCGTCCGGGCTCCGGGGAGGGATTTCGGGGGCGTGAAACGGAGATCGGCCAATCTTTCTTGATAGAATTTTTCAGAGAACTCACCCCTGTCATGCCGTCCTTTGATAACCTCTTGAAGTTCAGGAAGATGGGGGGTGGATGCCGTCCGGACTTGAAAACCCTGTTTCCGGAGTTCCTGAAGAGCGTGTTCCATGTCTTCTCCTATCGTATAAATGAGATTTTTAAATCCATTTGATGCCAGCAGAGAGTCAAAAGTTTCAGGAAAGTTAAAAATAATTCGCCCCAGGCCAGTCCCAAAATTGCCGATAGAACACATGTCGGAATTCCGGGACATGAACCAATTCTCCGGAATTGGTATCGTGTCCCTCAGACTCCTGGCCTCACCGAAATCGCCGTCATCGCTTGATGAGAAAGAACCCTATCGACAATTTTGAGGCCTGTCGGCACTCTTGAGGGACTTATGTTATATTATCAAAAGGAGAGTCATCATGGATATTAAGCGGGGGACTTCTTCGGGACCCAAGAATAAATGGCTTCTGGGGGTGGGCATCGGCTGCGGGGCGATCGTCGTCATCATCGTCCTTCTGTTTGTCGGGGGCTACTTCTTTATCAAAAACATGACCCAGGGCTTCAAAGAATCTGAAAGCAAGATGAACGAACTCGCCGCGAAGTTCGGTAGGATCGAGGAGTTTTGTCCCGACCCGTCGGGGGGCATCGGGCTGGACCGGCTGGAGGTTTTTTTGAGGGTGCGGGAGGCAGCTCGGCCGAGTCGGGAAAGGCTCGAGGCCTCGTTCGACGAGCTCGCCAAGAACCGAAAATCGTTCGCTGCGATCAGGCGCGGACTTGGGGTGATCCCTCAGGTTGCCGATTATCTCAGAGCGCGAAACGAGGCCCTTCTGGATGCCGGGATGGGGATGGGAGAATATTTTTTTATTTATGTCGTCGCCTATGAATCCTATTTGAGAAAGCCCATCGACGACGGGCCCGGCTTTCGCTTCCCCGAAGAGGGGGGGTTCAGGACGGATTGGGATAAGGAAGACACGAAGGAGATGCAGAAGGATTTCGCACTCAGGCGCATCCATCGGGCGGTTTTGCCCATGCTCCGAAACCAGCTTGCGAAGCTCGAGGCGGAAGATGCCGCAGCGGGCCGAACAGCCGACACGTCGGGCCAGGAAACAGGGAAAGGAGCCGTGCTCAGTTGGCGGGAGACGCTCGCCTCGGAAATCAAGGCCATGGAAGCCGATCCTCATCGTCTTCCCTGGGAGGACGGCCTGCCCGGGGTCCTGGAGTCTTCGTTGAGGTCGTTCCGTGACCGCTTCGAAGCGAGCTATAGCCCTATGACAAACATCTTTGAAATCTCCTACGGACAAAAGTCGTGAAATTTCGAGCCGGAGAGGGGAGTTATGGACATCAAGGTTACGAAGGAACAATATGAGAAGCTGCTTCATCTGACCTATTTGGGCAATTGGGTCGTCAACGCCTACCGGACCGAGGACTTCCTGGAAGATTACAACGCCGAAGCCGAGCGCATTTATTCCTATGCCCCGGCCTTCGGGTTAAAAGATAAGATCGAATTCGATGAGGTCGAGGGCCGCACCTATCCCGCGGCCAGGCTCGAGGAGGACCTTGATGAGCTCGTCGAGGATTACGACGACTGGTCGTTCTGGGACCTTCTCGTCCTGAAGCTAGCCGAGCGCGATACGGTCCGCGAATACGGGCAGTCCGCCGTAGACCATATGACGGACAAGGAACTCGAAGAGAAGCGGGCTCCCTATATTAAAAAGTATAAGAAGGAGATCGAGGCCCACGGCATCGAAAACATTGAGATTTACAAGATATCCTGAGGATTGTCTCTCGCTTCTTCTACTTTTTTCCGGTGACGGTGATGCTCAGGACCTCGAATTTGCTCTTAAGGACCAGGGCGATCTCCTTGTCGTCGAGATAGTCTTTCAGGGCGGTCGGGGGAAGGGCGATTGTCTTTGATGTTTGGATTGCGACATCGGAAAAGCCCGCCTTGCGGATGATCCCGACGTAATCATCCACCTGGAGGGCCCCCGCCACGCAGCCGGCGTACATTTCAGCTATCGATTTGAGTCTCTCCGGCAGCTCTCCTCTGAGGACGATATCGGAGACCGAGAAGCGGGCGCCGGGCTTGAGGACGCGAAAGATCTCTCCGAAGGCCTTCGTTTTATCCGGCACGAGGTTGAGGACGCAATTCGAGATGACGACATCGACTGTATTCGTTTCGAGCGGAAGGGCTTCGATGTCCCCGAATCGGAATTCGACGTTGGCGTAGCCCATCTTTTCATTGTTGCGCCTGGCCTTATCGATCATGTCCTGAGTAAAGTCCACCCCGATCACCCGGCCGGTTCGGCCCACGATCTTGCGGGCGATAAAGACGTCGTTACCCGCTCCGGATCCCAGGTCGACGACCGTGTCGCCTGGCCGGATCCCGGCGTAATTGACCGGGAGCCCGCACCCGAGGTTCAAGTCGGCATCGGGGATGTAGCCGTCGATGCCCTTGTACTCGTCGTTCATGACCGTGTATCCAACCGGGCCTTCGGGCGGGTTGCAGGAGCATCCGCACGAACAACCGGCGTCCGCGTCAGCCCGACGGGCGATCTCGCCGTATTTCTCCTTGACGATTTTCTTGAGTTCGCTTTCGTCTCTCATTTGGAACCTCCTTGGACCTGACATGTGCATATGGATGAAAAGAGCCTGCAAAACGCCGACATGGCCCTCCGCAGGGCCTTCTTGTTCAAGCAATAACACGTCCGGGGGCCTTCGATCTCTCCCCTGATCAGGCCGGCGCGCTTGAGCTCCTTAAGGTGCTGAGAGACCGTGGATTGGGAGAGAGGGAGCTTCGAAACGAGCTCGCCGCAGATGCAGACGTCTCGCGAGGCCAGGATTTTCAGGATTTCGATCCGGACGGGGTGGGCCAGGGCCTTGGCCGTTGATGCCAGGCCCTTGAGCTCGGTTCCGAAAAGGTCATTCTTCGCGCGGGCCATGAATCCTCTTTTAAATCGTATATCGTAAATATACGATAAATAATGCGGCTTGTCAACAAAAAATGCGATTTTTTTTTAGAGCCCGGCCCGAGGCCGAGGTCACGCGGAAGATTCCGCCCGGACTCCCGGACCGTGTTCCCTCTCGATTGAAGCGCCGATCCTTATTTAGGCTTGCCCGCCTGCCGTTCGATCTCCACCGGGATCGGGAGGGTCTTTCGGGGCAGCATCTGGTCTCTCATGGCCGCCTGGTAGACAAAAGCGGCCATCACGACCGCCGACTGGATGAGGTCCTCGGGGACGCAATGGTCGTAGACATCCTGGCTTGTGTGGTGGAGGTTGGGGAAGTAATCTAGGGGGTCCTGGATGAATTGAAAACCCGGGATGCCGATGCCGTCAAAGGGAAGATGGTCCGTTCCCTCCGTGTTCTGAAGGGCGATCGTCGTCACCCCCAGGTCCGCAAGCGGTTTCATCCATTCCTCGAAGATCGGCTTCACCTGGAAGTTCTCCTGGATGTAGATCCCCCGGATCCGTCCCGATCCGTTGTCGTAGTTGAAATAGCCGGATATCTTATTGTATTCCGGCTTGGCCAGGACCTTCGTGGAGTCGCCGAGCGGGTTTCGCCAATTCTTTTCCTCGGCCTCGAAATCAAGCTTGGCCAGGGAAGCCTTATCCGTGTCGCCGAAATGGCGGGCGACGTAGCCCCGAGAGCCGTAGAAGCCCTCTTCCTCCCCCGTCCAGAGCGCCGCCCGGATGGTCCGTTTCGGTTTGATGTTCAGGGCCTTGAAGATGCGCATGGCCTCCATGACGACGGCGCAGCCCGACGCGTCGTCAACGGCCCCCGTCCCTGCGGTCCAGGAGTCAAGGTGTCCGCCGAGCATGACCAGCTCGCCGGCCTTGTCCGTACCCGGGATCTCGGCTACAACATTATAGCCCTGTTGGTCCTTGTCGTAGATCGTATTCCGGACCTCGATCTCCAGGGTCACCGGGACCTTGAAGTCCATGATCCGGCAGATGCGATTGTATTGCTCGACTGCCATGATGATACGCGGGCTTTGGCCGGGAGTGATGTGGTCCTTGCCATTCCCATTATAAGCGTCAACCTTGACCGTGCCGTAATCCGTCCGGCTCTCGCTCGAGGGCTCGACGAGCACGCCGACCTCCTCGGTCCGGAAGAACTCCTCGACCTCCTCCCATTTCAATCCGGCCGGCTCATCTCCTTTCTCACCTTCCTTCGGTTTCACCGGGATGGGCGTTTCCTGCAGCTCCTTGAGGTCCGATTCGGTGTAGCGGCTGGCGGCCGGCTTGAAAGACGGGTGGGTCGCCCGTGCGGGTTGGAGGAAGACGATGGCGCCCTTGAGCTTGCCCCGGTATTTTTCGATGTCGGCCTTGGTGTTGATGAAGGCGAACACCGGGCTTCCGGTGATCTTGCCTTTCGTGCTCCCGGTCCAGGGCCTCGGGAAGGCTAGGATCGGCATATAGGAGGGCGAAGTCATGTGGGCCGATAGATAGTCGTTCGACCAGCCAAGTCCGAACTCCCCGCACGGTTCTATGGCGGCGTTCACCATGCCGAATTCCGTGAACCTTTTTACGGCCCACTCACAGGCCTTGTTATAGGCCGGGGATCCATTGACCCTCGGGCCAAAGACGTCGGTCAGGTAGCTAAGGGTTTCCATGAGGCGGGAGTGGTTGGTCCCCTCCAGCCAGATGCGGTTGACCATGGCCGCATCGGCTTTGTCCTGCTGGGGCAGGGAATAAGAAAAGGAAAGCAGTAAGAATACGGTCAGAGAGACTGCAAAATAAAGGCGGCGTCGTTTCATTGGATGCGCTCCTTTCAGAATTAGGGATGATATCCGTAGTCTTCGAAAAAGGCAAGTCGGGGTCAAACCTGGGAAGTATTTCTTTTCATGTGAGAAGGAATTCAGG
>CAZJBD010000138.1:0-6876 GCA_964544265.1 uncultured Eubacteriales bacterium
CCTGGCTCGCCGGGACAGGCCGCGGCCGACGGAGGGCGCGCCCCGAGCCTGAACTACTTCTTACACGAAAGGAGATGGAATTAAGGGGAAATGATACTTGGGTAAACACAAACCAAAAAGTGCAGATGCAGGAAATGAATTCATTTATTTGAATAAAATCCATTATATTGGATTTCACATATTCCCGCCCAGATTCCTCTTATCGCCTAATTTATTGATAATACATCAATTAATATCGATTCGGGTAAGCCTCAAAAAATGGCACATATATTGCTGTTTGTATTTCGCAAAGTGGTGTTTTTATTTGCCTAAAACTTAACTTGCCATCCAAATTTAAGTAGGATGGAGAAGGGAGGTGGGAAAGGAACTACGATCAGCCTCTTGAAGGGAATGGGTTGAGTGAGGCTTATCACTCAGGGAATGGATTGACAAGACAAAACTTCTAAGAACGGGAAAGAATTGGAGGGTTTTTTGAAAAAGCTTACCATTATTTTATGCCTTCTTTTCCTTGTCGGCGCTTTCTCCTTCGCCCAGCAATTCGGCAGCATCCGGGGCAAGGTCACCGACAAGGACCTGAATCCCCTTCCAGGCGTCACTGTGACCTTGACGGGTCTGAAAACGGCCCCCAGGTCCGACATCACGTCGGAAGAGGGCAATTTCCGCTTCTTGAACCTGCCGGTCGGCGAGTATGACGTCAAGTTCGAGCTCCCGGGATTCAAGACCTTCGTCCGGGAAAAACTGGTTGTCTCATTCGGACGGGACGTGACGATTGATCCCCAGCTAGAACAAGCGGCCATCGAGGAACAGGTCACGGTCGTCGGACAAACGCCCGTCATCGACACCAAGAAGACCCAGGTCGGCTTTAACATCACCTCAGAAATGCTTACGTCCCTGCCGACTTCGAGGAACCCCTGGGTTCTGATGGCTCTGGCCCCGGGGATCATGCTCGATAGAGAAGACGTCGGCGGCAACGAGGGAGGCCAGCAGCCTTCTTATTTCGGCCACGGATCGACGAGCGGCGACAGCACCTGGAACGTCGATGGCGCCAACATCACGGACAACTCCGCCCTGGGCGCCGCCCCGGCTTATCTCAACGTCTCGAACTACGAGGAGTTGCAGGTCGCCTACGGCAACAACTCGATCACGTCCCAGACCGGCGGAGTCCAGATCAACTTCATCACCAAGCGAGGCGGCAACAGGTATGCCGGGACCTTTTTCCTGGACGCCGAGGATAAGAACTGGCAAGCCAGCAACCTGACCGATGAGTTGAAATCGTATGGGTACAAGGGCGCCGGCGTCAACAAGATCTATCTCTATGGCGCCAATTTCGGCGGCCCGATCATCAAGGATAAGGCTTGGTTCTACGGATCATACGGTATCCAGGACCTCGGCACCATTACTCTGGCCGGGACGAACGACAACACCTGGCTGGCTTCCGGATATGCCAAGCTAGACGTTCAATTCGGCACCGGCACGCGCATCAGCGGTCTGTTCCAGCATGACAACAAACTGAAATGGGGACGGACCAACTGGGGCGCGACACTCCAAGCGCCTGAAACGGTCTGGAACCAGGTCGGCCCGACGCCCATGTATAAGGGTGAGATCGAGCAGATGTTCGGAGACCTCTTCCTGAACGCCAAAATCGTTTATTCGCACAACACGTTCAACCTTGTTCCAACCCTCGGGAAGAGAACGTCGGACGGCAGCGGACCGCTCCAGAGGCGCCAGTATGATCCCTATGAATGGCATTGGGGAAATATCTCGGATTACGGTACCATCCGGCCAATGACCAATGTCAACTTCAACGGCAACTACTTCGCCGAGAACATCATCGGCGCCGACCACGAGATCAAATTCGGCGTCGATTACGTCCATTCCACTGTTTCCAGCTTCTCCCTTTTCGAGGCCAACATCGAGACCGCCCACATCGCGCCGGGGTGGGATGAAGCCTGGCTGCATAGAGACTGGTACACCAATCAAGCCTTCAACCGGTTTTCCGTGTTTGCCCAGGACACCCTGACTTTCGGCAAGCTGGCCGTAAACCTGGGATTACGATACGATGTTGAAAAGTCTACGGTGACGAACGAAGTCCAGCCGGCCGCGCCCTGGCTCCCTCAGTACCTGGCCAAGATGGAGCTCAAGAGCCTTGACCCGGGCATCAGGTCCAAGATCCTATCCCCCAGGCTCAGCCTCATCTATGACGTTCGGGGAGACGGCAAGGACGTCATCAAATTGAACGCCGCCCGCTACGGCGGCCAGAGCGGCTATGAATTCGCCAGTTTCATGAACCCAGCCCCCTGGGCCGAAATCGATCTCCGCTGGGTGGATAAGAACGGCGACAACCGGCCTCAAGCCGACGAACTCTTCGGGACGGACCCCGTCACCCTTGAGCCGACCCTCGATCCGACAGACCCTGCCGGCTGGTCATATTATGGGGGATTCGATCCGGCCGACCCGACAAAAGTCGAATCCACCAACAAGTATGACCCCAACTACAAGACTGCCCTCCTCGATGAAGTATCCGTTTCTTACGAGAAGGAGCTTCTGACGGACTTCGCCGCCCGAGTGGAAGTCTTCTACAAAAAGAGACACCGCCTCCAGTGGAACAAGGGTCTCATGGCCGACGGCTCGGTCGAAACCGCGGACAACTGGTATTTGGCCGGAACGAACGCCCGCCTCAACGCCCCCTATTATGCGCGATATGAATGGCCCGTCGGGACATACAGAACGATGTCCGATCGCGCCTATCAGCGGTATCTCGCCTTCGAGTTCGTCCTCAAGAAGAGATTGTCCAACCGGTGGATGATGGACGGCTCCATCACCTACATGGATTGGAAGTATTATTCCAAAGGTGACTACTATGCGGGTCAGACGGGGTCGCCTTATGCCTTCAATAAGAATAACTATGATTGGTATGAGGGCGGTGTGGTAGCTCCGCAGAGCGGCGGCTCCGGGATCACGGATGTTTTTGTCAACTCCCGCTGGATGGTCAAGTTGACCGGCCTTTACCAGTTCCCCTACGGCATCAACGGCAGCTTCAGCTTCATAAGCCGCGAAGGATATGTCTATCCGACCTACGTCAAGCAGCGCGTCGCCAATCTCAGCAGCAACTACAACCTGTACGGAAATGACGGCGGGGGCGGGAAGTTCGGAGACTCCCGGCTCCCGAATTTCTTTGAGCTCAACCTCAGAGTTGAAAAGGTCTTCAACGTCTTTGAGAACGCGACGGTGATCGTTTCCGCGGATGCGTTCAACGCCCTGAACGCCAACACGACGCTAAGCGTAAGCGGACAAATCACAGCCACCGATTATCTGAGGACCAAACGCATCGTCAACCCCAGGGTCTTCAGGTTCGGCGTTCGGTTCAGCTTCTAGTTCAAGCACACGCTGAGTTCGAAGCCCCTTCCGGCCCGGCCGGAAGGGGCTTCTTTTTTTGGTAAACCTTGAGGCCTTGACGGGCAAGATAAGGTGAAATAAGCTTTCTTGCGAAGGACAGAAAGAGAAGATGGCGAAAACCCGTGTCTTTCGATACGGCCTCTATCTTTTCATCGTTGCAGTGTCTGTTTCTATGGGTCTTATTTTTTTGACGAGATCCAAAAGGGGGTTCCGAACCGAAAACATGAATCTCCTCGTTGTGACGATCGATACCTGCCGGGCGGACCGGATCGGCGCTTACGGTTGTCAGGCCGCCCAGACTCCCTCCTTGGATGGTTTGGCCCGCCGAGGAATTCTCTTTGAGAAGTGTTATAGTTCGGTCCCGCTGACCCTGCCGTCGCACTGCTCCCTTTTTACCGGAAGATATCCGGTGGGCCACCTGGTCCGGAACAACGGCACGTATTATTTAAATCCTTCCCAGATAACCCTGGCAGAGGTCATGAAGGATAACGGCTATCTGACGTCCGCGGTCGTGGCGGCCTTCGTCCTCCTGTCCAAGTTCGGACTGAACCAGGGATTTGACTCCTATGATGATACCCTCGATACCCACCGCGTGTTCAACAACTTTGCTTCCGAGATGACGGCCGGCGAAGTGTATGAAAAGTTTAGCCGCTGGTTCGATAAAAAGGGCCGGCAAAAAATCTTTTGCTGGCTCCATTTCTATGACCCTCATGCGCCTTATGCCCCCCCCAGGGAATACGCCGACAGGTTTCCGAACAATGGGGAAGGTTTGTATGACGGAGAGATCGCCTATGTCGATGACACGATCGGGCGGGTCATCAAAGGCCTGGAGGACAAGGGGGTCCTGAGGAATACCTTGATCGTCGTCTGCGGCGACCACGGCGAGGCCTTTGGAGAACATGGGGAGTTCGAGCACGGCGTTTTCTGCTACGAGGAAGCCCTCAAGGTTCCGCTGATTCTCTTTAATGAACGCTTGTTTCCCCAGGCGCGGTCCGTCCGGCAGAGGGTCAACCTTGTGGATGTGATGCCGACCCTCTGCGATCTGTATGGGATAAAGATTCCGGAGAGCGTCCAGGGTCGGAGTCTGATTCGTTTTCTTAGAGGCCGCGAAGAACAAACAGACGGGACCTTTTATGTGGAGAGCCTCTACGGAAAAGAAGAGATGAATTGGTCTCCGCTGATGGGCGTTGTCTCCGGCTCCTATAAATATCTCTCGCTCCCTCAGCCCGAACTTTACGATCTTGAGAAAGACCCGGGGGAGAAGAATAACTTGGTCCGCGACAAGAATGACGTAGCCAGGGAGCTCGATGATCTTTTGAAGAGACTCATTGCCGATTATTCGGGATCCGGTAGTGCCGGAAGGGAACTCACCCAGGAGGACCGGGAGCATCTCCAATCCCTGGGCTACATTTCCGCGTTCTCCAACAAATCGCCGGAAACCATTGATCCCAAGCAGGGAATCGTCCTCGATAACGAGATCAAGGCCTGCTTGAGAGAAGTTGAGGCAGGAAAGATTGCCGAGGCCGAATCGCGGCTCAAGGATTTCCTCAATCGAAACCCAGACACCCGTTTGCCCGCCCTCTATGATGTCGAATACCTGATCCAGGTCAAAAAGAACCGGCTGGCGGAAGCCCTGGCGGTCCTTGAGAGAGCGATGGCCGATTGCCCGAGGGTGGACCGATTCTATATCCTGTCCGCCATGCAGCTCTTCAAATTGAAAAGAGACGACGAAGCCGAGCGGAGATGCCGAGAGCTTCTGGAGATGAATCCTTTATTCGCCGGGGCCTACATCCTGCTCGGCCAGATTTACGAAAAAAGAAACGATATCGGGGGGGCGCTGGCGAACGTGCGGAAAGCGCTGGAGATCGAACCGCACAATATTTCATTGAAAATTAAGTCCGCCGAGCTCTCGATCATCCAAAAGGATTATCCTTCGGCCGCCGCGATTTTTGACGAGCTCTCGGATAATGCGGATGTCATGCGAAATCCCGAGCTGCTTACCAAGATCGCGCTCTTCCATGCCCAATTCGGGACACTGGATAAGGCCGAAGCGTTTCTGCGGAGGGCCGTTCGGATCGCGCCCCGAGGAAAATATTATTTCGATCTTGCCCTAGTCCTGGCTAAAAATAAAAAGATAGAAGAAGCTTTGAGGAATATGGAGACGGTTCTTTCTCAGTACTCCGGTGATCTCAGCCAGGACGAACTCCGGGTCGCCCGGCAAGCCGTTCAATTGTGGAAGCAGAACCCCAGCCCTTATTGATCATTCGAAAAACAGCGATTTCTTATCCGCTTTGGCGGGATCGTGGAGAAAGGTTCCGACGCCTTTCTCGACGACCTCGGAGTAGCGCGGCACACCGGTGAGCACAATGCCCCTGTCCGACTTCTCTCCTGACCAGACCTCCAGGATCTGGAGGACAGCCGAGGTGTGGCGCCCAACCCGGACGTCTATAGGCCAGCCCTTCTCGTCGATCTTTTCGAAGAGAAGCCCGTGCCGTCCGGCCCGGACGACAAACGGATCTTTGCCGGTGAGGAGGAGGTCCCTGTCCGTCCGGCCGCGAGTCGCGTCCAGGAAAGGCTCGGGCGCCTCGATGAGGAGGGAAATGGCCGCCGTATGGTCGCCGATCTCCCGGTGGGAAAGTCCACGCAGGGCTTCCGGCGAATACTCGACGCCGATTGTGAATCCTTCCGACCCGCTGATCATCATGGACGCCATGGCCGCCAGGTCCGCCCCCTTCTGGTGGGCAACGATGGTGCTGATGACTGGATATTGCAGTTCGGCCTCGTGGAGGTCGATGACGATATCGATTTTTTCTGCATCGATAAGTCTTGTGAGGGCGTAGCAGGTCCTTTCGGTCAGGGTCCCGTTGGGCCGCCCCGGCCAGGCCCGGTTGAGGTTCCGGACGTCCACGTAGGCCAGTTCCTGGCGGGTTGGATAATGGACGTAGACTTCGGGATCGGGCCATTGGTCCAGAGGGTTTGACCAGCGGTCGCCCATCCGGAACTTCTGTTCTCCCCACGGCGTTTTGATGGAAAAATCCGGCGGATAGGCACCGCCCAGCCGGGTAACCGTTGTCGCACTCCGGTTGGCGGAATTAAGGATGAACAACCGGCCCTGTTCGACGACGGCATTCTCAGTCAGGACCCAGGTCGCGAGCCTTCCGGCCGGTTCCTCCGGGTGGGACCCCCCCAGGATCAGGACGCTTCCGCCGGGTTTTTCCCCTTCCAGGACATAGACATTGGCGTCGTTCGTGCTTCCCTTTATTTCTGGGGAAAATTCGCTGAGCTTTCGGACCCGAGTGACACCCGGACTCGTCACGACGGGCTCCTTGAGGTGCCGGCTTCCATAGAAGCTCGTCCCGGCGGCGACGATGAGGATCGCCCCGATGAACGCCAAGACAGCCTTTTTTATCTTCATCATCACTTGAGCCTCAGAATCCGAAGGAGGAAAGGGATGAGGACGATAAGGGTGAGGATCTCATC
>CAZJBD010000139.1:0-1407 GCA_964544265.1 uncultured Eubacteriales bacterium
CCTTCTTAGCATAGTTTCCCTCCTCTATCCTATATATACGGAAGAAAGACTGCCTAGGTTTTCTTATCTAATCTATAAAGTCGGGCTCTCGGCGTCAAGGCATACTGAAAGAATGAATATCTGACCGATGAGGCCCAGGAGTTCAGCGGATGTAGCCCAGAGAGCGCAACTCTTCCAACGTCTTTTGGTCCAGATCCTGACGGTGGGCTTTGATAAAGCTTTTCTTGTAATAGGGACGGTACTGGATGGGCCGGGTGAATGAAAACATTTCCGGTCGCAACTTGCCATCCATTTCTTTGCCCAAGGGCAAGCTGAAGAGGTGGAGGATGGTCGGAGCCACGTCATAGACGGAGATCGCCGGAATGGGAAAACCGCGGCGCACTCCGGGACCGGCCAGGGCGAAGAAGCCGGCTACCGGGTCTTTTTCTTCGGGCACCTGGTGGTTGAAGCCCTCGGCCGTAAAAGCGAAACCGTGGTCGGAAAGGACCATCAAGTACGTCTGGGGATCCATGGTCTGCATATAATCTCCCAGAATCCGATCCGCCCACGCGTAGACCGGCAGAGCCAAGAGGGCATATTCTTCTTCCAGACGATTGGCCAAATCCGGTGCGAGACTCCCGTTCCGGCGCACTTGTTCTTTTGCAGGCGTTTTAAGGTCGGACGGCAGGAAGGCGTTCAGGAGATGCTCGATTTCGTCGGGGAAACGGAAATAAACCGCAAAAAGGTCCCAGGGCTCTTTGGCACGGAGCTCCCACGCGACGTGTTTGATCAGGTTCTCATGGAGGACAAAGATGCTATAGCCAGGCAGAACCGGAGTTTTCTGGATATCCATTCCCCGCTGCTTGGCCAGCATAAGGTAGTTGGGCAGTTCATTCTGCAGGAGGACCCGGGGGAAATCATGGTCAGCAAAGCGCTCGACCAGCGAGATGACGCTTGCCGGATAGACCGTATCTTGAAGCAGGGAAGGCTTCTTCAGCTGAATCAGCCGCCGGGCCATGTCGGAGACGATAACCCCCCGGATGGGTTCGGGAGGATAGGTATTGAACCAGTTGACCACCACCGAACGCTTTTTCCACTGGTCGAGGATTTCCCACACCGGCGGCTGACGGACTTCCGACCGGTTATAGGGCACGTTGATTCCCTTTTCCCTGATATAGGTCCAACTCACGATGCCGTGCTTGATCATGGTCGTTCCGGTGGCGATGGAAGTCCAGATCACTGCCGATATCGAAGGATGGATGGACTGCAGCCTGCCCCAGGCGCCCTGCTCGCGCAACCGGGCAAGGTTGGGCAGCTTGCCCCGTTTGATCAGCGTATCAACGATCGTAGGGTCCAGACCGTCGAAACCCAGGATGATGAGGCGCGGCGCTTTGCCTCTGCCGCAGGAAGAGAATAATAAGCATGTCG
>CAZJBD010000139.1:1507-6844 GCA_964544265.1 uncultured Eubacteriales bacterium
CCCCGATCACCCGATATCTGCCGTCCGCTTGCGGCTGCAAAGTCAGACCGACGGTATCCATGTCATGCAAATCGGATTCAGCGCCTTTCTCAAAGTAAACCGCTCCGTTTGCGTAATCGATCTCAACACGAAAAGCTTTAAAAGCATTCGGACCTAAGAAACCATCCACCGGACGGGCGGCTTTTTGGGAATACCAAGCTCCCAATGTCGGTCCGTCAGGACCAAGCCTGGGAACTCCAACGATGCCGACTCCTGTCAAACGGGTCTGTCCCCATAATATTTCAGGAAAACGCACGACCGGCAACTTTTGCTCGTCGGGGGGCCACCAACCCCACATGTTCGCACAACCTAGAGTGCCGATGACCCGCGGCCAGTCGAGGTGCCGCTTGGAGAACCGCTCCACGACCTCAATGGATACGAAGGAGTATGAGGCGCCGTTATCCAACGCGAAGCTCAATTTTTCTCCATCGATAACGGCATCCAGTTGGACAATGCCGGTTAGAGGATGAACGCTGGCAGACGAACGAACGCCACGGGACTCGAGGGTGCCCGGTTCGGCGATCGTCAGTTGCCGTTTTGGGTAATCGAAAACAATCTGGTACCGCTTCAAAACCGTGGAAGGCAGATTCGCATCGTTGTGCATCGTGCTGAACAGCCAGAAAGGCTCGAGCATGACCTTCGACCTTACGCCCTCAAAATTTACTTGCATCCCGCCTATCCGGATTCCCGCAGGGGGCGGGACTTCGGGATTGACGTCGTTATTCGCGGTTTTTCCGGCCGTCGAAAGGTCGATTCCTAGGTCGCGGGCAAGCGACCGACTGAGATAGAAGGTGGGATTTCCCGTGTCCACCCAGAGAGTCGCTTTGCGCCAACGGCCGTCTTTTTGTTGGACCTCCGCCTCAACCAGCATACGGTTATGATCGAGGGTCACCGGGACAGTGACGGACCTAATCTGCGTTGGGTAAGATGCAGGAGTGATATCGCGGGACGAACCCCGCCCTTGCGCGAAAGTCGGCGGGGAAAGGAGGATCGACATGCCCAAAAGAAAGAGCGCCAATCGAGGAATCTGCGGCATAATACATGTCTCCTTGAGATCGTCTTCTACGCGAGGGTTAACCGGTCGTGCGCCAACAGGAGCTTCCCCTGGATGGGGACTCCATACGGGCAAGCCTGTTCACAATGCCCGGGGCATTCCGCGCAGCCCGCCGCATTGTTCGTCCCCAGCCCCGCGTATTCGGCCATGGCCGTTTTTTCTTGTCTCTGAGCACGAAAATAATATTCGAAGCGCATAATGCTGTTGACCGGGACCCTCCTCGGGCAGGCCGATTCGCACGTGCCGCAGCCGATGCGGCAGACGAGATCGCCATAGATATCTTTCCCGTCCGCCAGCATGTTGGCTTCCCGCGCGGTGAAGCGGGTCCCGGACAAGCCGATATAGCTATGGAGATCTTCAAAGGAGTTGATGCTTGGGCAAACGCAATGGACTTCGGGCCTACTCAGGCAGAACTTGATGGCCGCAGCGCGCGTCTGCTCAGGGCCGGATAATCCATATTTTTTCAAGAAGACCTCGGTCGCCGCGGCCCGGTCCTCGGTGATCTTGGCTAGTTTGACGAGCGCCTCGGGAAGCTCCTTGCCCTGGGCTTTAAAACGATCACGGTAGCTGGCCAGGGTTTCGCGGTCCTCAATGGTTGTTAGAGCTGGATTCATTTTCATCAGTGTGATGCCCATGTTCTTGGAGCGACAGGCCTGGAAGATTCTCTCGCCGGTCTCCGTTTTTAGGAAATTGAATACACAGAGGACGATGTCGAAACGGCCGTCCTCTGCCGCGGCCAGGACGACATCCTCCATCGGCTCTTCAAGGCGGCCGCTCAGGCTGTTGTCTGCGCCGTGGTTGGATAGCCCGGAGAAGCGAACCTTGCCCTCGGCCCGGAGCTCTCGGATGAGCTCGTGATAGGGTTCGTATTTAATTTGGGCAAGGGTGCACATATGGATCATCAGACAATCGGCATAGTCGGTGCCCAGCCGCTCCAGGCATTTCATGAAGCGGTCCCGCATCTCGGCCTTGGAATTTCGTTTATTGAAGGTCACGTTAAGCTTGGTCGTTAGAAATACGGAACCGCGATCGCGAGTTTTGAACACTTGACCTATAGCCCGCTCCGCATTGCCGTTCTGGTAGTGCTCGGCCGTATCGATATAGTTGATACCACGGTCAAGAGCAGCCGCCAGGATATTAGTGTTGTTTAGGCCTCCGGTCCCGAAGCTGACGTCCGAGACCTTGAATCCCGTTCGGCCCAGCGTGCGATATTCCTTGATCTTTGTCTCAGGAGTTTGAGGAGCCAAGTCCGCTGCCGGCGTCTTGTTTCTGCCGAAGAGGCCGACGGGCGGAAAGCCGGCGAGCGCGGCGCCGAAAAATCTCCGACGGGTCCAGGAACGTCTCGAGTTCGAAGTCGGGCCTGTCATGACATTCTCCTTTTTTACAGCAGCTGTAAAGTTAATATGCATATTCTAGCCGATATCCCGGCTGGGGCAGAAGTCTCAATTAAATAGCAAGAATCGGGCCAAGGTTCATGCCTCGTACTTCCAAGTTGACTCCAGTCAGCTTTTGCTCCTAAAATGACCTCAATTGCCCGAAGGAGGTCCAGCCATGAATAACCCGCTTGGTTTTTCGCGGAGAGATTTTGCCAGATACCTGCTGGCCGGTTCAGCCGTCTCGATTTCCGCCGTGGAAGAACTCAATGCGGGCATAGCCCAGAGCATTAAGTCGCTTAACCAGAAATTCCCGGAGGATGAGTCTCCGGACGGCGCTTATTGGGAGGGCATCAGGAGCTTCTACCAATTCGATGACCGCTTCATCATGATGAACAACGGGACCCTGGGGCCAATGCCCAAACCCGTCTTCAATGCCCTGAAGCGCTATTTCCGGGTCCAGATGACCAACCCCTACGACGCCTACAACTACCTGCCGACGTTCAAAGAGGCCGTCCGCGAAAAGCTGGCAAAATTCATAAATGCCTCGCCGGACGAGGTTTCCTTGACCAGCAACACGACGGAAGGCATCAACCTCATCGTCAACGGGTTCGATATGAAGGAGGGCGACGAAGTTCTTGTCACCAGCCTCGAACATCCCGGTCATATCAACCCCTGGCGGCTCAAGGAAAAGAGGTCCGGCATCAAAATCACCCAGGTGCCCATGCCGCTTTTACCAAAAAACGTGCAGGAGATCGTAGATGCTTTCGCCGCCGCGATCACCCCCCGGACGAAAATCATCAGCATCAGCCATACGGTCTTCATCACGGGCTTGATCATGCCCCTCAAGGAACTGAGCCAGCTGGCCCATGATAAGGGTCTCCTTATCCTTGCCGACAGCGCCCACGGGATCGGCATGCTGGATCTCAATATGAAAGAGCTGGGTATTGATTTCTTCATGTCGAGCCCCTACAAGTGGCTTGGGGCCCCGACCGGCATCGGGCTCCTTTATGTGAGGAAGGAGGCCCTGGGCAAGATCTGGCCGACCATCGTTTCCTCCGGCTGGGACACGACCCCTTCGGCCAGCAAGCTTGACCCCCAGGGACAGCGGTCAGATGCCCTCGTCCTCGCCCTCGACGACGCCCTGAACTTTCAGAATTGGATCGGGAAATCCCGAATCGAGCGGCGGATCAAAGTCTCGGCCGAACGCCTGAAACAGGAAGTCGGGAAAATCCCCGGAGTGAAACTCCATACGCCCATCGACCCCTACCTCAGCGCGGGCCTGACGGCCTTTTCGATGACCGGAGTTGACGGATCGAAACTCGTCGATTATCTCCGGGAAAAATATAATTTGGTCGTCCGGACGACCGGGAACAAGGAGGCTGGGACGTATGGCGTGCGCGTTTCCACTCCGATCTACATCTCGACAAAAGAAGTGGACCTGGTCGTCGATGGCGTTCGGACGCTCATGTCCCATAAAAGTTGACCGGGGAGGCCTTTTCCCAAAGGAAGATCCCGGTTAAGACCAAGGCGGACGAGCTCATCATCCGAAAGAGTTAAAACGACCTCATTTTTAGGGCAAACGTCAAATTCTATTCAGCTTTTTTAGAGATCCAAGGGGAGTATCCCCCCTTGATCGCTCGGCCAGGTTGAGGCTGCTCGAGAAGGGGGGCAGGGAGCGAATCGACCGTTGGAAAGAGGAAACCGGGAAGGGGGTTCTCCCTACACGTTGACTTGTCTGTTACGTTCTCCTATAAAAGAGGGATTATGGGCACGCGTTTTCGCGCCGGAATAATTTGCGGAGTTATATTTTATTTCGGCCTTGCATGCTTCGCATCCGCAATTCCCGCTTCTACCGGATCACCGCCTGAAATATTCAAACCTCTCAGGACGGACACACCCCCCGTGTTGGATGGAAAGCTCGATGATCCCGTCTGGCAGAAGGCGCCCAGCGTTTCCGGGTTCAAAACCTTCATCCCCGATTTCGGACGCGAGCCCAGCGAGAAGACCGTGGCTTTCATGGCCTATGATGCCGAGAACCTTTACTTTGCCTTCAAGTGCTACGACCGGGAGCCTGACAGGATCAAGGCCTCCATGGCCAACCGGGATACGATCCGGCCGGACGACTTCATCTGCATCAACCTCGATACCTTTGGCGACCAGCAATCACTCTGCGCTCTGTACGTCAATCCCCTTGGCATCCAGACCGACAGCCGATATGCCAGCGGCCAGGAAGACTATTCCGTCGACTTGGTCTGGGCGAGCGCCGGGCGTCTCGACCCTGACGGATACTCCGTCGAGCTGAGCCTTCCGTTCAAGAGCATCCGCTACGCCGGGAAAGCGCGGGTTACGATGTCCATCTTTTTTGAGCGGCGGATCAGCCGCAGGTCCGAGCACAGCTCCTATCCTGAACTCGACCCGGCCCGGGGCTATTTTTTCTTGACCCAGATGATGCCTTTCGAGCTTCGCGACATCAAGCGATATACCCTCCTGGAAATCCTGCCCGGGTTCACCTACGTTCAAAAATGGGACCGCGCGGCTGGATCGCTCGAGCGGAACAAGCCCGCGAGGGACCTCAGCCTGACGGGCAAATACGGCATCACCTCCCAGCTCATCCTGGATGCCACTTGGAACCCGGATTTTAGCCAAGTCGAGGCGGACGCAGGCCAGGTGGACGTCAACCTCCGTTACGACCTCTTTTTCCCCGAGAAACGGCCCTTTTTCCTGGAAGGGAGTGAAATGTTTCTTCTCGCTGGGTCCTCGGGTGAGGACCCCCTCCAGTCCGTTGTCCATACCCGGACGATCGTCGATCCGCGACTTGGCTTCAAGCTTTCGGGGAAGATCGGGAGAAAAGATACGGTTGCCTCGATC
>CAZJBD010000140.1:0-6701 GCA_964544265.1 uncultured Eubacteriales bacterium
TTTTCCAGGACCCCCTCGCCGCCGTAGGTCCTCAGCCGGTTGACGTTGAGGTACTGCTTCATCCGGCCGCGCTGGTCGGGATAGAGATAGCTCACGAGACGCTTGCTGAAATCGTTGAGAGGAGCGGTCGCCGGCCCGGTCGTCACGGACGGGACTTTCCCGGCCTGCGTCCACATCGGCACGGCGACCGAGGACACCGGCTGGCCCAAGGAGACCCACATCGTCGCCAGATGGGCCTTATCCCTGGATGGGGCCGCCTCGAAGAGGATGACCGACACACTCGAGTTGCGGTTGATCGTATCGTTGGTGTTGATGTAAAGGGGCGAGGCCGGGTCCTCGGGGAGATCGCTTGTCAGGGGATAGGAGTGGAGCTTTTCGTGGACGAGGTCGCGCGAGGCCTCCTGCAGGATGAATTTCGCGTCGATTCGGCCCTGGCCGTATCCGGATTGGATGATGTGCGAGATCCTCTCGAAACGGATATAACCTCCACCCTTGAGATTGTCGGGCGACGTGAATCCGTAATTGGTCCGGACGAGGTATCCGAAGGGCGCGACGCGCGGGTCCCTGGCGTCGAACTTGACGAAGCTGGCGGGCGACGTTTCGAAGAAGCAGGCGTTCCCCTCGGCGTCGATGACACCGAAGTTCGCCGTGAGGTCGAGGGTGCCTTTGCTCCGTTCCATCAACGCTTCAAAGTCAGCGACATTCGCGCATTCCCCCAATGCGCGCTTCATGAAGCGGCCGTTGTCCGCTCCGTCCTTTCCCGGCTTCCCCTGGTCGTCGGTCTGCGAGTTTATGATGGCAAATCCCTTGGAGTTCAGGCCGCCCCAGGCTTCGTCGCCTTTTTCATCCTCCGCGTTGACCAGGGCGATGAACGCGTATTTTGAACCCTGGATGAAGAGCGTCTTGTTATCGATTTTACCCGTGTCGCGGTTTTTCCACAGGAGCGCCCGTCCGCTCCGGGTCGCTTTGCCGGAGATTATGGCCAGCGTGCAGGGGAATAGGGCGTTTATGGATAGAAGCAGGAATATCCCAGCGAAAACGGCGGAACGCCGGATCTTGATGCGATGCTTTTCAGGCACGATTGACCCTCCATTATGGGGAGAACGATCTCTTAGTTATCGGATCTTTACATTCAATCACCGGCGGATTCCAGGGCGTCTCCCGACTTCCGGAACCGCGCGGACAACGCATAGTCTTCCATGACCTCTTCGAAGATTTCGGGCTGTCTTTCCTTGAGCTCGATCGCGTAGTCGAGGAACCGGCGGATCCCGTCGCCCAGGACATCGTAAACCTTGGCCTTCATCCGCGGATCGCGGAGGGCCTCATGGATGAAGAGCCGGTCCCCGCTCCGTTCCTTGTAGCTTCGGACGTCGTTGATGAAGTGGAGAATGGAGATCATGTCGAGGAAGATCTCCTCGAAATTGAAGGTGATCGCTCTTTCCATGAAGTTGCGCCAGACCCTTTCCGCCTTGACGTACTCGAGGATGACCGGCTCCATGTCCTCGGGACTCTTGTACTCGACGGCATTCGCTTTTTGGCGCATCCCCTTGAGGTCCTCCAAGGAGGCGGTCCGGATCTCCTCCATGCTGAGGGCCGGGGCCTTGAGGGCCGCGAAGTCCGCCAGAAAAAGGCTTCTCATCTCGGAGCGGAAGAGGTGGCTCTTGATGAACATCAGCTGTCGTCGTTTTTCCCGGCTTTCGCGTTTCTGCAGGGCCCGTTCGACGATGAAGACGGCAACCATGACCTCCAGGGGGATGGCGGCCAGATGATAAAAAAACTCGAAGTGAGTCAATCTCTCGATAACGACGAAGAGCGCCGAGAAGCCGATGAATCCGGCAACCAGCCAGAAGTGCTTGGGGAGTTTCATGACGCGTCCCTTAGGCGATGAGGCCTGAAACCATCGTATAGCACAAGAAAAGGGCCGAGGTCAAACCGTCCCCTTCCGGACGGAGCGTCAGCCGCAGACGGCCTGGAAGACGCGGTAAAAATTCGTCCAGCAAATTTTCTCGATGCTTTTTTTGGGGATTCCGGCTTCGGCCAGCCGATCCCTGACCAAGCCGAGGCTCCGGCATCCCGAAACGCCTTGGGGCAAGTCGGGCACCCCATCGAAATCCGAGCCGAAGGCCACGTGGCTATCGCCGCTCGCCCTAAGGAGGTGGAAAAAGTGCTCAAGGTAGCGGTCCAAGGGGACCCTATGGGCTGCCATGGCTTTGCGGAAGCGCTCTTCCATGACCTTAAGGACCGCAAAATGTTTGGAGGGATCCGGGCCGGCCTTTTCTTCTTCCTTATCGATCTCTGAGAACATCTCTCCCAGCTTTTCGGAGGCGTTGCTGTACTCTGCATCGAGGAATCCGGGATAAATATTGACCCCGACCAGGCCGCCGCCCGCTGCGATCTTCGTGATCAGCGGATCGCTGAGGTTCCGAGGGACCGGACAGAGAGCATGGGCACAGGAATGAGAGGCGACAATCGGCTGGCAACTCTGCTCGAGGACCTTCTCTACGGCCCGGCCGTGGGCGTGGGAGACGTCGACGATCATGCCGAGCTTGTTCATGGCCGCGACGACTTCCTCGCCGAAGCGCGACAAGCCATCGAAGGACGGGCTTTTATCGCCGCAGGAAATGATCCAGCGGTTGCTCCGCGAGTGGACCAGGGTCAGGAGCCGGACACCCCGGGCATGGAATTTATCAAGGTTTCTGAGATCATCCTCCAGCGCGTCGCCGTTCTCCACGGCCAGGAGGGCGGCGATCTTGTTCGAGGCGCGGGCGGCGAGGACTTCTTCGGAGTCGCGGCAGATCGTGATCTCCTCTTCGTGCGCCTCGATCTCCTTTTCCAGGGCGTCCAGCATCCTCGACGCGAAACTGAATTTCCGGTTTTCCGGGAGGACTGGAGGGACGTAGCAGGCAAAGACCTGGAGGCCGATCCCGGCCTCTCTCATGGCTGGTAGGTTGACCTGAAGCCCGGGGTCATTGAGTGTCCTTCCCGCCGCAAATCCCATAGCCGTGTCACAGTGCAGGTCGCATATGGGGATGGGATGATTCATGGCCTGTCCTCTTTGAGGCTTATATCCCAATCGTCTGGTCCTGTCAATTTGGATATAAAGCGTCTTTACCGGACGTCGTAGCGAATAAAGGCGACGAAGGCGGCGGCGAAAAGGATGAGGCCGGAGGCCAGGAGGACGGCGAAGGAGGGGAGAGTGGACCGGATACGGCCCTTCAGCCCTTCTTCCGCATACCGGAATCTTGGAGCGTCGCTCATGTCCACGGGCGTGTTCCAAACATCCAATGAAGGGTCTTGACTCCTCAAAGCTTCAATTTTCTTTGGCCGATAATCCTGGTAAAAGGCCCGGTCCCAGGTCGCAGACAGGGCGCGGAAGTGGGCGAGGTTTCTCACCCCGGTCGAAGACAGGTCCGTCGATAAGTATGTGAAGCTGGCCAGGGGAGAAAGCATCGAAATCCGAATAGACAGCGCGATTTGGGCTTCCTCCCGCCGGCGGAGGTCCCCCTCGAGGACCTCCGCTTTTTCGCTCTGGATGCGGTTGGCCTCCGCCCAGACCCGTTCGATCTCCGCGGCCGCGGCTTGGTAAGCCTCCCGGTAAACCGGGTCCCGGGCCAGGCGGAGCTTCTTATCGGCTTCTGAAAGATTTTCTGCCAGGACGGGATATCGGACGGCGAGCTCGCGTCTCTTTTCAGCCGCCATTTTCATCCCCAGCTCGTCCCGTTCGACGTCCTGGATCCGGTGCGTCTCCCGGGCGATCTTGATCCTCGAAGGCGCCGGCTTGATGATGGACGCCAGGTACGGGCTCAGATTGGGGACGACCAGAACAAGGAGAACCCAGACGAAGAGCGAGGTCATGATGGAAGACGCACTCGACCGGTGAATGGAGGAGACGAGAACGCCGATGAGGCTGAAAACCGTGACGTAGACGATCGAGCCCGCAATGATCAAGCCGAGGGCCCCCCAATCCAGGCTCGTCCAGGCGACTCGCGGGTGGAGGAGGATCGTGATCATCCCGGCTGCGAGCGAGAGGACAAACGGCCAGAAGAGGGTTATCACCCCTCCCGCGATCTTGGCCAGGATGATCTTTGAACGTGAAACCCCGTTGGACAGCATGAGCTTCAGTGTTCCGTCCTCCTTCTCGCCGCAGACCGCGTCATAGGAAAAGATGAGGGCGATAAGGCTCATGAGGACGGCGACGATGAAGGTGAGGTCGATGAGCGGGAACATGACCGGCAGGGGGTCGTTATCGAACTCTTCGATGTTGACCTCCGACGTCAAACCCCGGACGAGGGACTGGAAGGGGATGGGCGGCTGGGTGGGACGGAGGATGTTTCCGATCCGGTTGAAGTGGGCGTAGCTTTTCATGTAGCGTTCGATCTCGATTTGCCGGCGGGCGTATTCGTCCTGTTTTTTCAGGTAATCGCCGGCGAGGAGGAGGACCGTAGCCGTGATGACGGCGAAGAGGAGGAGGAAACTGACCAGGAACCTGAAGGAGAGGACATTGTTCCTGATATCTTTGGCGATGAGTGTCCTCAGCATGTCCCTCACCTCACGTCGTATCTCGCGAAAGCCCAATAGGCTAGGGCGAAGCAAATGATATTGAAAAAGACGAGCCAGGCCGTATCGAAGAGGGCTCCCTGGGCGAAGATTTCCGCAAGAGACCTCGGGACGTAGCGGAAGGCGGGATATTCCTCGTTCTTGTTCGATGTGGCCCGGTTGGCGATGATGTCCCCGATGATGGAGTTCTTGTACCGGATGACTTCCCGTTTCAGACGGCTTTCCTCCCCGATCCCGGTGCCGGCGATCTCGCTGGCCGCGTCGAGGAAGCCGGCCGCGGGGGAGACGCGGTTGATGTCCCTAGAGAGCCGGACCAGCCGCTCGAACTTCCCCCTGTAATCTTCTTCCATCCTGTCGTTATCGTCGCTGATGGCCTTATAGTGGCTGGCCCAATCCCTGCTCTTGGTACCCAGGAGAACTTCCCGCGTCCACGTCTGCTGGCGTTTTTCACTCAGGGCGCGGACCGAGGGGACGCTCACGAACTGCCTGGCCAGGAGAGTGCCGAGGTTGGGGATGATGAATACGAGGAGAGTCCAGATAAAAAGGAGGACGACGATCGAGCTCGCCGACCGCCTGGTCAGGGTTGAGATCAAGATGCCCAGGATCAGGAAGAAGCTCAAATAGAGGAGCGATAATCCCAGGATGAGAGTCAGGCGGCCGAGCTGGCCGGTCGAGAAGCGGACGTTCGGATCGAAAAGAAGGAAGGCGATTCCAAGGAGGGTTGTCAGCAGGAAAGGGACGCTTAAACTCAGGAAATTACCCAGCCACTTGCCGAAAAGGACGCGGGCCCGGGAAATGGGACTTCCCAGGATGAGCTGGAGGGTTCCCCTTTCTCTTTCTCTGCTGACCTGGTCGAAGCCGAAGAGAAGGGCCACGAGAGACAGGACGACCCTGACGACATAGAGAAAGTCCGGCGATGGGAAAAAAGAATAGATGATGTTCCCCGACGACTGCCCAGCCCGGACCGTGATGCCGACAACTCCGATCTCAAAAGAGCGGGTCATGGCATCATCGAGCCCTTTGGCGAAAACGGCCATCGGATTGGGCGGGAGGAGGGCGATCGGCTCGCCGGGCTTCGGTCGGGTGATCTGGAAGTCGGCGGTCCTCTGCCTGAAATCACGGTGCATGATGAAGAAGCTCGTGGCCGTGAGGAGGACGGTGAGGAGGAGAACGATGACAAATTTGTAGCTTGTGAGGTTCGAGGCCATCTCTTTGCGGGCGATCGTCCAGGTCACGGCGTCTCCTTATCGGACATCGTATCTCAGGAACCGGACGTAGGCCGCGGCGAAAGGCGCGATCAGCCAAAAGGCCAGCGAGATGAGGCCCCGCCAGTTTTCCTTGAAGATTTCCCCCAAGGAAGACGGGGCTATGGAAAATTTCGGCAGATTCTCGACGACGACGGGCTGGACGGAAAAGCCCAGGGACGCTTGACCGGCGGGGCTGATCATGACCGTCCGTTTGATCTTGCTGAAAAGTTCATTATCGAGGGCCATCTGATGGGCCTTGACGGCGTTGAGGTAATGAGTCCGCTCGACCTCGCCCGTCCCACAGATGTCGGCGATGAAGCGGGCGAATGCCGCGCTGGGCGAGATCAAGGACAGATTGACGGCCAGGTTCTGCTGACGATGCTTTTGCTGCCGGTAGGTCTCGTCGATTGCGGCGATCTGCTGAGACTTTCGCTCCCGGGCCCGGAGTTCGATGTCGCCCTTCGTGGCGTCCCACTGTTTTCGCTCGGGCGATGCTGGATCATCAGCCGCTTCCGCCCGCCCCCCGCTGAAGATATTGTCGTACTGCCGGCCAAGTTCTTTCGCGGTTTCATTATCGACGGTCTTGGCCAGGAGGGATTTTTCCAGCGAAACCTCGGTTTCGGTCCGTATCGGATAAACCAGAGCGGCGAGCATATCGCCGAGCTTGGGCATAATAAGCTGGAAGAACGCCCAGACGAGGAGGATCGAGACGACGGAGGTTCGCGTTTTCGATGAACTCGTCGAGATCGTCATCCCGATCGTGTAATAGATCAGGATAAAAAGGGACGTCGAAAGAAAAATGATCAGAAGCCTTACCGGCGTATCTCCGCTGAAAAGGGGAAACGATCCGACGAGAAGCATCATGATTCCCAGGAGAAAGGCCAGGATGAGGGCTGT
>CAZJBD010000141.1:0-6607 GCA_964544265.1 uncultured Eubacteriales bacterium
GTACAATTGTGGCCCCTACGCGCTTAGGGGTTTCGAAGGCATAGCCACCAAAGACAGTGTCGCGGATATCATCATGTTCTTTTTTAAATAAGCCGGGGGCTGAAGGGGGGCTAGTAGCCAATCAAGGGGGGAACAGGATGAGGTCTGTGTCGCCGGAATTGTCGGTTGAAGGGCGGAGCGGGCACGGGTCCTCATTCTTGTTGGGCGGCTCCAGGCCGCTCCCGACGGAGGGCGCGCCCCGAGCCTGAATTCTTTCTCCCACGAAAAGAGATGCTTCGCTTCAGATGCGTCATGATTGTCATAAGCTGCTCTTATCCATAAAATAGGGGAATGGCACCCAAGATCGATGCGGGCGAAAGACTGTGGTCCCTGGACGCTCTCCGGGGATTCGACATGTTCTGGATCATAGGCGGGGACGCTTTCTTCCGGTCACTGGCCGACGTCACGGATTGGGAGTGGGCAAAATGGAGCGCCGCTCAATTCTATCATGCAGATTGGGCCGGTTTTCATTTCTACGACTTGATCTTCCCCCTCTTCATGTTCATCTCCGGCGTCGCCATCCCTTATTCCCTTCTGGCCAAGGCGGAGAAAGGCGCGCCTAAGGGGGCAATATACGGGAAGCTCGTCAAGCGGGGACTCCTACTGGTCGTCCTGGGGATTCTTTATAACGGCTTTCTGGAGCTGGATTTCGCGAACGCCCGCTATCCGAGCGTCCTCGGGCAGATCGGCCTTGCCTACCTTTTTGCCGGCATCATCATGCTGAACGTCAAAACCCTAAAGGGCAGGATCGTGGCCGTGGCCGGGGTCCTGGGTGGCTACGCCGTCGTCCAGCTTTTTGTACCCGTCCCCGGGATCGGCGCCGGAGTCCTAACTCCGGAGGGAACGATCAACGGGTTCCTAGACCGCCTGCTCCTCCCGGGCACCCTTTATGACCGTATCTTCGATCCGGAAGGCGTCCTCTGTATCCTTTCGGCCGTAAGCGTCACGCTGATGGGAGGCATTGCGGGCTCCGTCCTCCGCGGCCAAAAGGGGAGCGGTTACCGGAAGACAGCTATATTGGCTCTCACGGGCGCCGGGCTTGTGGTCTTGGGGCTTTCGCTCAAGACCTGGTATCCCATCATAAAGAAGGCCTGGACAGCTACCTATGACATCTGCGCCGCAGGCATCAGCTTCCTGCTTTTATCTCTGTTCTACCTCGTTGTGGACGTCTGGAAGATCCGGAAGTGGACCTTCTTCTTCCGGGTCATCGGCCTGAACTCGATCACGATTTACCTGGGAAAGCGGTTGATTAATTTTCCCTTCACGAGCAAGTTTCTGTTCGGCGGCCTGGCGGGTCTTTCCGGCCGCTTCGAGCCGGTCGTCCTGATCGTTGGCACGATCGTCGTCGAATGGGTTATCCTTTTTTATTTATATAAGAAAAAGATCTTCCTGCGGGTTTAATTCGGGGACACAAAACGGTGAACATCTCCAGCTCGCCTGCCTGATAGGCAGCGCGAAGCCAGCTCCGGCCCCCGATATAAACCTGGGTAACCAGAAAGATCATGAGGATCCCGGCCGCAGTCGTGTCTCCGATGAGAGACTTTACCGCAAGATATGCCAACAAAATTATAAACCCCGTCAGCCCGAGGAGATAGTACAAAGCGAGCGTCCTCCCCAGCCTCCGGACGATGAACCGCACGGCTTCCATGAGGGGGCGAAAAACGGCCCGGGAGTCCTGGACGGCGATTATGATCCGCGCATAATCCAGAACCATCTTGACGAAGTGAAAAAGGAACAGGCCGAGCGCGACCCGGAACAGGATGAAAAAGATCATTTGTTTCTCTCGTGAGGGATCGTCCAAAACCCCGAGAGCGGCATTTACGGCCACGAGCAAGATGATGGCGGGGAGCCAGACGACCGCCGAATATATCAGCAAGCGCAAGAACCGGCCGTAGAGCCGTCCGCCGCCGCCGAAAAATGACTCCGCGAACTTCTGGCGGCCGCGCGGGGCGATGAGGACGTTCAGGATACCTCCCTGGAAGAAGACGTTAGCCAGGAAATAGAGCAAGATCACGATGGGGATTGCCCGGAAAGCGGACGAGAACGGACCGGCCGCCGACGTCAACATCTCAAAAACAATGTTCATATCGCCCGTCTTGAGGAGGTCTTTCAGGGCGAGGCTCGGGCCAATAGAAGCCTTGAAAGCGCCCAGGAAAATCATGCAGAGGATGGAGGCGAATAAGACATTGAACAGCCACAGCACGACAACGAGTTTCGGTCTCGCCGTCGCTTCGGTAACGCCCTTTTTATAGCAGGATGTGATCGTCATGGCTTTTCTCCTCACAGAGAAACGAACGACAACAGGTGTTGGACCCAGCCCATGAATCCCAGGGCGCATTTCCATGCGGCCCAGGGCGTCGGCCGGAGGGTCCGCGAATTATTGGCGAAGTTAATGTCCAGAAGATAGCGGTTTTCCGGATCCACCTGGGCCGAGGCGAGCTTAACCGGAAGAGTGTAAGCGAATCTCTTCCATCGCTCCCGTCCGTCCCAGCTTTCGCGAACCTCCTTCCCGTCCGCGAAGGTCACCTTGATCTCCTGGGGGAAGACCCATTCTCCCAGGCGGGCGACAACAACGGTATTCCGGAACGTTGGTTTACGGGCCGTTCTCCGTTCCGCCTCGGTCTCGGACCTCCCCTCCGCGAACCCCTTCCCGTTAAAGAGACCTTTCGGCTCCCGGACTTCCTCGGACCTGAGGCCGGTGACCGCGTAATCCAGCTTGTCGGGGCTGTGGAGGACCTGGTCGAAGAACCAGCCGAGGCTCCGACCGCTCGTCTCCTCGGCGACCTGGACGAAGTCTTCGGTCCGGGGATGGCGGAACTTCCAGGTTTCGTAGTATGTCTTCATGACCCTGGCCATCACGTCCTCGCCCAGAATCCTTTCGAGGGTCAGCAACATGATCCCGGCCTTTCTATAGACGTTCAGACCGTAGCTGGAACCGTTGATGTAATCCCACGATTTCTGAACGATCGGGTCGAAACGGCCTGAAGCGATCGTGGGCAGCCGCTGGTAGGAAAAATCGCCGATCTTGAGGCCGGGCAAATCGATCATCGCTCGGTCGGCCCCGTAATAAAGGCTCATGGCCTTGATCTCGGAGTAGGTATTGATCCCCTCATCGAGCCAGGCCTCCTCGAATTCGTTCGAGCCGACGATCCCGTACCAGTAGCCGTGCCCGAATTCATGGATGGTCACCATCTCGGGCAACCTCAGCCCTCGTGGCAGGTAGCTCATCGTGCCGGCGGTGAAGAGCGTTGGATATTCCATGCCGCCGGCCCCCATTCCTCCGGGGGCGGGGTCGACAAGGGTAATCGTTCCATAAGGGTAGGGGCCGTAGTTCTTGCTGTAAAACTCCAGACCCTGCTTGAGGGCCCGGACGAAGCGGTCCCTTTGGCCGAGATGAGCGCGGTGGACGAGAAAGATCATCTCCGTATCCACTTTCGGCTCATCTGACGTGAACCGTTCGCGGGATTCGACGAAGTCCGGGCAGGCCGTCCAGGCGAAATCATGAACGTCCTCTTGGAAGTAGACGAGACTCTTCGTGCCGTCGGGGTTTCTCGATTCTTTAATCCTTTGGCCGGTGGCGCCGACGACGTAAGCCTCGGGCACGGTGATCTCCACCGTGAAAGCGCCGTAGTCGGCAAAGAACTCGGATTGGGCATGATACTGGTGGCAGTTCCAGACCCCTTCCCGGAGGACGCCGATCTTGGGGAACCACTGGCCGACCATAAAGAAGTTGCCAAAAAATCCGGAGCGGGCGAACACCTTGGGCAACCTGGCCTGGAAATCGATCTCCAGGGCTATAGATTCTCCCGGCCCGACCGGCGCCGGGAGCGCTACCCGCATCACGGTCTGATCGTCCGGATTGCCGTCGTCGGGTGCGGCGTAAGAAAGGGTGGGCGTGAGGTTGGGGCCATTCTGCAGGCGGATGGACTGGACGGTGATCCTTCCCCAGTTCGTATCATCGGCCTTTAAACCTCGGGATAAACCCCCTGATTCCTTCATGAACGTCGTCCGGTTGTTCTTAAAAGCGTTGAGGTAGAGGTGGAAGGGGAGCTCCGTTACTTCTGTATTTGAATCGTTCAGCCAAACAAGTGTCTCCCTGCCTTCCAAGGTTTTCGTCTCCGGAAGGAGCCTTACGTGGATATCATAGTTGACGATTTGCCGGCTCAAGGCCGCGGACGCGATCCCCGGCAGGCAGGTCAGGGCGATGCCGAGCAGGATCGGGATTTTGCGCATTCGGTCTCTCCTTATTCATTCAACGCGCTGGGAGTCCAATTCTCGGGCGAACTCTTCAGCTGTTAAGAGGTCCATTTCCAAATATCCCATGGTCAGCATTGTCGAGCGGTCGGGAGTGTCTTTGCCGGGCGTCAGGGTCTCGACGTTAAGAAGAACCGGTCCGACCAGCTCGCCCCGGACGATTCTCCCGTCTTCGAGGGCAAGAAAGGTTTTGCCCCAAAAATGCTCGAATCCGTGAGTCCTAACTTCCATGGGCTTTACATGAAGGTTCATATCAACGGTGTTCTCCGCCATCATGAACTCGACGATGGCGCAAGGGATGTTTTTGACTCTGCCGGCGCCCAGCACTTTAGCCTCGTTCTTGCCGCTGAATGAATACTTGGAGTCGGTGACTAAGGGAGGATATTCAAAGCGAAAGATGGACGGTCCGGACAGGTCTTCTAGCTTACTGCCGATGGGTGCGGCATCGGGGACCAATAGAGTCTTCGTGGGCCTCGTCATCCCATCGAACGTGACCGCGTCCCAGGTCATGATCATGAAGAAGAAGCCGTTGAGCGTCCTCGGGAGGGAGGAAAAGTCGAACTTGGTGATCCCGTCGGATTCGTTAACCGAATAATCCAGCTTGAAGTCCCGGGCGGCCTTGAATTCGACCATCCTCACCGGCGCCGGTGTCATCGACTGGCCGAATTTAAAACAATTGAAGACGAATTTCTCCCGTATTTTGCCCTGGGAGTCGTCCTCGAGGCGGGTTCGCGTGAAGAGGGCGTACATGTCCATGCCCCCGGACGGAGTCCCGTCCACCTTAAAACTGGGATTGTGCCGGACAAGGCGGTAATGAAGGGTCGTCCCAACCGGATACCTCAATTTGAGAGGAAGGATTTCCGGGAGGGGGGATTCGGCAAGCGAGGCGAAGGCTGAAATGCAGAGACCGATGCAGAAAAAGATGAGGACGCAAAGCTTTTTCATTCGTATTTTCCTTTCTTGCCTGTCATTATAAGGGAGGCCCGATCCCTGATGTCAACCTGAACCGAATTAAGCGTCTTCGTTTCTTTCCAGGAACTGCTTGAGGAATCCGCGGACCAACCGGACCGGGAGCCCAACGACGTTATTGTAATCGCCTTCGAGGCTTTCGACGAACGCGTCGTTGACCTCCTGGATGGCATAGCTGCCGGCTTTGTCGAGGGGGTCG
Source organism: uncultured Eubacteriales bacterium (assembly GCA_964544265.1). GTDB lineage: Bacteria > Acidobacteriota > Aminicenantia > Aminicenantales > Saccharicenantaceae > JALHVH01. Next base: position 5,462 of record CAZJBD010000141.1, read on the forward strand.
CCCGAGTTGAGATAAGCATCTATGGTCGAGCGATCCAACTTCCTGAAGCGAACGAAGCTCTCCTCGTATCCCGAAATAAGCCTCCCTTCATCCTTTTTGAAAAGGGCCACGGCCGTGATGACCCTGTGCCTTGTCCCCGAGAGCGCCTCGAGGATTCTCCGGGCCTCCCCGCGGTCCCGGGGCTTTCCGATGATCCTTTTTCTCAGGCAGACGATCGTGTCCGCGGCGATGACGAGGGAGCCGGGATAATGATCGCCGACATCCCGGGCCTTCAGGACCGCCGCTTTCAGAGCGAACTCCACGGGGTTTCGTTCTCTGATCTTGGTTTCGTCGACTTCGCTTGGGACGATCCGGAAATCTTCTACGATTGTCTTCAAGAGTTCCTGTCTCCTCGGGGAAGCCGAGGCCAACACGATACCCATAGAGCGACTATAGGGGCCTTCGGCCCCGCCTGTCAATCCGATCCGCCCTGAATTTTTCAGGGATTGTGGACATTTCGCGTCAGGTCGACTACAATTTTAACCTATTCTTGCGGCTGCGCGCCTCCGGCGGGGTCATCGGTTAAATCCAAAGAAGCCCCGCGTCTGGGACAGCGTGGAGAGTGTGCATTGAAGTGCCTGATCATCGCGGCCGGAAGGGGAAAACGTCTGTCCGGACGCGCGGAAAGCAAGCCGTTGCTTGAAGTGGGCGGACGTCCGCTCATCGAGTGGGTCATCGATGCGGGGCGCCGGGCGGGCTTCCGGGAGTTCCTTGTCGTAACCGGCTACGCTCGAGAGAAAGTCGAGGGTTATCTCAGAGCCCTCGCCCCTGAGTGGGGGATCTCCGTCTCCTTCGTGCGCAACGACGAATGGGAGAAGGAGAACGGCCTCTCTGTTTTCAAGGCCAGGAACGAAATAAGCGATAGGTTCATCCTGTCCATGTCTGATCATATCTTTGACCCGGAAATTCTCAAAGACCTGGCAGGACAGCCCGTCCGCGCGGACGAAACCATCCTGGCCGTGGATTCCGGCGTCCGGGACAATGCATATGTCGACTTGGAGGACGTGACCAAGGTCCGTATTGAGGAGGGCCGGATCGCGGCGATCGGAAAAAGAATCAAGGACTACAACGCGTTCGATACAGGCCTTTTTCTCGGCACACCGGCTC
>CAZJBD010000142.1:0-6570 GCA_964544265.1 uncultured Eubacteriales bacterium
GCCGAATCTGGTCCGGTCTCGGGGGCTTAAGCTCCTTCACGACGACTCCCGGAAGCGAAGAGAAAACGCGGACCATTTGATGGTCCTTCCTGATCTTCCCGGGCAGGATGACGACCATCAAGGTCCGGTAAGGCGGGGAGGCGAAATAGGCCTTCAGGAGCTTTTCCTCTACGGGGGAGACCAGCTTGGCCTCCTTCTCCTTCTCGCCGCCCTTGTCCGCATCCGGCTTCTTTTCGGGGTTTCGGACGATAATGATCCGCCAGGGAAAAAAGAGGAAGGGCATGGTCCTGGCCGAGTCGAGGATCTCGGCCCATCCCGTCTCGTCGAGATAGAAAATGTCGGGCCGGAAATCCTCGGCTTCAGGAGGGATGAGAAGCGTCTGGACTTCCCGAATGAACCGCTCGGCCGGATAGGTTTCCTCGCCGTAAAAAAAATAGCCGGGGGGAAGAGACTCTTCCGAGATGTTTTCGCCCAGGGCCCGGCTGAACAAAGCCTAGAATCCTTCCAGGATATTGCCCACCACCGTCCGGGCGAATTCTTCCGCCACCTCTCCGATGGCCTCGGTCTCCACGGATTCGAAATCGGATCCTTCTGCGACCTCGTACTGCTTCTCGTAAACGAAATGGGAATCGGAGAAGAGGACCTTCTGGTTGATGAGGTCACGGAGGACGATCTTGGCCACGACGGTGATTCTATACCGGTCGGCGGCAGCCTCCCCGGAGAACGCGATCGGATTGACGGTAAACGATTGAATCTCTCCCAAGAGGACGGCGTCGCCCTTGGTCGCCTCGGCCATGACCTCCACCTTGGCCCGGGCCACCATCTCGTCGATGACCGCCCGGGTCAGCTTGAGGTCCAGCTCGTACCGTGTGCTTAGGTTCTTGAACATGGGAACGGCGATCCTCTTGATGTGAGGGGGAAGGTAGCTTGCCGTGCCGCGTAAGGTGTAGCCGCAGGAGAAGGCCATAAGGCAGGATACGAGAAGCCCGATATATTTTTTCATCCGTTTTTCAATCCCATCAGGCGACGATGCTGACCAACTTGTTTTTGACGCAGATGACCTTGCGGACCGGCTTGCCGCCCAGGGCGGCCTGGATTTTGGGCAGGCGCAAGGCCGCCTGTTCGAGTTCTTTTTCGGAAAGCTCCCGGCCCGCTTCGAACTTGTCCCTGACTTTCCCGTTGACCTGGACGACGATGGTCACGGATTCCTCTCTGGCCAGGGCTGGATCATACGCCGGCCACGGCATCCGGATGAGGATTTCGGCGTGGCCCATCTTCTGCCAAAGCTCTTCGGCAATGTGGGGGGAAAAGGGCGAAAGCAGCAAGACCAGTGCCTCTAGGGCGGAGCGAAGGACCGCCCTGCCTTCGGCACTTTGCTTGAGCGAGGCTTCTTCCTTCCGGACGAGGTTGTAGAGCTCCATGATCGAGCTCACGGCCGTGTTCAGATGGAAACGGACCGCAATGTCCTCGCCTACCTTTTTAATGGTCTGATGGGTCTTCCTGAGCACCCGGCCGACGCTCTCTTCTGCCGGGAGGCCCTTTCGCGGTTTCGATGCCGCGTCCGCGAAGACATCCAGGTTCTCGTGGACGATCGTCCGGAGGCGGCCGAGGAACCGGGAGCAGCCTTCCAGCCCTTCCTCCACCCAGGCGAATTCCTTGTCGGGCGGCGAGGAAAAGATGATGAACAGCCGGAGGACGTCCGCGCCGTATTTCTTCAAGATCTCATCCGGATCGACGATGTTCCCCTTGGACTTGGACATGACCGATCCGTCCTTGGTCACCATGCCCTGGGCCAGGTAGTGCGGGAAGGGCTCGCTCACTCCGGTCAGGCCGAGGTCGCGGAGGATTTTGGTGAAAAAGCGCGCGTAGATCAGGTGGAGGATGGCATGCTCGACCCCACCGATGTAGAGGTCGACGGGAAGCCAGTAGTTCGCGGCTTCCGGCCTGAACGGAAGGTCCTTTTCCCGCGGGGACGTGTACCGGAAGAAGTACCAGGACGAGTCGACGAAGGTGTCCATGGTGTCGCTTTCGCGCCTGGCCTTGCCGCCGCATTTGGGGCAGGCCGTCCGGATGAAGCTCCCCAGCCGCTCCAGCGGAGAGCCCTCTTCCCCCGTGATGACGACGTCGTGCGGGATCTCAACCGGGAGGTCCTCATAAGGGACTCCGACCGTCCCGCAGTTCTGGCAATAGATGATCGGAATGGGAGTTCCCCAATACCTCTGGCGGGAGATCCCCCAGTCGCGGATGCGGAACGTCGTGGCCGGGCGGCCGATGCCCTTCTCTTTGGCATAAGCGCCCATTTTATCCATCGCCTCTTCGCACCGTAACCCGGTGAACGGGCCAGAGTCCCAAAGGCGCCCTAAGCTCTCGAAGGCCTTCCCTTCCTCAGGCTTTTCGGCGGACCCTTCCTCGGGGACGATGACGGGCTTTATCTCCAGCCCGTATTTTTTGGCGAATTCGTAATCCCGCTGGTCGTGGGCCGGAACGGCCATGATGGCGCCCGTCCCGTAATCCATGAGGACATAGTTGGCGATCCAGACGGGAATGAGCTTACCCGTGAACGGATTGACGGCCCTGGTCCCGGTATCGATGCCCTCCTTTTCCTCGTCCCCGAAATCCCTTCTGGTCCGGGAGTCGGCGATGGCCTTGGCAATCCAGGCTTCATATTCCGTGCGGCGCGGGGACGCGGCGATGAGGTCCGCAACCATGGGATGCTCCGGCGAGATCACCAGGAAGGTCGCTCCGTAGATCGTGTCGATCCGGGTCGTGAAGACCTCAAGGGTCCGGGCCAGGGACGGCACGGGGAACTCGATCATCGCCCCCCGGCTCTTGCCGATCCAGTTTTTCTGCATGAGAAGGACGTGCTCCGGCCACTTTTGGAGCATCTCATGGCCGGAAAGAAGCTCCTCGGCGTAATCCGTAATCTTAAGGAACCACTGTTCCATCTTCTTCTTGATGACCGGGGTATCGCAGCGCCAGCAGCCCCCGCCGACGACCTGCTCGTTAGCCAGGACGGTCCGGCACTGGGGGCACCAGTTGACCCAGCTGTCCTTCCGGAAGGCCAGGCCGCGTTCGAACATCTTGAGAAAGATCCACTGGTTCCACTTGTAGTAATCCGGAAGGCAGGAGTTGACCTCGCGGGACCAGTCATAGCCGAAGCCCATCCTCTTGAGCTGTTCGCGCATGGCGGCGATGTTGCCCAGCGTCCAATCGCGGGGGTGGATTCCGTGCTGGATGGCCGCGTTCTCGGCCGGCATGCCCAGGGCGTCCCAGCCGAAGGGATGGATGACGTTCAGGCCGTTCATCAACATGTAGCGGCCGATGACGTCGCCGATGGAATAATTCCGGACGTGGCCCATATGGATGCGTCCGGAAGGATAGGGATACATTTCCAGCAGATAATATTTTTGCCTGGACGAATCTTCTTGGGCCTCGAAAACGCGCTTCTCGGCCCAGACCTTCTGCCACTTTCTCTCGATTTCCTCGAAATTGAAGCTGTCCTTCATCGGCGTTCTCGCTCGCTCGTATTGTCCGGCTCATCATAGGGCGCTAGGGCTGAAATGTCAAACCAGGAAGTAGGGGTCAAACCTACTCTTTTGACAATTTTGACAATTCTGTCAAAAGGGAAGCATCCCTTTTCGTGTGATTTAGACAATGGCGCAGGGGCGATGCCCGGAGGAGGCAGTTGAAGGTCGGAGCGGGCACGGGTCCTCGACCGGAGGGAGAGGAGAGCGAAGACCGGAGCCGAAGCGGCCTGGCTCGCCGGGACAGGCCGTGGCCGACGGAGGGCACGCCCCGAGCCTGAGTTCGTTCTCACATGAAAAGATGCTTAATGTCAAAAGAGTAGGTTTGACCCTTACTTACTTATTATCTATTATTAGAACAACATGCCGATTCTGGAAGTCGAAGCCCTGTCCGCCGGATACGGGAACGGCCCCGTCATCCGGGACATCTCGTTTGTCGTCGAAACCGGCGAGTTCGTCACGGTCCTGGGCCGGAACGGATCGGGCAAGAGCACGCTCATCAAGGCCCTGCAGAAGCTCGTCCGGGATGTCCAGGGCGAGGTTCGGATCGAGGGAACAAGTGTCGCCGGCTGGGGAAGGCGCCGACTGGCCCGCAGAGTGGCTTATGTCCCCCAGATCTACGATCCCGTGTTCGATTTCCGGGTGGCGGAGATCGTTTTTATGGGGCGGTATGTCCACCAAGGACGCCTCGGCGGCCCCGCGGCCTCGGACTCGGAAGCCGTTGATGAAGCCCTCCGGTTGACCCAGACGGCCCATCTCAAGGACAAGCAGATGGCCCACCTCAGCGGGGGAGAAAGACAACGGGTCTTTATCGCCCGGGCCCTGGCCCAGGACACCCCCCTTCTCTTCCTTGACGAGCCGAGCTCCCACCTCGACATCAACTACCAGGTCGAGATCTACGAGATCCTCCGGAGACTGGGGAGGGAAAAGGGGAAGACCATTCTGGCCGCCGAGCACAACATCAACTTGGCCGCTCTTTATTCCCAGCGTCTGATCTTCCTCAAGGACGGGACGATCAGCGGTCAGGGCCGGCCCTCGGAACTCGTGACCAAGGACAACATCAAGCGGATTTTCGATGCCGACGTGGACATCCGGGAGAACCTTCGCTCCGGGCTGCCGGAGATTTCGCTCGTCGCCGGTCCCTGGAAGGATGCCTAATGCTTCGCTCGGCCGGCATCCTGGTCCTCCTTACGGCCGTTTCCCTGGCCGCTTTCGCCCAGAGCGAAACCGTATTCGACGACACGGGAGTCCCCTTCAACCTTTCGGGTCCGCCTCACCGGATCGTATCCCTGGCGCCCAATGTGACCGAAATCCTTTTCGCCCTTGGCCTGGAGCAAGAAATCGTCGGGGTCACCCGGTTCTGCGACTATCCTGAAGCTGCGAAGCGGAAGGCAAAAATCGGCGGCCTGGTCGATCCCAACCTGGAGATGATCAAATCCCTGTCCCCCGACCTGGTCATCGCCTTTCGCGGCAACCCTCTCCGGACCGTGGACCGCCTCAAAAAGCTCGGCCTTCCCGTCTTCGTCCTGAACATCGGAAACGACCTCGGCTCGCTCTTCCCCCTCCTTGAAAAAATAGGACGCGTCACGGGCCGGGAAAAAGAGGCGGCGGCGCTCGCCTCGCAATTTAAGGACCGGCTGGATGCCGTTCGCTTCCGCCTCAGCGCCGTGACCGCGATACCGAGAGTTTATATCGCCCTTCATGGAACGGGCCTTTGGACCTGCGGCCGGGAGAGCTACCTCAATGACCTCATCGCTTCCTCCAAGGCTCAAAATGTCACGGCCGGAATCTCACGAAACTGGCTTCATTACAGCCTCGAGCAGCTCGTCCGTGACGACCCGGAGGTCATCATCATCCTGGCCCGGTCCATCCCCGAGTTCGAAAAAGGCCGGGATCGGTTCCTCAAAGACACGCGGCTTCGAAAGGTGGCGGCTGTCCAGAACGGAAGGATTCGGTTCCTGGACGAGAACGTGGCCAGCCGTTTCAGCCCCCGGCTCGCCGACGCCTTGGAAGAGACCGCCCGGAACATCCATCCCGAGAGCTTCGATAAGATGCCATGAGTGTCACCGCGAAACGCCGCCTTTTCTTTGCCGTTCTGGCCGTCCTTCTCGCGGCAGGATTTCTGGTCTCCTTGCTCGCAGGCCCAGTCCGGACGACGCCGGCAGACCTCCTGGACCTTCTCACCGGCCGGAGCTCGGCCCTTTCGACGATCTTTATCGACCTCAGGCTTTCCCGGATTCTCCTGGCTTTTCTGGTCGGGGCGGCCCTCTCTCTCTCGGGAGCCATCCTTCAGGGATATTTCCAGAACCCGATGGCCGATCCCTTTGTCGTCGGAGCCTCATCGGGCGCGTCCTTTGGGGCCGTCGTCTGCATCTTTTTCGGCATCAACGTCACCGTCCTCGGATTCTCCAGCCAGAGCGTGTTCGCCTTCGCAGCCGGCTTCGGCCTCGTTTCCTTTGTTTACGTACTTTCCCGGAGAAAAGGCCTCTACAGGGTGGAAACCCTCCTCTTGACGGGGATCGCGGCCGGCGCCATGGCCTCGGCCATGACCTCCTTTCTGCTCTTCCTAAAATCCGACTCCTTCGAGCAGGCCGTTTTCTGGCTGCTGGGGAGTTTCGCCCTAGCCGACTGGAGGCAAGTCGGGGCCATTGCTCCCTACGTCGTTCTGTGCCTGGGGGCGGCTCAGACAATGGCCAAGGACATGAACCTTTTGGTCATGGGCGACGAGGCGGCCCAGTCCCTGGGCTGTCAGGTCGTCCGGGTGCGCAAGATCTTCCTGGCCCTGTCAACCCTGCTTGCGGCCCTCTCGGTTTCCGTGAGTGGAATCATCGGGTTCGTCGGCCTCGTGGTTCCCCACTGGGTTCGCATCCTGATCGGACCGGACCATCGCTATTTGTTCGCTTTTTCCTCTTTGGCGGGCGGCGTTTTCCTCGTCTATTGCGACCTTCTGGCCCGGACCCTCCTCTTTCCTACCGAGCTTCCAATCGGCGTCATCACGGCCGCGGTCGGCGCCCCATTCTTCATTTATCTGCTTAATAGGAAGTAG
>CAZJBD010000143.1:0-6533 GCA_964544265.1 uncultured Eubacteriales bacterium
TAAGAAGGGCGTAGAACTCAAGGAAGCTGTAGAACTCTTCGAGAAAGGTGCCGTTAAGGCTTGGGGTCAGATTGCCCCTCCAAAGCTTATCAAGTCGGTCCCCGTCGTTTATCCTGAGGAGGCCAGGCAGAAACAAATCAGCGGCGTCGTCATCCTGAACGCAAGAACGGATACCCAGGGCAACGTTAGCCGGGTCATGATCCTCAAGAGCACGAACGATATGCTCAACGAAGCCGCTATCGCCGCCGTCAAACAGTGGAAGTACGAGCCTTTCATCGATGAAGGCCAGGTGAAGGAAGTCGTTTTCACGATCACAGTGTCGTTCGTTTTGAAGTAGACGCATAATTGGGGACACAATACCAATTTCCGAATTAAAAATAGAACCGATTTTTCCCCTGGAAAATTAGGAAATTCGGAAATTGGTATTGTGTCCCCAATTTCCAAGAACCTTTTCCCCCTCTTTTACGTTTATTAGAATTGAACCCAGCTCGAGGTGCATCATGAAAAAATGGTTGTGGCGGATTTTGGCAGTCATTTTCGTATGTGTCTTCGTATTCCTTCTTTTGTCCAGCAAGAAAGACAAGGACCCTTTGAAACAGGTGAAGGTCGTCCGGGGGACGATCAGCGAAAAGGCCCTTGCCGTGGGCACGATCGAGCCTGAAAAGGAGATCAAGGTCAAATCGATCATCCCCGGCATCGTCGAGGAAGTCTATTTCAAGGTTGGGGATAATGTGAAAGCAGGAAACGTCCTCTTTAAGATCTCCCCCAATCCGACCCCTATAGAATACGTGGAGACGAGGCGGGCCATCGAAATGGCCCAGGTCACTCTCTCCAAACTCCAAGCCGACCGACAGAGAAATCTCAAACTGTTCCAGCAGTCGCTCATCTCCCAATCCGAAATGGACGGGGTTGAGTCCGCATACAATGACGCGAGTCTGAGGCACAAGATCGCCATGGAAAGACTTGAGCTCATGGAAAAAGGCCGCATCCGGCTGGCCAATCGTGACATCGACTCCACGGTGAAGTCGCCCACGACCGGCATGGTCCTTTCCCAGAGTGTCTTCCAGGGCGATCCGGTGGTCCCCCTGACCAACTTCCAGCCTGGGACGGAGCTCTGCTCCCTGGCCGACATGGGCAAGCTCCTCTTCAAGGGGACGATCGACGAAATCGACGTCGGCAAGATCCAGATCGGAATGGCGGCCGATATCCAGATCGGCGCCCTGCCTGACAGCCGGATTGTAGGCAAGGTCGAGCGCATCTTTCCTAAGGCTAAAAAGGAAGGCAACGCCACGCTTTTCGATATAGAGATCCTGGTCCCCGACACGGCCGGCCAGCCTCTCCGCGCCGGCTACTCGGCCACGGCCACCATTACCGTCCGATCCAAAGAGAACATCCTGATGCTCCCCGAGCGCCTGGTCCTCTTCGAGAACGGAAAGAAGTTCGTGGAGGTGAAAAAGGGCGAGGTTGTCGAGAAAAAAGAAGTCCAGACCGGCCTCTCGGACGGATTGAATATCGAGATCACCCAGGGCCTCGTGGAAAACGAGATGGTTGTGGAGCGCCCCCCCCGCGAGATCAAATGATCGGCATCTTTTTCCGCAACCTCGTCCGTGACCTGGTCCGCCAGCCCTTGCGGACGGTTCTCACCCTCTCCGGCGTTGTCTGGGGTACCTTCTCGGTCATCCTGCTCATCGCCTTCGGCGAATCCGTCGGCAAAGCCCAGACCAAGCGCTTCCATGGCATGGGCATGGGGATCGTGCTGATGTTCCCTTCCCAGACCACCCTCCCGTACCAGGGGTTCCAGAGAGGCAAGCCGATCCGGGTCACTCCCGAACAAGCGGAGGCCCTGCTCGATAAGGTCGCGGGCATAGATTTGCTTAGCCCTGAGTTCGTCCAGAGCCGCCGGATCCGCTATGGGAGGCAAGAGCTCTTGAACACGGTGCGGGGGACCAATCCCTCCTTCGAACGGATGCGGAATACGATCCCTGCCAAGGGCCGCTACATTAATCCCATGGACATGACGGAACGGAGGCGCGTTTGCTTTATCGGCGACGTCCTGGCCACCGACCTGTTCGCCGACGAGGATCCCCTGGGAAAGAATGTGGCCATCGAAGGCGTCCCCTTTACCGTCATCGGCGTCATGGCCAAGAAGGAGCAGAATTCGAACTATAATGGCCAGAGGGACGAAAACTGCGCCTTCATCCCCTGGACGACTTATACGGCATTATACGGAACTAAATTCGTCTCGAACATAATCTTCCGTCCCAAGGACCTGAGCCGCAGCGCGGCGGTGACCCAGGGCATCAAAGAGCACCTGTCCAAGGTGATCGGCTTCGACCCCAAGGACCCTGATGCGATCGGCGTCTGGGACACGCTCGACTGGGAGAGACGCTTCACGACCTTTTTCATGGCTTTTAACATTTTTCTGGGCGTCATCGGCTCTTTTACCCTTCTCGTGGGGGGCGTCGGCGTCGCCTCGATTATGATGGTCGTCGTGGAGGAGCGAACTCGGGAGATCGGCATCAAGCTGGCCGTGGGCGCCAGACGCCGGACGATCCTGATGCAGTTCTTCAGCGAAACCCTGGTCATCATGCTCCTGGGCGGGCTCATCGGCTTTATCCTTTCCGCAGCCGTCATCCGCATCGTCCGGACGATGCCTGCCGAGCAGGTCGCGATCTTCGTGGGGATTCCCCAGATGAGTCCTCTCGTTATCGTGTCCGCGATCCTCGTCCTTCTGGCCATAGGCACGGTGGCCGGGATGATTCCCGCCCGCAACGCCGCCTCCACCAATCCCATCCAGGCCCTGAGGAAGTGACATGAACCTGACCCTGCCGCGATTTTTTCTCAAAGAGTTCCGGAAGCGGCACAAAAAAACCGCCCTCATCACCTTCGCCCTCTTCTGGGGGACTCTCTCCATCCTCCTCCTCCTCGCTTTCGGCCGGGGCATGTCGGTCCAATTCCGGACGAGCTTCAGCGGCCTGGGCGAGAACCTGATCATGATCTCCGGCGGACAGACTTCCAAGATCCATCAAGGACTGCCGAAAGGGCGGCGGATCCGAATATATCCGGAAGACATCCCATACCTCAAAGAGAGGATCCCCGAGATCACCTTGATCGCCCCGGAATCCTATAACGGCTGGGCCGTATCCGCCCGGGGCAAAGAGCTCAACCGCCAGATCCATGGGACGACCGCCGAATTCGCCGCCATGCGGACTCAAATCCCCCGACAGGGAGGCCGCTTCCTCAACTCCGACGACGTCGCCAAAGGTCGCAAGGTGGCCTTCATCGGCTGGAACGTGGCCCGGGATCTTTTCGGCCCGGACGATCCGGTCGGACAAAAAATCGTCATCAATCGCGTCCCTTTCACGGTTATCGGAGTCCTGCAAAAAAAACTCCAGGATTCCATGTACCAGGGGCCCGACGCCGAGCAAATCTACTTGCCGTTTTCCTCGTTCTCCCAGATCGACAGTCAGCCCTATATCGACCGCGTCCACATCCAGCCGCGGGAGATCGGATTTTCCGCCCTGGTCGAAGAGCGGGTCCGGACGCTTCTCGGCCGCAAGTACCGCTTCGACAGCGGCGACAAATACGCCTTGGGCATCTGGAACACCATTGAGAACGCTAAAGAGGCGGGAGCCATCTTCAAGGGGATTGAGATCTTCCTGGGCATCATGGGCGGCTTGACGCTCCTCATTGGAGCCGTGGGCGTCACCAACCTGATGTATGCCATTGTCCGGGAACGAACCCAGGAGATCGGCATCAAGATGGCCATCGGCGCCAAGCGGCGAGTCATTATCCAGCAATTCATCCTCGAAACGCTGTTCATCTTCATGAAAGGGACGTTCTGGGGCTTCGTCACCGCCTTCAACATCGTCTATCTCGTCCGGCTCATTCCCATCGGCTACGAGGGATTCGGCATCGAGGGCTACCTGCTGCGCCCGATCTTTTCGCTGGACATCTTCCTTATCTTCCTGGCCATCCTGGGAACTTTGGTCTTCCTATCGGGCATCTTCCCGGCCGTGCGGGCGTCACGGCTCAATCCCATCGAGGCCCTTCGCTATGAATAGAGGTGAGACCATGATCGAATTCCGTGGAATCAAAAAGGTCTACCGAATGGGCGGCCACGCCCTGGAAGCCCTTCGCGACGTCTCCCTGAATATCAATAAGGGCGAGTTTGTCTCCATCATGGGACCGTCAGGTTCCGGCAAATCGACTTTGATGAACATCATCGGCTGTCTCGATACTCCGACCGAAGGGGAATACTACCTGGAGGGACGGAACGTCGCCGGCTTGACCTTCGATCAGCTGGCCTCTGTCCGGAACCGCATGCTCGGCTTTGTCTTCCAGAACTTCAACCTTCTCCCCTACGCTACGGCTTGGGAAAACGTCGAGCTGCCCCTCCTCTTTAACGGCAAGAGTGCGAAAAAAAGGCGGGAACGGATCACCGAACTCCTCAAGGCTGTGGGTCTATTTGACTGGAGGGAGCATCGTCCCTCAGAGCTCTCCGGCGGTGAGCAGCAGCGGATTGCCCTGGCCCGGGCCCTGGCCAACGATCCGCCCATCATCCTGGCCGATGAGCCGACAGGAAACCTTGATTCCCACAGCGGCGAGGAGATCATGAGTCTCCTCGAAAGACTATGGAAGGAAGGAAGGACGATCGTCATGGTCACCCACGACGACCGGCTGGCCGCCCGCTCCGAGCGCACCATCCGCCTCTTCGACGGCCAAATCGCTTAATTCGGGGACACAATACCAATTTCCGAAATTCCGAATTTTCCAGGGGAGAAAAGCTTCATTTTTTTATTTCGGAAATTGGTATTGTGTCCCCGATTCAATCGTTGCGCCCCCTAGGACCGTGTTTCTGCTGTAGAAGACAACGGCTTGGCCCGGTGTGATCGCCCGTTGGGCCTTTTCGAAATCGATCCGCGCCCCTGACTTCCCGTGCGGTGTGATGACCGCCTTCCCCCCTTCGTGCTTATAACGAATCTTGACCCGCGCCCGGATCGCCCCTTCGAGCTTGCGGCCCGATACGAACGTCACCCCCGAAACCATCAGGCTCTTCCCGCGCAGAGCCTCGTCCGAACCTGCGACGATCGTGTTCGAAGCCGCGTCGATCGAAACGACGTAAAGGGGTCGCGAGGAGGCAATACCAAGGCCGCGGCGCTGACCGATCGTAAAATAACCGATCCCTCCATGTTCGCCGATGACGTGTCCTTTGAGATCGACGATGGGGCCAGGCTGGAATGCGCCCGGAATCCTGGCTTTGAGGAAGCCGGGATAATCGTCGTCCGGAACGAAGCAGATCTCCTGACTCTCGGGTTTCTCGGCGACCGGAAGTCCCATCCTCTTCGCCATCCGGCGGACCTCATCCTTCTTGAATTGGCCAATCGGCATCATCGTGCGGGCAAGTTCCTTCTGGGTCATTTGATAAAGAAAATAGGACTGGTCCTTCGTCGCGTCTTTGCCCTTCTTGAGAAGAAGGAGGCCCGTTCGCGGATCGCGTTCGATCCGGGCGTAATGACCCGTGGCGATAAAGGCAGACCCGATGGCCCGCGCTTTTTTGAGCAAAAGGCCGAACTTTATGAACCGGTTGCAGCGGATACAAGGATTGGGAGTGCGGCCAAGCTTGTACTCCTCGCAGAAGTTCATGATCACGTCCTGCTCGAATGGGATACGCATGTCAGCGACAAAATGCGGGATTCTCAGGGCCACGGCGACTCGGTTGGCGTCCTCAATGGCCAATCGACCGCAGCAACTTCGCAATCCCTCCGACCGGCAGAATTCCGCCGGCGGGTCAAAGAGCCTGATCGTGACGCCCGTGACATCGAATCCGGCTCTAACAAGGAGAGCCGCCGCGACCGAGGAGTCCACCCCCCCGCTCATCGCGATAACGACCTTTCCTTTTTTCCCCGGCATCAAAGCAAGAATATGCCAAAAGCCTCATCCTGTCCATATGACCTCAAGGGCGCGCCCCGAGCCTGAATTCCCTCTCACACGAAAAAATACGCTTCCTCAGCCGGTTGTCAACGTCGATGGAGTTTCGCTTCTGGTTGCGGATGAAGTAAATATGAGGTCGTCCTTGGAGTCGGGGTCCGTCAAGACCCCTTTCCCAGGCGCTCCAGCTCGGCTTTGGCTTTTCTGATGCTGGCTTCGCTTTCGCCCCGGGAATTGTCCAAGTACAGCCTGAAATACCTCGCCGCTTCTCTAATATTGCCGCTTTTGTCGTAAGCTAGGGCCAGGTTGAAATATCCGGACGGTGTCGCTTGGATGGCCAAAGCCCGTTCAAGCCAAGAAATGGCCTGGTCATATTCGCCCAGGTACGAATAAGCGATGCCTGCATATTGATAGAAGCCCTGTTCTTCGGGAAAATCATCGATCAGCTTTATATAGATCTCGATGGCCTCCCTCAATTGGCCGCTGGAAGCCAGATTCCCCGCATAGCTCATTCTCAAATATCGGCTCTCTGGTTCGATGGCCAGCGCCCTATCATAATAGGTGCGAGCCTCTTCCTTGCGACCTTCCGTATCCAGGATTCC
>CAZJBD010000144.1:0-5031 GCA_964544265.1 uncultured Eubacteriales bacterium
GGGGAATGCAAGTGGTCGGACAGCCGAAACCCGCTTGACCTGGACCTCATCGACAAACTCGAAGGCGACGCCCTGGCCCCGGACGCCTGTATAAATGTTGGTGATGTCTGTGCCGTCGACGTAGAACATGTTCTCGGAGCCCGAGGCACCGTCAACCGAGATTCCGGAAAGCATCGGCTCATTCTGGACACCGGGAATGCCGGCAACAAGGGTATCAAAGTCGCGTCCCCGGGGAAGGGATTCGAATACTTCCCTGGTCAACGTCATGCCCTTGACCGTGTTTTTGACGTCGATGAGCGGTGACAGGCCGATGATCGTCACCTGCTCTTCCAGGGCGCCAAGCTGCATGGACACATTCAGTTTGACGCTCTGCTCGACCTCGACGATGATTTTTTCCCGCGTGACCGACTTAAACCCCTGGAGAACGAAAGTGACCCTGTAAAGTCCCGGCGTCAGGGCAAAAACGCGATAAACGCCGTTCTCATCCGAGATGGCCGTCGCCTTGCCGACGAGCCTCGGGCTTGTCGCTTCGATGACGACCCCGGGAAGCGGAGTGCCCTGTTCGTCCGTGACTGTGCCGAATATCTTGCCCGTGGGCATCTGGGCGGAGAGATACGTCCCCATCAGTGCGAGTGCGATCAGAAAAACGAAAACTCGTTTTATTGGCCGCATCCCCTTCCTCCCTTCTTCGTCACAAAGGCAGAAAAGACTCGCGGTGAAGTCGGCAGATAGGAAGCACACGGGCATTAAACACCGCGATCTCCCTTTTGAGCCAATTATCACCATTATCAGGTAACTAAGTCAAGCGATATTGGGGGAGATCCGAAGATTTGACTAATCTTGGGGCAATTGATATCTTTTCCATCTTGCACGGGACCATGAAAAAGGACACCGTCAGCTGCCCGCGCTGCGATTTTGACAACCCCGCGGATACTTACTTCTGCGGGAAGTGCGGGACAAACCTCGGGGTCAAAGAGACCCCGCAAATCTCCAAGACGATTACCCTGATGACTCCCGTTCCGGAGCTCCAGCGGGGCAAGATGTTCACGGGCCGCCCGGGCCGATGGACTCCGCCTCGATGATCGCAGCTCATCCTCGTTGATGGAGAATAGAGGAGAGATAAGGTTCCGGGAAAGCACGTTTCCATATATCTTGCCGAATTGGGGTTAGGGAAAGAAGATCAGAGAAAAAGACCTGAAGGAAAAGATGGCTCCTCGGGCAGGACTCGAACCTGCAACCTAGTGGTTAACAGCCACCCGCTCTGCCGATTGAGCTACCGAGGAGCAAAGCTTAGCTAAAATATCATTTTTCAGGCAGGTTGGCAATCAGATTTTCTGCCTGGGGCGATATCAGGTGGGAAGCCGAGACGCGCTAGAGCCGGTATCCCGGCTGTTTGGCCATTTTGCGGTAGTCATCGCCCCACATTTCGACGACCTTGCACATCTCGTAGACTCGGGAGCGCAGGCGGACGCCGATACGGTCGACGAGGCTCTCGCCTCCCTTCTTGTAGAAGGACTCGCGGGTGTCCTCCCGCTCCTCCGTGTCCGGGTAGTTCGAGGTGAAGATCGTCGTCTTTTTGTGGTTGTAGCGATGGTTGATGACGTAAAAGATGGTCTCTTCGACCCAGGCGGTCGTCCGCTTGGCGCCCAGTTCATCGAGGACGACAACCTCGCTCTGGAAGATGGGCTCCAGGATGTCCGATTCCGTCAGCACGGAATCCGGAGAGAACGAGTTCTGGATCTCCCGGATGAGGTCCCGGAAGTCATAGAAAACACAGGGGGCGCCTTTTTTTTGAACGAGCTCCTGAATGACGGCGACCGCTAAATGGGTCTTCCCGACTCCGCAGGGCCCGATGAAGAGAACGCCGACCTCCTGGGCTGGGAAATTCTTAACGAATCTTTTCGCGATCGCCAAAGCGTCTTTGTGAGAATCGTTGTGGACTTCGAAATTGGCGAGCGTGCAGTTCGCATAGCGCTTGGGGATGTTGGCCTGTTCGAGGAGGAACTCCGCCTGCCGGGCGACGAAACAGCCGCACCTCTTGGCGACCTGTCCCTTTCCCGTGTCATCGAGAATCCAGCCCGTTCCCTGGCACTTATCGCAGATTTTATTCTCGATCAATTCAGGTATCCTCTGAGCTGTTGCAGCCTATGCGACCGAGAGAGCTTCCGCATGGCTTTCTGCTCAATCTGCCGGATGCGCTCCCGGGTCAGGTCCAGGAGGCATCCGATCTCCTGAAGGGTCCTGGGGTGGTCATCATCCAGGCCGAAGCGCAATTTTAGCACAAGGGCTTCCTTTTCATCCAGTTCCCCAAGCATCCGCCGGACCTGGTCCTGGACCGAGTTCTTGATGATCTGGTATTCCACGGAGGGGTTGATTTCGTCGCTGATCCTGTCTTCGACCTCCAGGCCATCGTCATAGATCCGGTCACTCAGAGAGACGTTTTTCTCATTGAGAACAGCCAGGTCGTCAACGTCCTCCTCCGAGATTCCCATCCTCTCGGCGATCTCGGCACGCGTAGGGTCTCTCCCCAGCTCGGCTTTCATCTCGACCGTCTTTCTTTTCATCTCCGAGATCTGGTCCGAGAGCTTCTGCGGGATATTAAAGATCCGGGAATACTGGGAAAGGGCATGGATGATGGCTTGGCGGATCCACCAAACGGCATAGGAAATAAAGCGGACGTTGCGGTTCGGGTCGAAGCGTTTGGCCGCTTCGATGAGGCCGACGTTGCCCTCGTTGATGAGATCGAGCAGGCTGAGCCCCATCCCCCGGTATTTTTTGGCGTAGGAAACGACGAACTTCAGGTTGGCCTCGATGAGCTGCCTCATGGCGTCCATGTCCCCCTTGCGGATACGCTCACCGATCTTCTTTTCCTCCTCATCGTTGAAGGTCGGGAACTTGGCGATCTGGTCGAGATAGAGTTTCAGGTTCCGGGAATCCATCCAATCCGCGCTATCCATCCTTTTGGGTCCGATCAATCGACCTTGACGATCCGGGCCGAATTCACATGGACGAGGGCGTTCCTCCGAGCCTCGAACTCACTATCTTTGCCCTCGAAGAACTCCTTCCGGATGAGCTCGAGAAACTGGTTGACCTCCCCCTCGATCTCTTCGATCTTCTGCCGCATGTTAAGGACGACTTCAACCCCGGCCAGGTTGACGCCCAGGTCACGGATGAGATTCAGGATGATCTCGAGCCTCTTCAGGTCCTCAGCCGAGTATAAGCGCGTGTTCCCCTCGCTTCGGGAGGGCTTGAGGAGGCCTTCCCTCTCGTAGAGGCGAAGCGTCTGGGGATGGATATCGTACATCTTAGCGACGCTGCTGATATGATAGTATTGTTTTGGTTCCTTGGCGTCTTTTGTTTTCCTCATATCAGTGCACTCCAAGGTTCTCCCTCGGGTTGGGACCGGAGACTTTTTCCAATTCCTTCATGAGTTCGCGAACTCTCTGATCTCCGAACGGGGGCGGGACGATTGAGACTTCGACGAACTCGTCCCCCCTTGTCTTTTTCCCCGGCCTGGGAGCTCCCTTGTCCTTGAGCCGGAACTTCTGTCCCGACCTTGTCCCCGGGGGGATGCGGATGGCCATGGGTCCATAGAGCGTCGGGACCTCGATTTTGGCCCCGAGGGTCGCTTCTGGCACCGTGATCGGAACCTTGAGAGAGATATTGGCTCCCTCGCGGCGGAAAAACTGATGTGGAGCGACTTCGATCTGAATATAGAGATCCCCCGGCATCCCGCCGTTCCTGCCGGCGTTTCCCTTCCCGGGAATCCTGACCTTAGATCCCATGTCCACACCCGCCGGAATCCGG
Source organism: uncultured Eubacteriales bacterium (assembly GCA_964544265.1). GTDB lineage: Bacteria > Acidobacteriota > Aminicenantia > Aminicenantales > Saccharicenantaceae > JALHVH01. The sequence goes on from CAZJBD010000144.1 coordinate 3,808, forward strand.
ACCGAGATCAATTCGGACTTCTGGGCGACCCCCTGGCCGGCGCAATCCGAGCAGGCCGTCCCCGCCGTCTTCCCGGTGCCCCCGCAAGCGGGGCAGGCCGTCGAGAATTTCATGAAACCGCGTTGGACGAAACTGCGGCCGCTGCCGCCGCAGGTAGGGCAGGATTTCCGGCCGCTGCCGGAAGCAAAGCCCTGCCCACCGCAGGACCGGCAGCTGACGAGCCTGTTCAACCGAATTCGGGTTTGGACTCCGTTGATGGCATCCTCAAAACCGATGTTCATCGTGTAGTGGAGGTCTTCTCCGCGTTCGAGAGATACCCCTTCCCTGGGCCCGGCCGCACCGCCCTTGCCAAAGAGGTTCTCGAAGAAGTCCTTGAACGAAGAGGTCCCGTAGTCAGAAAAATCAAAACCTTCGAACCCGCCCCCTGAGGGGCCGTAAGGGCCGCTCCCGCCCGGGGGCATGTCGCCGGCGAATCCGAACTGATCGTATTGGGACTTCTTTTTCGGATCGATGAGGACCGAATAGGCCTCTTGGATCTCCTTGAACTTAGCCTCAGAAGTCTTGTCCCCGGGGTTTAAATCGGGGTGGTACTTGCGGGCGAGCCGCCGATAAGCCTTCTTGAACTCTTGCTGAGAGGCGCTCCGGGGAACGCCAAGGACTTCGTAAAAATCTTTGGCCATGCACTTATCTCCGGGAAGCCGGCGGGGCCGGCTTCCCCGAGCTTACGAGTCCAGTTTAATTCTTTTTGTCGTCGTCTACAACCTCCGCGTCAATGACCTCCTCCTCGGCGCCGCCGGAGGCCCCCTCCCCTCCGTCGTGGGGTGACGGCTCTTGGGCGCGTTCCGCCCCGGGCTGCGCCCGGGCACCGGCTTGCTGGTAGAGGGTTTCCGTGAGCCTGTGTGAGGCGTTGGAAAGGGCTTCTATGGCGTTTCGGATCGCATCCGCGTTCTCTGTCTCGATCGCCTTTTTGGTTTTCTCAATCTCCTCTCTGACCCTGTCGGCGTCAGCCCCACGGATCTTATCCTTATTTTCTTTGAGGAGCTTCTCCAGGCTGTAGATCAGCTGGTCGGCATGGTTCTTGGCGTCAATCACCTCCCGGCGCTTCCTGTCTTCGTCCGAGTGAGCCTCTGCATCCTTGACCATCCGCTCGATCTCTTTCTCATCCAATCCGCTGTGGCCGGTGATGGTGATGGCCTGCTGCTTGCCTGTTCCCATGTCCTTGGC
>CAZJBD010000144.1:5041-6529 GCA_964544265.1 uncultured Eubacteriales bacterium
GAGACATGGAGGATGCCGTTGGCGTCGATATCAAAGGTCACCTCGATTTTGGGGACTCCCCGGGGAGCCGGAGGAATGCCGTCGAGGTGAAATCTCCCCAGAGTCCGGTTGGCGGTGGCCAATTCGCGTTCGCCTTGAAGGACATGGATCTCCACGCTTGGTTGGTTATCCGACGCCGTCGAGAAGATTTCCGTTTTTTTGGTCGGGATGGTCGTATTTCGAGGGATCATTTTGGTGAACACCGATCCGAGGGTCTCGATGCCCAGGGTGAGCGGCGTAACATCAAGCAGAAGGACGTCTTTGACTTCGCCGGACAGGACAGCCCCCTGGATGGCGGCCCCGACGGCCACAACCTCATCCGGGTTGACGCCCTTGTTGGGCTCCTTGCCGAAAAGCCCCTTGACTAGCTGCTGGATGCGCGGAGCCCTTGTCTGGCCGCCGACGAGAATGACTTCGTCGATTTCCGAGGCCTTCAGGTTGGCGTCGGAGAGCGCCTGCTTGCAGGGAGCGACCGATCTCTGGACGAGGTCCTCCATGAGCTGCTCGAGCCTTGCCCTGGTCATCTTCATGAGAAGGTGTTTGGGACCCGAGGCATCGGCCGTGATGAAGGGCAGGTTGATTTCCGTTTCCATCGTTGTTGATAGCTCGATCTTGGCCTTTTCGGCGGCCTCTTTGAGCCTCTGGAGGGCCATCTTGTCCTTGGTCAGGTCGATCCCCGACTCCTTCCGGAACTCGGCAACCAGCCAGTCCTGGACCTTTTGATCGATGTCGTCGCCTCCGAGATGGGTATCGCCGTTGGTCGACTTGACCTCGACGACTCCCTCCCCGACCTCCAGGATGGAAATATCGAACGTCCCGCCGCCGAAGTCATAAACGGCAATGACCTGGTTCTTCTTCTTGTCCATGCCGTAGGCCAGGGCGGCGGCCGTCGGCTCATTGATGATTCGAATGACCTCCAGCCCAGCGATTTTTCCGGCGTCCTTGGTGGCCTTCCTCTGGCTGTCGTTGAAGTAGGCCGGGACCGTGATGACCGCCTTCTCGACCTTCTCGCCGAGATAATCTTCAGCGGACTTTTTCATCTTTTGCAGGATGTAGGCTGAGATCTCGGGCGGAGCATAGCGCTTGTTCAGGGCCTCCACCTCAACGCCGGCGTTGCTGGCTTCTTTGACCTTAAAAGGGACCTGTTTGATTTCCTGTCCAACTTCGGCGTAGCGCCTTCCCATGAATCTCTTAATCGAATAAATCGTGTTCTCGGGGTTGGTAATCCTCTGTCTTTTGGCGACCTGTCCTACCAGAATCTCACCCTTGGGCGTAAAGGCTACAACGGAAGGGGTCGTTCTTCCCCCCTCTTCGTTGGGAATAACAGTTGTCTTATCGCCTTCCTGGATGGCAACACAGGAATTCGTCGTTCCCAAATCAATACCGATGATTTTTGCCATATTTATCCTCCTTTATTAGTATGTTATAAATATATAAGCTGAGCATACT
>CAZJBD010000145.1:0-6525 GCA_964544265.1 uncultured Eubacteriales bacterium
GAGGAGGGCTACGACACCGGCCATGACCACGACCAAGGTTTGAAGGAGGACATCATAGTTCTTGATGTGGGACATCTCGTGGGCGATAACACCCTCGAGCTCCACCCGGTTGAGCTTCTCCAGGATCCCGGTCGTGACGCAGATAACGGACTTTTGCGGATTGCGGCCCGTGGCAAAGGCGTTTGGGGCCGTATCCTCAATGACGTAGCAGCGCGGCGTGGGGATCCCGGCGGCAATCGCCAGCCCCTCGACCACGTTATAAAGATATGGAAATTCTTCCTTGGTCACCGGCCTGGCCCGGCTGATGGCGAGAACGATCTTGTCACTCGCGAAAAATCCGCCGGCCGCCATGAGCATGGAAACCACGACGGCCAGAACGAGCCCGCTTTTTCCCCATCCCGCGACCTGCTCCAATAAGAAAGTCAGGACAAATATCAAGACGACAAAGAACAGGACAAGTCCAAACGACTTCCATTTGTTCCGCGCGATCTGTTCATACATCAGAAGAAACGCCTCTTGGAATCAACAAAACGCTGCGAAGCGGCAACGATCCCAGGGGGAGGAGCGAGTTTCTTCCAGCCTCAGAAGCTGACCTTGACCGGTCCTTTGGCCGCTTCTTCGCCGATCTCGAAGTATTCCTTCTCCTTGAAGTTAAACATGTTGGCGATGATGTTGGAAGGGAAGACTTGCTGCTTCATGTTGAACTTCATGACGACGTCGTTATAGAACTGACGGGCGTAAGCGATTTTGCTTTCCGTCCCGGCCAGCTCTTCCTGGAGCATCAGGAAGTTTTGGTTGGCCTTGAGGTCGGGGTAGTTCTCGACGACGGCGAACAAGGACTTGAGGGCGCCCGCCAAGACGTTTTCAGCCTGCCCGGCCTCCTTGGGGGTCGCGGCGCTCATGGCCTGGGTCCGGGCTTGAGTGACTCTCTCGAAAACCCCGCTCTCGTGCCTTGCGTAACCCTTGACCGTCTCCACCAGGTTGGGGATGAGGTCGAACCGGCGGCGCAGCTGGACGTCGACCTGAGACCAAGCATTGTCGCACCGATTCCTCAGGGTGATGAGGCTGTTGTACATGCCCACGGCCAGAAGGGCGGCCAGGACGATGATGATGAGCAGAAAAGCTGCAAATCCCATGGTGTTCTCCTTTTCCGAAGTCAAAATAACCGCAAAATCTAGAAAAATCAAGAAAATTCGAATTGACTTTTAAAAGAGGGACATGTTATATTTCGGCTTCCAAATTTATTAAGAATAACCAAAGGAGGACATGTATGGCTAGTTTGAAGGAAAAGTTTGCTTCAAAAATGCTCCCCATGAGGGAGAAGGTTCAGAAGATCCGCAAAGAACACGGAGACATTAAGATCTCCGACGTATCGATCGAACAGGCCTACGGCGGCGCCCGCAGCGTCAAGTGCATGGTTTGGGAAACGTCGGCCCTGGACCCGATTGAAGGAATCCGGTTCCGCGGCTTCACCATCCCCGAGCTTCAGCAGAAACTCCCCAAGGCTCCGGGCGGCGAAGAGCCCATTCCTGAAGGGATCTTCTATCTCCTCCTCACGGGTGACTTGCCCACCTACGAGGACGCTCATGGGATCACTGAGGAATGGCGGAGGAGGAGCGCTCTCCCCAAGTATCTCATCGACGTGATGAGGGCCGTGCCGGCCGATACGCACCCGATGACTCAGTTTGCCCTGGCCATCCTTCAGCTCCAGAAGGAGTCCGTCTTCGCAGACCGCTACAGGAAGGGCATGAGCAAGATGGAGTACTGGGACGCCATGTACGAGGACGTGATGAACTGCCTGGCCAAGCTTCCGTCCATCGCCGCCTACATCTTCCGGAAGTCCTACAAGGGCGACCAGCATATCCCGCCCGACCCGAAGCTCGACTGGGGCGGCAATATGGCCAAGATGCTGGGGATCACCAACGACCCGGCCTTCGCGGACCTGATGAGACTCTACCTGGTCATCCACTGTGACCATGAAGGCGGCAACGTTTCCGCCCATACCTGCCACCTCGTCGGCTCCGCGCTTTCCGACGCCTACTACTCCCTATCGGCGGCCATGGACGGGCTGGCCGGACCCCTCCACGGCCTGGCCAACCAGGAAGTCCTCCGCTGGATCATGGACCTGATGAAGGACCTCGGCGGAGTGCCGAGCAAAGATCAGCTCAAGAAGTACATCTGGGATACCCTCAAAGCCGGAAAGGTCATTCCCGGATACGGTCACGCCGTCCTCAGGAAGACCGACCCCAGATACGTCGCCCAGCGGGAATTCGCCCTCAAGCACCTGCCCAACGACGACATCTTCAAGGTCGTCAGCGCCGTCTACGAAGTCGCTCCCGACATCCTGACCGAACACGGCAAGACCAAGAATCCCTGGCCCAACGTCGACGCCCACTCCGGTTGCCTCCTCTATCACTACGGGATTACCGAGTATGACTTTTACACCGTCTTCTTCGGCGTCTCCCGGGCCATCGGAGTCCTGGCCCAGCTCATCTGGAGCCGCGCCCTCGGGCTTCCCATCGAGCGCCCAAAAAGCGTCACCACGGAGTGGATCGAGAGCCAGATCAAGACTGCGCCGGCCAAGTAGGTTTGTTCGTCTAATCTCTAAGCGATCCGAAAGGGTCGTCCTTCGAAAAAGGGGCGACCCTTATATTTTTAGCAAGAAAATTATGATATCATCGGGACTCCTGGGGGATGCGCCGGGGATCCGATAGAATTGGAGGATAAGAACCATGGAATATAAAATTGGCCTGATCGGTTGCGGCACCGTTGGCCAGGGTCTCCTCGAAATCCTGGATAAAAAGAAGGAATATCTCAGGGACACCTATGACTTCGAGGCTCGCCTCGTCGCCGTCAGCGACAAGCTGAAAGGATCGCTCGCCGTCCCCGAGGGGATCGATATCCAGAAGCTCCTCGGTCTCCTCTCCGAGGGAAAACCCATCAGCACCTATGTGGATCCCAAGAAGCCGAAGATCGAGACGAGCGACCCCCTGGACATGATCGAAAAAATCGATGCCGACATCATTGCCGAGCTTACATACACGGACATCAAGACTGGCGAGCCGGCCACGGGCTATATCCGCAAGGCCCTGCGCACGGGAAAACACGTCGTCACCTCGAACAAGGGCCCGGCCGCCTTGCATTACCGGGACTTGGCCGACCTGGCCCGCAAGAACGGACTCCAGTTTCGGATCGAAGGGACGGTCATGAGCGGCACCCCGGTGTTCCACCTCTGTGAGAGCGGACTGGCCGGAAACGACATCCGCGAGATCAAAGGCATCCTCAACGGGACGACCAATTTCATCCTGAGCAAGATGGAACAGGACGGCATGGAATACTCGGATGCCCTCGCTCTGGCCCAGAAGCTGGGTTACGCCGAGGCCGACCCTACCGCCGATGTCGAAGGCTTCGATGCCCTGGCTAAGATCGTCATCCTTTCCAACGTCCTTCTGAGAGGGAACGTCCGGACGTCCGAAGTTCAAAGGACCGGAATCAGCGACATCTCCAGGGCCGACGTCGAGGCGGCCAAGGCCGCCGGCTTCCGCTACAAGCTCATCGCCCGGACCCTGAGGAGGGACGGCAAGATCGAGGCGAGCGTCTCGCCCCAAAAACTTCCCCTGTCGGACCCCCTGGCCGGCGTCATGGGCGCCCAAAACGCCCTGACGTTCGACACGGATCTCATGGGGAAGATCACGATCCAAGGAGCGGGAGCCGGAAAGATCGAGACCGGCTATTCCATCCTCTCGGACATGCTGGCAATTCACCTGTGTAAAAAAGCCTAGCTTCTTTGAATTCACTTTCTGAAGCTTGACTCGCGCCCCCCTTTGCGGTTATTTTATAGCTTAACAGATATTGGTGTCATGCCAATCAGCTTTCCGGATTTCATTCGCTTGAGTCACCCAAAATACGAACGCCCTTTTCCGCATTCTATGGAGGTATCATGAGTTCCGACCCGCAACATAGTCCTGGAGTCCAGAAGTACATCGACGCGTCCAAGAAGTTCATCGCCGAAAGGGAGGCCGCCCTCGTCCGGATGAAGAAGATGAAGTTCGACACGATCGCTGTGCACGGGCTTTACTCCGTAGAGGAAGCCCTCATTCAGAACCAAGGGGCCATCATCGAGCCTCTTTATCTGGCCACATCGCAAGCCTACCGGGACGCCGACGAGCTCGAGGCCGCCCTGGCATACCTTGTCCCAACCTGGTGCTACACAAGGATTGCCAACCCGACAACTTACTACCTGGAGTGGATGTTGGCCCTGCTCGACGGGTATCGGACAGGGTTCGATACATCCTGCCTCGTTACGGCTTCGGGCATGTCGGCCATTATGTCGGCAGTTGATCCATTTCTCGTCAAACAGAAGGAAGGTCCGGAACGGATGAACTTCGTCTCCTCCATCCAGCTATATGGTGGAGCCTTTCAACATTTCTCCGTCCGGAAGATGAAGGAGCGGGGGATCGAATGCCGATGGGTTCTTCATCCAAAAGATATCGAGGAGTGGAAGTCGAAGATTGACGGGGAGACCCGGTTCGTTTACATGGAAGCGCCGAGCAATCCCCAGCAGTCCTTCTGCGACGTCAAGGCCCTGGCCGACCTGGCCCATTCATGGGAAATACCGGTCATTTTCGACGCAACCTGTGCGACTCCGGCCTTAATGCGGCCCATCGCCTATGGAGTCGACATCGTCGTCCATTCGCTAACCAAGTCCATCACGTCCGGGGGGCTGGCTATCGGGGGCGCCCTCATCAGCCGCAAGCCGATCGTTACCAAGATCAAGAACGACGACCCGATGTTCAAAGAGAGCTTCGCCGAATACGTGAAGTTCTGGCCCTACCGGGACAACGGCCCGGCGGCCTCTCCCGTCAACGCCCTCTTCGCCCTGAACGACCTGCGCACGCTGCGCTCGAAAATGGACCTCGTCAGCCGGAATTGCCAGAAGGTCGCCGAGTTTCTCCAGACCCACCCAAGAGTTTATCAGGTGGACTACCTCGGCCTGCCCACCTATCATCTCCACTCCATCGCCAAAAAATACTTGAAGCTCGTGGACTCTGATGACGGCACGGGGAATGAAATCAACCGTTACGGGCATCTCATGAGTTTCAGGGTGGATGGGCCGCCCGCCAATGCCCGGAAGGTCTTCGACAACTTCAAGATCATCTTCCGGGCCACAGACCTGGGAAGGATCAAGAGTGTGGCCACCATCCCGGCGATCTCAACCCATTCCCAGCAGGGGGAGGAGGCCCGGCGGATGGCCGATATCCCTCCCCAGCTCATCAGGCTTTGCGTCGGCGGCGAGGACCCGGACGACATCATCGCCGACGTTGACCAGGCGCTGAATAAGATCTAATGCGGCCGACGGAAGGCGCGCCCCGCGAGTCTTGCCTTTTCCGGGTCGAACCCGTAGAATTGTTTATATGGAAAGTATCCGGATCGTGGGGAACCATGACCTGCGGCTCCAGGGAGAGGTCCGGGTCAGCGGCTCGAAAAACGCTGTCCTCCCGGCCATCGTGGCCAGCCTGCTCACCAACGAGAAGCTCAGCCTGACGAACGTCCCTCTCGTCAAGGACGTCTTCACCATCCTCACGCTCATGAAACAGCTGGGGGCCGAGTATGACATCCGGGGCAATTCCCTTGCCGTCCAAGTGCGGAACATCACCTCGGATGAAGCCGCCTATGAACTCGTCCGGGCTATGAGGGCCTCTATCCTCGTTCTGGGCCCTCTCCTGACCCGTTACGGCAAGGCCGTCGTGGCCCTGCCCGGGGGGTGCGCCATCGGATCGAGACCCATCGACCTCCACATCAATAGTCTCCAGAAGCTCGGGGCGACCATCAACTTGGAGCACGGCTATATCCAGGCTGCCGCCGAGAAGCTCTGCGGCACGTCCATCGAATTCGAAAAAAAGACCGTGGGCGGCACCGAAAACCTCCTGATGGCAGCCTCTTTGGCCGAAGGAGAGACCGTCCTGAAAAACTGCGCCCTCGAACCGGAGGTCACCAACCTCTGCGAGCTTCTCGTCAAGATGGGGGCCCGAATCGACGGGATCGGAGAGGAAACGATTCGGATCAGGGGGGTTCGCGAGCTCGGCGGTGCGACCCACGAGATCATCCCGGACCGGATCGAAGCCGGAACGTTCCTGGTGGCCGGCGCTCTGACCCGGGGGGACATTCTCCTTAACAACATCAATGCCTCCCATCTCCAAACGATCATCGAAAAGCTTCGCTATTCCGGGGCAATCATCGAGCTTCTCCACGGGAACGCCTTGAGAGTCGTCGGCAGCCGTGAAATCAAGCCTCAGGACATCACGACGTCCCCTTATCCGGGATTCCCCACGGATATGCAGGCCCAGTTCATCGTCCTGATGACCCAGGCCCAAGGAACATCCATCATCACGGAAACCATCTTCGACCGGCGTTTCTCCCACGTCAACGAACTCCTGAGGCTCGGCGCCAACATTGAGGTCCAGGGGGACAAGGCCACGGTCAAAGGGAAAGCCCTCCTCTCGGGCGCCGAGGTCATCGCCACCG
>CAZJBD010000146.1:0-6431 GCA_964544265.1 uncultured Eubacteriales bacterium
CCGACGGAGGGCGCGCCCCGAGCCTCGATTCCTTCTCCCACGAAAAAAGATACTTTCCTTATCTGGCGCGAGCTTGACTTGATCTCGCTTTCCATGTATTCATAGAAATCAACGAAAATCGTTAAATCCTATCGAAATAAACAGGTTCATGATGTCGAGGCATATCAAGGGAGCGAGGGTTTCCCCCGTCGTCGCAGTTTTTATGACGATCGTCATCGTCCCGTCCGCCTTTGGACGTGCGGCTGGAAGGACGAAGCCCCGGCAATGCCCGACTCCTCTGGTCTTCCAGGCGTCCGGCTCCGGCATCACCCGTCATCCCGCCTCATCCGGCTCTTCTTTGACGCTCAGCTTTTCCTATCTTTCTGAACAGGAGAAGACAACCGGCCCAAAGGACCCGTCCGGGAAGGACAATCGGGCGGATGCTCCCACGCCCAGACTCCATAAGAACACAGGTCGGGCCTTCTTAGAGGTCGGGAGCCTCATGATGTACTCCCAGGTCCGCTACTGGATAAACTACGCCAGGTTCATCGAAGACTGGCAGTATCACCTCAGCTGGAAAGATCAGAAGCGGCGGTTCTTCACGTTCGAGGCCTGGGTGTTCGACTCCAACGCATTCAGCCTGAACTGGACCCATGCCTTCGCCGGTGTTCTCTATTACAACTGCGCCAGGACGAACCATTTGAGCTGGCCGCAGTCGTTCCTCTTCGCTACGGGCGGGTCGCTCTGGTGGGAATACATAGCCGAATGGCGAGAGGTCATCTCCATCAACGATAACATCTTCACGTCCTTCGCCGGATACTCGGCCGGGGAAGCCTGGTTTCAGCTCGGGAAGTATTTCATCGGACGCCCGGGCCTTTTCAACGGAATCCTCAGCTTCATCGATCCCCTCATGAAGCTCAACTCCTGGATCGACAAGAAACAAGGGAAGAATCTTTCTCTGGGACCAGAGCCCGGCTGGCATTCTTTCCGCTTGTTTCTGGGCCTGAGGAACATGCCGACCTCATCTGGTGGGAGTCCCCAGAATAATTTCATCGCCGGCTTTCACACCCAGATCATCCATCCCCCGGATTATGGGAAGCCTGGGAAGACCAAGAGGATGGTCACGGACACGCTGGCCAGCAGTCTGGACGTCGATTTCACGCTTCTCCATGGCCATATCGAAGAGGTCAACTTCTTCAGCCGGGTTGTCGGCTTGGGCTATTTCAAGCAGGACATCAACGCGAATTCCCGCGGATACGCATACTACCTCGGATTGGGCTCTGCGTTTACCCTGTTCAAGAAAAAGTCCGTGGCCTTCTACGATTCGAGTTCGGTCCCCGTTAAGCAGGGCTTTGATCTCCAACTTAAAGAGCCTCGGGAATTCAGGGACAAGCTCTCCATCGTCCATATTTTGGGGCCGGCCTTCGATTATACGAAGTTCTCACCGGCATCCCGGCTTCGGCTCGTTCTGGACGCGACTTTGGACTTCGGCCTCATCAATTCTTATGCTTTGAATAAATACTCCATCGGTCGAGACCTCACAGGGATCAAGACGACACTCCTCTATTATGGCTACTATTACGGGCTGGGAACGACGCTCTCCTCAGCGCTGACCTACAACATCCACAGCCTGGAGTTCGACGGATTTATCAGATATCAAGCTTATGGTTCGCTGGAAGGGCTGGACCGGTTTCAAAAAGAAGTCAAGGATGACTTCCACCTGACGGATTCAAGGTTGACCTACCGGATCGGGGCAGCCGTTAGCATCCCCGGCATCCCCGCCGAGCTTCATGGAAGCTATGAGGGCATAGACCGGCGCGGGGTCATTAAAAATATTAGGCACGGCAGCCTGGAAAACAGATGGACCTTCTTCCTGAGCTATAAGTTCTGAGGGCTGTCGTTATTTTTTATCCGAAGCCCCGGGTTTTATGAGCGGCAGGCCTGCCTTGCAGAGCGGGCAGACGTCGGGTTCATAGGCCTCAACCTTGAGGGCAAGGAGGCTTCCAACCGGCTTCCCTTCGATCAGGACGGAGCCGGCCGTCCTATCGACAAGGACATAGATCCCCGAAACGGTGACCTGCTTCTCTTTTAGGCATTCGAGGACTTCCTCGATGGAGCCGCCTGTGGTCAGGATGTCCTCGACGATGATGGCCCGGGAGGCGTCGAGGCCGCTGAAGCCCGAGCGGAACGACATCTTTCCATCGACGCGTTGGGAAAAAACGAACTTTTTCCCGAGTTTAAGGGCAACCAGGAAGCCGATGGCGATGGCCCCGTAGGCGGGCGAGACGACGTAATCGAAATCCACGCCGGCGGCTCTGATCTTTCCGACGAGGAGGTCAACGATTCGTTCAAGGACGCCGGGCTTCTGGATGAGTCGAATCTTCTCAAAGTACCACTCGGAGTGCTTCCCGGAGGTCAGCTTGAAATGTCCCTGGAGGAGGGCATCGCATTCTTTGAATAGGGCCATGACTTTATCTTGATTTTTTGTGGTCTCGATCATCGATTCCTCCTTCCTGATTTTATCCGCAAATCCCATTTCACCTCAACTTCTTTACGGCTTCAACCATCGCGACGACATTCTCCGGCGGAACGTTGGGCAAGATATTGTGGACTTGACAGAAGACAAAGCCGCCGCCGGGCGCAAAGATCTCGATGCGCTCCCGGACATGCCGATCGATTTTTTCGGGAGTCCCGTCGGGGAGGACAACCTGGGTATCGCATCCGCCGCCCCAAAAGGTAACGTCCCTTCCGAACTCCCGCTTGAGCCGCGCCGGGTCCATTCCCCGCGAGCTCGTCTGGACGGGATTGATGATCTCGACTCCGACCTCAATAAGGTCGGGAAGGATGTCCGCGATGGCCCCGCAGGAATGGAGGAAGACGTGTATCCCGGCGCGGCGCTTGACGCGCTCGAAGATGAGCTTATGACGCGGCTTGAAGACCTCCCGGTAGAGTTTCGGCGAGATAAGAGTCGCCTGTTGGGAGCCGAGGTCGTCGCCGAACTGGACGATCTGGACATAGCCCTCAACGGCATCCAGGAACTTCTCCAGGTTCTCCAGGTGGATCTCAGTCAATCGATCCAGGACGGCAAGGGTTGAGCGCGGGTTCTCGAGGAGAGCGATGAGGAATTGGTCCATCCGGAAGAGGAACTCGCCCCACTCGAACAGGTTGCCGCCGAACCCGGCCATGATCGCATAATCGGTTGTATCATACAGCCGCTTAGCCGTCCTCCGAACCAGGGCTTGGTGTTCGGGCGTCATGGGCTTGTGGCCGGGCGCCGTGGGGTGGGCCGCCCAGGTGACCTTGGACATATGATCAGGAAGCCTGCCGAGGACGGACATGTCCCGGCCGTCCCAGTCAAGAAGCGGAAAACATTGCTGATTGAGATAGAAGGCGCCTTTGGGCATCGCTCCTATGACCGTTCTGTCGGCGTGTCTCGTGAGCCAGCCGCCCGCGCCGTCGGAAACGAAATCGACGTAAGAAGGGATCTTGGCCTGCGAACCGTCCGCGAGCGTGAAGTCCTTCCAGTCGCTCACGCCGTTTAAAAAAGCCCGGCCCAGGTCGATGACGTCGGACTGGACATACTCCAGGATGGCGTCCTCGGGCTCTGCCAATTGCTGGACGACATCGTAAACATAGGTCGTCCCGCCCCTCATTCCCAAGTGCTTTTTCAAGCGGCCGTAGGCGAGGGCGGAGATCCCCGTGGACCTCATGGCGCCCAGATCGATAGGGACCTTGTCGGGCTCCTTGTGGGCAATGGATGTCAAAACCCGTTCTCTGCTCGTCATAGCGTCTTTCTTTTTAAGGATCCATGCCCGCTCGGCCCTTCAACGGCTTTCTTCGGGACATAGCCAAGCCCTTTAGAGGCGATCCCTGAAATTCTCCCACGGTTTTAAAAGCGTTACTTTCAAATTTCATCAATGATATCAACTTCTCCAAATCGCCCGTCGGACTCAATGCGAATGGTTTTGATCTCGAAAGGCTTGAAGACGACGGAGAAGCGCCGTAGGGGCGCAAACACCTTGAGAACGGCGCGGGCCTTGAATCCGGCCGATTCCTGGAGCCTCACGATAAGCGCCTTCCCGTCCCAAGATCGCTTGCAGGCCAGGAGACACACGTGTTGAGGGGTGAGCGAAAGGAGGGATTCGGAAGCGCTCGCCTGCTTCCCGAACGGAAGATGGGAGTAAACCATGGGAGGGGCGCTCAGCCAAACGGCCAGGCCAGGCAGTCGTTTTCGAACCTCGTCCGCTTTTCCCGCGGCAACAAGAAGCCGGACCTCGTGGACGCCGATGTCCGCGAATTTTCTTGCCGGCCCGCCGGGTACGATCCTAAAGCCCCGCTCATGACAATAGGCCGCACTCCGGAGGACGGAAAGTCCGATCGTCCCCCTCCCGAAATCGAACCCGTGCTGGCCGCTATTGACGATGCCGAGGCCGACGTCCCGATGCTTCTCGGGTCCTTCAAGGAAGAGCCAGCGGCCGTGGACGTACTCCTGGCCGTCGGCCGGACGCTGGATGGCGCCGCCCGAGACCTCGCAGAGAATGTCCGGACAGTCAAAGACCGTTGGGACACGGAGCTTGAGCCGCCGCCTCTCTTCGTTCCAGGTGATCCTGAGTCTGAACTCCAGAACAGGCCAATCTGGATAAGCGTAAACATCCATAACGATCCGGCTTCTCTTGAATTCAAAAACCGATTGAGTGATTGTCCGGATGGGTCCGTTTTGTATGATGGAGGGCCCGGATGCAAGACGGAAGCGGCCAGCGATCTTCCGGTAGCTCGAATAGCCCGTTCCCCAGGAATCCGCGGCGTCTTCGACGACCAGGGGCTCGAAGAGAAATCCGGCTAGGCATTCGGCCCCGGAAGCGGCTCGGAGCGACCCAATGAGGCCGTTTGAACTATCGAACTGGTATCTTAGGGAAGAACTCTTGTTTCGGCCTCTTTCTTTCCCCTCGAAGGCCTTGAGATGATAACGTGCGACCCCGGCGCCCGGAAGATCGGCCATAAAGCAGAACTTCCGACGCCAATCGTTGAACGGAAGGATCGCCTCGGCCTGCTCTTCCTGGCAGGCCACCTCCCTGCCGTCGCTCCGGAAGAGTTTCATGTGCCAGATGCCCTTTGAGAAGGGCCTGTAATCGACCATTCCTTCGAATTCCACCGGAGCGCGGACGAGCGAAGGATTGGTGTTGAGGATGGTCACCGGAAGCTTCGGACCCCTTCCGCGCGCGTCATTCAACGCTACCGCGGCCCCAAGGCACGCTTGCCTGGCGCTTTCTTCCACGCGGCCGTAAAGGTCCAGGGCGTCCCGTTCAGCCGGTTCGATACAGGAGCCCGCAAGAATGTCGTGAAAATCATTGAAAAGATGGCCGCGCCAGGCTTCTCCCAGCTCCCCTTCGGGATAAGCTTGGCCTTTCATCCGCCAAGCGGTCGCGGCCGCAGTTTCTGCCTGGACGAGCCGGCCGAGGCTCTTTTGCGAACGGCGCTTAATCCTGGAGAGAGACGTGTAGCAGCCGGTGAACGTCCTCTGCAGATCGCCTTCGAAAACGGGCGCTCTGTCGGCCTCCCGCTTCACGGCCTCGTAAAAATTATCCGGAGAGCTGTGGAGGATACGAACGCGTTTTTCCCGGGCGATCGACGCATCGATTGTCTCGAGGTCCTTGCGCGTGGCCCCTCCCCCGTGATTCCCCAAGCCCCAGAAGACGGGGACATCCCGGCCGAGACTCAAGGCAAGGTCGACCCCTGAATTCAGCCGCTCTTCGATGTTGTCGTGTTCCGTTTGATAGAGACCGACGGCAATCCTGTAAGCCCCAATCTCTGTGCCGTCGATTCCGCGCCAGCGATAGAGGTCCGCCGGGAGAACGAGCTCATTCGCCTGGGGACGCATATGGATATACATCTCGAAACCCGCGCATTTGAGGATCTGGGGGAGGCCGCCGCTGTGTCCGAAGGAATCGAAGTTGTAAGCCACGCACGGCCGGGTCCCGAATTTCTCCTCGAAATAGCGCCGGCCCTCGGCGACCTGACGGATGAGGGATTCCGTGCCCGGGAGGTTGACGTCGGGCTGGAGGAACCAGCCTCCGCTGACCGCCCAGCGCCCCCTCCCGACGAACTTCCGGATCTCCTCGAACAGGACGGGATCGAAGCGCTCGATCCATCCATAAAGGACGGCTTCATTGTGACAGAAAATAAGGCTGGGGTGCTCATTCAATATCTCGGCCGCCGTCCGGAATGTTGCCAGCGCCTCCGATACCCCCTCCTCCCATCGCCATTGCCAGACCGGGTCCAGGTGGGCGTTACAAATGAGATGGACGGCGGGTTTCCGGGAGGGGCGCATAGACCCTCGGTCCGAGCCTTTTTCAAAATGTGTCCCCAATTTAAACCTCGTCTCTCGCGGGGAGATTCTTGTACCACGTGAAATAGAGCAAGACCAAAAGGACCGCCGTGACTGAACTCCAGGC
>CAZJBD010000147.1:0-6426 GCA_964544265.1 uncultured Eubacteriales bacterium
CGCCTGGGTGCAACTATAAATGGAACGGCTATGGAGCTTCATCCATTTCCCCATGCCAGTCAGGCGGTCGAGTGCGCGTTCGTCGAATGTTCCGCGTGCTGTGGGCCCCACATTCAGGAGAAGGTTGCCGCCCTTGCTCACCGAATCGATGAGCAATTCCACGAGTTGCGGAACGCTTTTCCACGTTGCTTCGTCGCGGTAGTATCCCCAGGAACCGGAGAAGGTCTGGCAGGTTTCCCACGGCACTTTTTTACCGTTCATGGTCACCCAGTCACGAGGCTTGTACTGTTCTGGTGTCCTGAAATCCCACCCGCCGGGGACATCGAGCAGATCGAGACGATCGTTGAGGATGATGTTCGGCTGGAGTTCCCGTATCATCTTCAGGAGCTTCAGCGATTGCCAGTCGTCCCTGCCCTTGCCGTCCGGCCCGGGATATGAGAAGTCCATGAAGAGGCAGTCAATGGTCCCGTACTGAGTGAGTATTTCACGCACCTGGTTTAAGAGGTATTCGTCGTACTTCTTTATATCCCTGTTTTTCGTTTTCTCGCGGAATTCCTTGTTATCACGCATGGGGTGACGGGAATCCACCGGGAATTCCGGGTGATGCCAGTCGATCAGTGAATAGTAGAATCCGACCTTGAGACCCTCCTCGCGAAATGCTTGCACGAACAGCTTGATGAGGTCCTTTCCGCAGGGTGTGTTGGTAGCTTTATAATCGGTGAATTTCGAATCGAAGAGACAGAAACCCTCGTGGTGTTTGGAGGTGATCACGGCATATTTCATACCGGCATTTTTCGCTGCCCTTGCCCATTCGTGAGGATCGTACAGATCGGGATTGAAATGGTCGAAGTACTTCTGGTACTCCTCGTCCGTGAGGCGCTCGTAATTTTTCACCCACTCGTGACGGGCAGGGAGAGCATACAGCCCCCAGTGAATGAACATGCCGAAGCGGGCGTCCGTCCACCATTTCATGCGGACTTGACGTTGGGATTCGGTTTCCTGGGCGAAAAGCCTATTTCCTATTCCTACGACGAAAACGGTTGTCAAAAGAACGGATAAGACGATCCGCTTTTTAGACCTCGAATTATTCCTCGGCATTCGATCTCCTTCCTTCGGCCGCGCCCGTGATCAGACCGTCAGGACACGCCGTGTCTATAGATGTGTTCCAGGATGGCTCCCACGCTTTCCGGACCCAGTTTGGTGAATTCTAGGCCCGCCTCGAACACCTCGCCCTCGAACAGGCGGTTCAGCCAGCGGACCTTTCCGCTTCCATAAATGAGCCGCCGGGTTTTGGAAAGAGCGATCTCGAAACCGACGTTCGAGTCCACCGGCAGGGGCGAGTTCGTGATGATGCGAACGCCTCCGGCGGAAATGTCCTGGGTCAGCGAATAAAGCGAATGAGAGGTCTCCGCGGACCCCGGGACGTTTTCCTCTGGCCTGAGGCTCAAAACGACCTTATTCTCTTCGATAATCCTTTTCTCTTTGCGTTGTTCCTTCATTGACCCCTATCCCTCGCAAACCGTTTCGGCAACGGGTCGAACACTCCTTCGTGCGAGAAGCATACCAAAACCCGGGAATAACGTCAAATTTGGATACCTTCACGGCGTCCGGATAAGATGGGAAGTCCGTTGACAAAGCCCATGATTTTTTATAACGTTGGCTCAAGTTCCATGCCCACGGAATTCCCGAAACGAAAGAGAGGTCATCATGAGTGCTAAGTTCCGCCTGGGTGCGATGATGTTCCTGGAGTACGCCATTTGGGGGGCGTGGGCTCCGGTCCTCTCGGCGTACCTCATCGACACTCTCCATTTCACGGGGACGCAGATCGGTTTCATCTACGGCCTGCTGCCGATCGCAACCATCATAGCCCCGATGATCGGGGGCCAACTGGCCGACCGCTATTTCCCGACTGAAAAGGTCATCGGCGTGAGCGAACTCGTCGGCGGAGCCATTCTCCTCCTCGGGGCAGCGGTCTCGAGTTACACGGCCATGATCTGGATCATGCTCGTATACTGTATCGTCTATGCGCCGACCCTGGCCCTGACGAATTCCATAGCTTTCATTAACCTGAAGGATTCAGAGAAGGATTTCGGCCGGATTCGAGTCTGGGGGACGATCGGTTGGATCGCTGCCGGTTGGTCGCTTACCGGATGGCGTTTCTTGGCCAAATCCACGCCCTGGATTTCCATAAAAGGGGACACCCTGTTTCTGGCCGGCCTGTTTTCCATCGTCATGGGTGTGCTGGCCTTCGGCCTGCCCCACACTCCGCCCAAGAAGGAAGGGGCCAAGCCCTGGGCCTTCCTCGAAGCCGCCAAGATGTTCAAGGACCGCGATTTTCTAATCTTCACGGTCATCGCCTTTGTCGTGGCCACTGAACTCCAATTTTACTACGTTTTGACGGCTCCGTTTTTGACCTCACCCAAGATCGGCGTCGCCTCCACCTGGCTTTCTATGGTCATGACCATCGCCCAGTTCGCAGAGATCATCGTCATGGCCCTGCTCCTCCCCAGGGTCTTGCCCAAGTACGGCATCAAGAAGACGATGACCATCGGCGTCCTGGCCTGGCCACTGCGATACATCATCTTCGTCATCGGAAGCCCGGCTTGGCTGGTCATTGCGTCGCTCTCCCTCCACGGCTTCTGTTATGTCTTCTTCTTCACGGCGGCTTATATCTATGTAGACACAATAGCGCCGGCCGACATCCGGGCTTCCGCCCAAAGCCTGATCGCTGTGATTATCCTGGGGATCGGAAACTTCGTCGGCTCGAACTTCTCGGGCTGGGTCCAGAACGTCTTCACCTCCGGAGGGGTGACGAATTGGCGGAACGTTTTCTGGGTTCCAACGGTCCTGACCCTCATCTGCGCCGCGGCCTTTGTCCTCCTATTCAAGGAAAGACGGGCCCCGGCTCCTCAGCAGAGATAGAACACGGGGGACATGGGTCTCAAGGAGGCGTCCCCTCTTTGGAGGTATGAATGAACACTTACAAACGTCTCGGCGTCGGCTTCGCGGGAGGGGGCTTTATCACCCGCTTCCACCTCCGCTCCTGGGTCGGCGTCCGAGACGCCGACGTCCTGGGGATCGCGGACCCGGATGAAACGCGGGCCCGTGAGGCCTGCTCCCTGGCCAAGAAGCTTCGAATTGGCAACGCCAGGCCCTACAAATCGGTCGCCAAGATGATCGAGAATCCGGACATCGACGCCGTCTGGATCGGCTCGCCCAACTACACGAGGCTCGAGGTCATGGATGAAATCGTTCAGGCCAAAAAGAGGGGCAAGGCAAAGCTAATCGGTGTCGCCTGTGAAAAGCCTCTCGGCCGTAACGTCAAAGAGGCGGAGGCCATGCTGAATATGGCCGGCGAGGCCCGGCTCCTCGACGGCTACCTCGAGAACCAGGTCTTCTCCCCCGCCGTGGTGCGGGGCAAGGAGATCGTCTGGGCCAGGGGCGCGAGCGTTTGCGGCAGACCCTACCTCGCCCGGGCGGCCGAGGAGCACAGCGGACCTCACATGCCCTGGTTCTGGGAGGGCACCCTCCAGGGCGGCGGCGTGCTCAACGATATGATGTGCCATTCGGTTGAGGAGGCCAGGTTCATGCTCACGCCGCCCGGGGCCAACCGCGGGGTTCTGACGCCGGTCAAAATAACCGCTTATACCTCCTGCCTCAAATGGCAGGACCCGGAATACGCCAAGATTCTGGCCCGAAATTCCGGCGGAAAGACTGATTATATCAACCGCCCCGCGGAGGATTTCGCCCGCTCCCTTATCGAATACAAGGACGAAAAAGGAAACAATCTGGTCGTCGAAACAACGACCTCCTGGTGCTACGTCGGAGCCGGCCTGAGGCTCAGCATGGAGCTCCTCGGCCCCGAGTATTCCCTAGCCATCAACACTCTGGATTCCGGGCTCAAGATCTTCTTCAGCCGCAAGGTTAGGGGGGCTTCGGGAGAGGATTTGGTCGAAAAGCAAAATGCCGAGGTCGGCCAAATGCCCGTGGTGAGTTCGGAGGAAACGGAGTACGGCTACACTGCGGAAAACCGTCATATGATCGAATCGTTCCTGGACGGCAAGCGGCCGGAGGAGAACTTCAGCGACGGCTTGAACGTTGCCGAGCTCCTCATGGCGGCTTATATGAGCGCCGAGCAGGAAAGGACTATCACCTTCCCTGTTGCGGGGCTAAAGGACTTCATCCCGGCCGTGGCCAAGGGGACGTGGAACCCCAGGAAGAAGTAGCGGCCGTCAACCGGATAAGAAAGGAGGTCCGATGAAAAGGTATTTATCCCTGACGCTGGCATTCTTCATGCTCCTGATGACGATCGCGGCCTGGGCTGTCATACAGCCCGGGGCGCAAAAGATCCGCCACATTTCCTCTGAACTTCAGAAAAGGGTTGAGGATACGAATTATCAGGACGTCCGCATCAAGCCCTTCCCAATCGCCGTGCAATGTTGGACGTTCCGGGAGTTTGCCTTCTTCGAGACCTTGGACAAGGTCAAAGCCCTCGGTATCAAGTATGTCCAGGCCTATCCTGGACAGCCCCTGGGAGCAGAATTCCCGAAGGCCGGATTCGACGAAAACATGAACGAAATCCAGATGGCCCGCGTCAAGGACAAGCTCAAAGAGACCGGGATCGAGGTGGTGGCCTACGGAGTTTGCGATATCGGGACGACAGAGGCGAGCATTCGCAGGGTCTTCGATTTCGCCCGGAAGATGGATATCCGGACGATCGTGACTGAGCCCGCGGACGACGATTTCACCCTTCTCGAGAAACTCGTCGACGAGTATGACATCCGAATTGCCATCCACAATCATCCGGCTCCCTCTAAATACAATCTGCCGGAAACCGTTTACGATCACCTCAAGGAACGTGACGGGCGCATCGGTTCCTGCGCCGACAGCGGACACTGGATGCGCGGCTTCAATGACCCCCGGGAAGCGTTCAAGCTCCTCGAAGGCCGAATCCTGGACACCCACCTCAAAGACCGCAGCGACTATGGGGTCAAAAAGGGTGTCGACGATGTCCCCTGGGGCCGAGGCAAGGCCAACATCAGAGACCTCCTGGCCGAGCTGACCCTTCAGGATTACGATGGCTTCCTGACGATCGAATACGAGAATGAAAAGGAGGCCGCGAACCCAATCCCCGCAATCGAGAAGAGCGTTGAATATATCAAGAGCATCACCTACTACGACGGGTACGAACAGATTTTCAAGAGAGACTGGGGAGGCCGATATGAGAAGCACGGCTGGAACCACTACGGCCCCGGGTGCTTTGAGGTTGATCCCAAAACGGGCATTCTCAAGGGCCAGGGAGGCATGGGGCTTCTCTGGTACAGCGTGAAAAAATATCGGGACTTCGTTCTTGACCTTGAGTTTCGGTGCGCCACGAAAGAGACAAACTCAGGGATCTTCATCCGGGTCCCCGAGGTGCCGACGAGCGACGACTACATCTATCATACTTTCGAGGTCCAGATCTATGATGCGGGCGAAGGGAAACACGTGACCGGCGCCGTCTATGACGTCCAGGAGCCGACGGTAAGCGCCTCTCTGTCGGCCGGAGAATGGAACCATATGAAGATCACATTCCAGGGGAAACACCTGGAGATCGAACTCAACGGCAAGCTCATCCTGGACTGGGAAGGCGTCCCCGGGGGCAAGGTCAAGGATTTCGCTTCTGAAGGCTATATCGGCCTTCAGAACCACGACTCCGTGGCTCCGCCTTATTTCCGGAACATCTTCATCAAAGAGCTTTAAGTTCTTCTGGTAGCCGTCCTAGAATCCCGGACTGATGCTGATCTGGAAATGCCAGCCCTTTTCCCGACGCTGGAAAGGGTAGACGTAATTCACTCCGAGGATCAGATATCCGAAGAGGTTCGTTCTTAAACCGAAGCCGGCGCTGGAGATGGGTTTCTTCTCTTTAAGACCGTAGCGAGCGTCGTCGCTTGTGTTCCAGGCAACACCCCAATCATAGAATCCATAAGCCTCTATCGGGAATGGTCCATAATAGCCTTTCCCGATCCCCAGAACCTTGAAAAGGGGGAAACGGATCTCGGCATTGGCGACGATTACTTTGCTGCCGTAAAGCCGGTTATAGTCAAAGTTCGAGCCCGAGCTGTAGGATTCGTAACCCCGGACCAGGTCCCAGTAGCCGATATATAGGGGCCATAGCCGCGTGTCCTCGGCATTCTTGCCCCAGCGGCCGTAATGGAGGGCCCTGAAAGCTAATGTAAACGGTCTCAAAGGTATAAAGTAGCGCCGATAATCGGCCATCAACGTGACATAAGAAATGGACCCTATAGAAGGTGAAACTTCAAAGATATAGCTCTGGCCCAGGAGAGGACTGGTGGCGCCGAAGATTGAGCTGTCATAGACAAGGGCGCCCGACACATAACCATAGGTTAGGCTTTTTGGGGTAGGAAGAGTTTCCTTTTCGTTTAA
>CAZJBD010000148.1:0-6410 GCA_964544265.1 uncultured Eubacteriales bacterium
GAACGCCGGCCTGTCACGCCGGAGGTCGCGAGTTCGAGTCTCGTCGGCCCCGCCATTTATTCCCTATATTTTCCGATACTGTTCGAGCTTTATCTTTCATCACCTTTATCTGTTTTTACGCGAGTTTTAAAAGAATAGAGAGCCTTGTCGCGCCCTGATACTTCAATTCGTATTGGGTTTGACAAATTCCGATAATTTCCTGAGTCTCATTTCTGGATCGCTGGCAACCATCTGCTGCAGCCAGCCCAGATGACCAGCCCCGTAGATCACCAGCACACGTTCATTCGGAGATTCGATAAGATTGACGATATTGTTGTAAATGCGAATATTTCGCTGATACCAACTCGTCAGCAGGTCGGGCCCGGCATAGTCGCCCGGTTCTCCAAGGTGGGCTTCGCGGTAGTAGAAGCCGACGTCCCGCGCAATGTTCTTGTCGTCGTTCATATAGAGAAGCGTTTCGAGCACGCTGTGCGAGCGGAGGTAGGCATCCCACTGCTTGACCATCTCGCCGATCTCGGACGTTATCTGGTCCAAGATCTGCGACCGCCCCTTTGCCTTGGCGTAGTTGATTACCCGCTGCCATGGGAACTCCCCGTCGATGTCCACCGGGCAGATAGCCATCATCCCGAGCTCCTTCGCCAGCCGGAAACCGATCTGGTCAATCTCGTTGCGCGTCAGGGTGTATTTTCCAGCCAGGTAGTCGGCGTACTGCTTCGGGCGGCGGTCCTCGTATACCGTGGACTCGATAGCGATCTTTGTCGGCTTAAATCGCTTCAATGCTTCGAGGAGTTCGCCGATTTCGGCCTGGCGCTTGGGAGAGAGCACGTCATCCGCCGACATGTTGAAGATGTCGCGACCCGGATTTGCCATGTGGTATGTACCGAGGATCAGTATCTCGGCACGTTGCGGCGAAGCAGTTTGCGTAACGGCGGTTCCGGACAATACAGCGGCAAGAAACACGAATGCCGTCAGGCCCAGCGAGGCCAGAGCGAAAAGGGATTTTCTCATCGAGTCAGTCCTCCCCGTCGGATTTCAATCGAATAGACGGTCTGGACCGGCGAAAGGTTGCTTTATCAGGAGTTGTCCCGCCAGATTGTCTAATTGACTTCAGCCGTGTTTGGTGGTAGTCATTGATTCAAAAAAGGAGGGCAAAATGAAAAAATGCCTGCTTCTCTTAGCCATCCTGGTTTGTTTGGTTGTGTTGTTTGGCTCGACGTCGAGCTGCCAGAAAAAGGCTGCAGTTGCGATCACGGAAGAGGCAGCAAAATCCATTGGCGACTCGTATATTAAAGCCAGGAATGAAGCGAACTTGGATTTGCTTGACAATATCTATTCTCCGGACGTGGTTGTACACGATCCGAGCCAACCCCAAAACATCGTCGGCCTCGAAGCCTTAAAAAACCAGTATAAGGGCACTCATACGGCTGTTCCTGATGTCAGATTTTCGCTGGAAGACATGTATGTCAAAGGGGATAAGATAGCTTGGGTTTTCACGATGTCTGGGACGATTACAGGCTCCTTTCATACGCCTCTGGGCGATCTTCCGCCCTCCGGGAAGACATTCCGTCTATCTGGGATGGCGATCGACCGGATCGTTGAGGGGAAAATCCTCGAGGAATGGGTCTATTTTAATGTCCTGGATATCCTGCAGCCCATGGGATTTACTCTAACCCCACCGCAGCCCCCACCCCCGGCCGAGGTAAAGTAAACCCGAGCGAAGACGACAGGCTTCCCGCCCGCTTTCGCGCAAAAATGGGCTAATTGCCAACGTTGAATCCTACGGCCTTATATGAGATGGCTTTTGCGTCTCATAAATTGTCATTCATTCCTAATTGCGTCGACCGGGTTGGCCCGGGAAGCCCTTAACGTCTGGGCGCTCACGATGAGCAGGGTTGCGGCAGAGGCAAGGAGCCCGGAGAGGGCAAAAACTTCCCACCCTACGGTGATGCGGTAGGGAAAATCCGCAAGCCAGCTTCTCATCAATAGCCAAGCGACCGGCCAGGCGACAAGACAGGCTCCAAGGACGAGCCGGACGAAGTCGCCGGAGAGC
The DNA here is from genome assembly GCA_964544265.1 of uncultured Eubacteriales bacterium. Lineage (GTDB taxonomy): Bacteria > Acidobacteriota > Aminicenantia > Aminicenantales > Saccharicenantaceae > JALHVH01. Next base: position 2,051 of record CAZJBD010000148.1, read on the forward strand.
ATCATCCAAATCTCCCCTGCGGAGGAACCGAGGACCTTACGGATTCCGATCTCTTTCCTCCGTCTCTCGGCCGCAAAGGAGGCCAGGGCGAAAAGACCGAGTCCGGCTATGAAGGCGGCAAGGAGGGTGAGAATTCGAATCACTGCGGCGAGATCGTCAAGATCCCGGTAGAGCCTATCGAAATCCTCGTCCAGAAAACTGTATTTAAAGGGCAAGTGGGGAGCTGTCGCCCGCCAAGCCTTTCCGATCTCTTCGACGGTCGCTCCTATGTCTCCCGGGCCGAGGCGGATGAAAATGTGGTTTACTTTGGGGTTCTTGAACATTAGGAGGGGGACGATGGGGCTAGCGGAGGGAGATGCCATATGAAAATCCGCCACGACGCCGATGATCGTCCCGGAGTATTCCGGTCCTAATCGGAGCGTCCGTCCGACGGCGGATTCGACACCGAGGAGCTTCTGGAACGCTTTGTTGATGACGAGGCTCCTGGCTTCCTCGGCTGCAAAGGCCCTCCCTTCTATGAGTCGGATCCCCAAGGTTTCGATGAAGCCGGTTTCGACCGAGGTGACCGAGACGGCCGTCTCTTCGTCGAGGCGCCGGGATCCGTAAAACACTCCGGAGAAGGCGGGCGTTCCGAATTGCGTCGGGTGGGTGAAGGCCGCGCTGACGCCCAGGACGCGGGGATTTCCCTCGAGGGTATTCTTGAGCCTCTGATAGATGCCGGCGTTCTCCGCGTTGGAGATTCCCAGGGGAATGGAGAGGAGGCGCTCCTTGTCGAACCCCAGATCCTTGGATTTGAGGAAATCAACCTGGAGGTAGATGACGGACGCGGCGACGAGAAGGATGACGGACGCGCAAATCTGCAAGAGGACGAGTCCTTTCCTCATGAAAGAACCGGCAGGCCGTGACCCGCCCCAGCCTTTAATGGCTGTTGTCGGTTCGAACGAGGACAGGAAAAGCGCGGGGTAGATTCCAGACAGAAGTCCGGAGGCCAGGACGGTGCCGACGGCGAGAAGAAGTGCCCGGCCCCTCAAAAAATCGGACCAAGTCAAGGAGGCCCCGGTGACCTCGTTGAAAAAGGGCAGGATCGCCTTGAGGAGGGCAGGGGCGAGAAGAAGGGAAAGGCAGGAGATGAAGACGGCCTCGATAAGGAATTGCCGGACGACGTGCCCCCTTGCCGCGCCGACGACCTTTCTCAGCCCGATCTCGCGGGCCCGTCTCTCCGATCGCGCCGTCGAGAGGTTCATGAAATTCACACAGGCGATGAGGAGGATGAGGAATCCCAGGAGAAGGAGGACGAGGACATAACGGATGCGTCCAGGGCCAGAGGCGTCGTCGGTCGTCGAATACAACCGGATCCGGGTTAGGGGATTGAGGACGAGCTCGATCGTCGAGTCGGCGTCCCGGGTCTTCACGAAGCCGGCGATTTTATTTTCGAACCGCCGGGGATCCGTGCCGTCCTGGAGCTCTACGTAGGTTAGAGCCATACTGAAATCCCAGGAGTCGACCATCCAGCCCAATTCTTTGACGACGTCGAAGGGAACGAGAGCCTCGAATTGGAGGTGGCTTTGGTCCGGGACGTCCTCGAGGATACCGGTCACCGAGAAGCTCAATTTACCGTCAAGGATCAAGACCTCGCCGATGGGGTTATCGCTTCCAAAATATTTCCGGGCGAAGTTCTCTGTGATGACCATGGCATGAGGCTCGTTAAGGGCGGTCTCTTTGTTTCCTTGGCGGAGCGGGAAAGAGAAGATGGAAAGAAACGACGGATCGACGCAGAGGATATCTTCCTCGTAATGAATGGAGTCGCCCCGCCGGAGGACCCTTTCTCCGGTCCAGGCGACACGGGTTGCTCGCCGGATTTCGGGGAAAGACTCCTTGAGCGCGGCGGAAAGCAGCCCCGGGGTCCGGAATCCGGGCTCAATCCGGTCGGCAAAATGCCGCCGCTCCTCGATTCGGAAGATCGAGGAGGCGTTTTTGTGGAACCTGTCGAAGCCGAATTCCTCAAAGGCCCAGACGGAAACGAGGAGGAAGCCCGCGATGCCCAAGGACAGGCCGGAGATGGTGATAAAGGCCGTGGCTTTGGAGTGGAGGAGATTTCTCCAGGCGATGGTCACATAGTTCCTGATCATGGCGAAGCCCCAGTAAACGGAGAGCTCGAATCTGGAGCCAATGAGCCGCAAAACCTGACGCATGTGCCAGAGACGGCCAGGACTCCGTCCGGAAGCCGCGCCGGCCAGCTCTTCAGCCGCGTCCTCCAGGTCCTCTAGCTTTTCCCGGGCCTCTTCGTCCCTTAGAAAAAAGAAGAGAAGCTTGTTTTCCCAGGGCGTCTTTGAACGTCTGTTTCGAGACATGCGGGACTCCGGGAAACGGTCAGGCGATTTCGGGGAGATCGGCCCAGGCGGCCTCCTGGACTTCCTTGATATCCTTTAGGGCCTTCCGGCCGAGTGCCGTCAGATCGTAGAGGGACTTCCTCCGGCGGCCTCGCTCGGCCATCGGCATTCCCGGATACTTCCTCAGATACTGCTTTCTTACCAGTTTTTCCAGGGGGACGTAGACGGCCCCGACCTGCCATTTGTATCCAGTTATTTCGGAGAGCTTCTTCATAATGGAGAGTGTGTAAGCGTTTCCCCGGAGCCGCCAGACCGCAAGAAGGACGAGTTCCTCGGACCGAGACAGAAGCTTCATCGTCGCTCCTCTTTTTAAAATATCTGTTTAATAAAATAGAACAAATAACAGGCCGTGTCAACAAATTTATTTATCTTCGTGTTTAGAACTGTCTGGGCGAAAGGAGTGATTCTGGGCACCCGAAAAAAGTGCCGCCGGCGTCATTCCCGGATACAGTGGACCAGGAACTCTCTCGAGGTTGGGCCGAGGGGGGATTCGGAGAAATCGCCGTACATGGCCCGCAGCCGAAGCTTCGAACGTGCAATCAGGTGCTCGAGTTCGTACCTGAAGAAAAACCGCATCGGAAACGACCATTCTGCGGTGGACGGTCCGGTCTCATCATCCCAGCTTATGGTCATCTTGACCAAGGTTATTTGGGTTATCAGATCGAACCGCTCCCCGAGGCTCATCGTTACCAGGTCGCATTCCCTGATGCGATTGTGGTGCCGTGCCTCCAGCTTACTTCGTAGGACGGCGATCATCGCCGGGCTGGCGTCTAGGCCGTACACGTCTGCGCCCTGGCGGAGGGCTTCCAGGAAAATCCGGCCGGTTCCGACCCCCACCTCCAGGGAAGGCCCTCGGCACGAGGTCAATTTGTCGACATAGTAACGTTTGTCGACGGAATCGCGCACCTGGGCATAGATGACGTCGTAAAAGCGCGAGAAAGCCTCAGGGTAGGTGCTCATGGATCTTGCGAGATTATACAGCCAACAGGTTTTTGAATGCCGCAAGAAGCTTCAATTAAAACTAGTTGGATAACAGCGGCGTGCTTGACACGATAAAATAAAAGATCCATAATGATTACGTAAGATAACGGAACTTATCAGAGGATATGATGAATGAGACAGAGGTATTGCGCCTTAAAGAAGCGGCAGAATTTGTAAGGGTGAGTGAGAAAACCCTTCGAGAAATGGCAAAAGCTGGGAGAATTCCCTGCCAACGGGTTGGGCGCGAGTGGCGTTTTTTGACGAAGGCACTAGAATCTTGGCTTACAGGCGAGAGGCCGGTACGATGGGGTTCAGACCAAATCGCGGAATCGCACGGCCAACTTTATCTTCCCATCTCAGATCTCAATATGGAGCCGTCCAGAGCAGGATTCAGCGACACAGCATTCACTAAGAACAGAGATGAACCTGTCCACAGCTGGATTCCTTGGATTGCTGGGTTTTCGGCTTCCTTTGTGGCTGAAATCCTGGAAAGGGAAATGGAGAAATCGAAGAAGCTGCGAGTGCTGGATCCATTCGCTGGCGTCGGAACCACGCTTGTTGAAGGTTTCAAACGTAATTGCGATGTGTTCGGTTTTGAAATCAACCCTTACGCAGCGCTGGCGTGTCAGGTGAAGCTTGACGCTTTTTTTTGCGATCCAAATACCATTCGTGGTGCTGCTCGCCGGCTGCAATCCTTCCTTCGAGAAAACTGGCAAAATGCTGCAAACAAGCCCAGAAGTAAGCCTCCCTCCGGTTTCCGAAGCCGTGATCCCTTTTTTAGCCCAAAAGTAGAGCCTCAGGTACTTTTCATAAAGGATTTTATCCGAGAAGAAAAGAAAGAATGGCTGCAGCGAGTTCTGCGTATTGCGCTTGGCGCCATGATAGTTGGCGTCTCAAACTACACTTACGAGCCCAGCCTGGGACGTCGCACTGTTGTAGGCAAAGCCCCGGTTATCGATGCTGATCTATCAGCTATACTATATGATAAG
>CAZJBD010000149.1:0-6399 GCA_964544265.1 uncultured Eubacteriales bacterium
CCCATCTTCAAAGAACTTTTGGCCGCCGGCCGGGGGATGTCGGTCGTCGTGGGATTCGTCGAGGAGCGGGGCGTTGAACGAGGGCTATTCTACAACTCCGCTGCCTTCCTCGCAGATGGAAAGGTCCTCCACGTCCACCGCAAGGTCTTCCTGCCCACCTTTGGGATGTTCGAAGAGGGCAAGTTCTTCGCCCAGGGTCGTGATTTTGCCCCTTTTCAGGCGCCTTTCGGGAAGACTGGTCTCATGATTTGCCGGGATTTTCTCCAATACGGATCGAGCTACCTGCTCTTCGCCGGAGGGGCCGAGGTTATGATCGTCATTTCCGCAGCGCCCGGCCGCGGAATCGCCGGCCCCGTCGGATTCGAGACGAGCCACATGTGGGAGCTTATGGGAGAGGCGATATCCTATTTTTCCACGGCTTTCGTTCTGTACTGCAACCGCACCGGCTTCGAAGAAGGGCTTTCCTTCGCGGGCGGTTCGTTTATCTACAGCCCGAAAGGAGAACTCCTGGTTCGGGCCTCGGACTTGAACGAAGAAGTCCTCTCCTGCGATTTGGACATCGAACTCGTCCGTGAAGTCCGGAAGAAATGGACCTTCAAGAGGGACGAACGGCCCGAGATCATCCTCCACTCCCTGGAAAGGATCATCCGCCGCCATGAAGATTAATCCCGCTTTCGTTGAGAAGGTGCTGACGCGTTTTATCCGCGACGAGCTGACCAAGTTCGGCTTCAAAAAGGGGATCCTTGGGCTTTCCGGCGGGCTCGACTCCGCCGTATGCGCCATCCTGGCCGCCCGCGCCCTCGGCCCAAAGAACGTCCTGGCCCTCATCATGCCCTACGGGACGGGCTTCGCGGCCGATGTCAAGGACGCCGCCGCCTTGGCCCGCTCCCTGGGGATAAGGAAGAAGACGATCGACATCGCTTCCCAGATCGACGCCTATTTCCTGCGCTTCTCCACCAAAAGCCGCGTGCTCAAGGGGAACAAGATGGCCAGGGAAAGGATGTCTATTCTCTACGATTTCTCCGCCCGTGAGAAGGCACTCATCCTGGGGACCTCCAATAAGACCGAGCTTCTCATCGGCTACGGCACGATCCACGGCGATATGGCCTGCGCCATAAACCCCCTGGGGGACCTCTACAAAACCCAGGTCCGCGAGTTGGGCGCCTACCTTGGCGTCCCCGACAAGATCATGAAAAAACAGCCTACAGCGGGACTCTGGCCCGGGCAGACTGATGAGAAAGAGATCGGCGTCGGCTATGCCGAGATTGACGCCGTCCTTTTTGAGCTGGTGGACCAGAGGAAGTCTCGGAACGAAGTCATCTCCGGCGGTCTAAGGGCGGAGGTCGTCGATAGGATCATCGCTCTTATCAAAGGTTCGGAATTCAAGAGGAAGATGCCGCCCATCGCCAAGATTTCTTCCCGGACGGTCGGCCACGACTTCCTCTACCCCTATGACTGGGGCAAATAAGGGATGCCCGAGAACGGAATCCTTTACGTCGTCGCCACCCCGATCGGCAACCTCGAGGATATCACGTTGAGGGCTGTCCGCATCCTTAAGGAGGTCGAAGCCATCGCTTGCGAGGATACCCGCCAGACCGCCAAACTGTTGAATAAATACGAGATCAGAAAGAGACTCATTTCTTACTTCCAGCCGAGGGAGAGACAGCGGATCCCGGAAATTTTATCCCTTCTCAAGGCGGGCAAGGATGTGGCCTTGGTCTCGGATGCCGGGACACCCGGGATTTCCGATCCCGGCTTTCCCCTCATCAGGGAAGCCTTAAAGCAGGGCATCCGAGTGGTCCCGGTTCCCGGCCCTTCGGCCCTCACGACTGCCCTCTCCGCCTCCGGGCTCCCCACGCATAGGACCCTCTTTATCGGATTCCCTCCCCCGAAGAGAGAGGCGACCAGAAAGCTCCTAATATCGTTAAAGGAAGAGGAAGCAACCCTGATATTCTATCTGCCGGCCCGAAGGATCCCGGAATTCCTCGGCTTGATTTCGGATACTCTAGGGGACAGGCGAATGGTCATCGCCCGGGAAATCAGCAAAATCCACGAGGAATTCATCAGGGGCACCGTCCGGGAACTGCTCGAAGTCAGCCTGAATAGGACTTTTAAGGGAGAGGCGACCCTATTGATTCAAGGCCGAGCGGACCGCCTCTGAGGGGGATGAAACAGGCTTTGAAAGGCCTGGACGAAAGTTCTGGGACGAGAATATCCGAGCCTCGGAAATCCGGTAGTTTTAAGGAGGTAAGACATGGCCATTATCAGATGGGATCCCTTCAGGGATTTGGTAACGCTCAGGGAAAAGATGAACCGTTTGTTCGAAGATGCCGTCACCTCCAGGGGGGAGCAGAAGGATATGATTTCCAGCTCCTGGGCCCCGGCGGTGGACATCTACGAAACCGAGAATGAGCTTGTCCTGTCAGCCGAGGTTCCTGGAATCGAGGAAAAAGATATCGAGATCAAGATCGAAGACAGCACCTTGTCGATTAGAGGCGTCCGGAACTTCGAAAAAGAGACCAAGGAAGAGAATTACCATCGTATCGAACGCGCCTATGGTTCCTTCTTCCGTTCATTCAGCCTTCCCAACAACATCGACCAGGAAAAGATCCACGCCGAGCACGAAGACGGCGTCCTGAAGATCCACATGCCCAAAAAACCCGAATCCAAGCCCAAGAAGGTCAAGATCCTCAAGGCCCAGACGGCAGAAAAGCCGAAATCCCGGTAAACAAAATATCTTATTTTTTTTGCGGGTCGCTTATCAATTAGACGGGGCGAGCCCGAAACTGCCTTTTAGGGCCGTCCGTCTAGGCTGAAAAGAGAGCCCGTCAGGCTTGAGCGAGGGTGACCGCCCGAACTTCTTTTGCCCCGGCCTCAAGGAGGGTCCGGCTGCATTCCTTGATGGTGGCGCCGGTCGTGTAAACATCGTCCGCGAGCAAGATGATTTTTCCTCCGATCCCCTTGTCTCTCTTGACGAGATAGGCGCCGCGGACATTTTTTGCCCTGTCGGCGGCTTCCAGGGAGGTTTGCGGCGGGACGTTCCTGATCTTGATCAACGCGTCATCGACCGGCCTCAATCCCTTAAACTTGGCCAGTCGCTCCGAAAAGACCTTCGCCTGGTTGAAACCGCGTTCGCGCTTTCTCCGGGGATGAAGAGGAACTGGAACCACGGCATTGACTCCCCGCCAGAGCTCTTCGTCCCCGCCCACGGCCTGAAAGGCGAAATGGGCCAGCCTCCTTCCAAGGATGGAATACCGGCGGTACTTATAGAGCAGGATGAGGTCCTTTAAAGTCCCGGCATATTTACCGCAGGAGCGATGGATGGAGAACGAGGGCCTTTCGTTCGCACACGCTCGGCAGAGATGGGATTCTCCGGCTCCCTCAAAAAATCTCCCGCAACTCGGGCAGATGGAGGACCTGTGGGGCCGGACCTTGCTCCAGCAATCCTCACACACGACGCGTTCTCCCGGCTCGTCGAGGAGTTCTCCGCAGAGCCGGCAGAACGAGGGAAAGATAACGAGTTCGACGGTTTTGGCCCAGGAACTGGGCGTCCAAAAAAGACGAAGAGGCACGGATATTAGGATTCTTTCTCGGCTTTTTCCTGACAGTTAATGCAGGTCGGGGTCCAGGGAAGGGCATGGAGCCTCTTCCGGCTGATCTCTTGGTTACATAGCTGGCAGAGGCCGAATTCGTTTCTGTCCAGCCTCCGGAGGGCTTCGTCAATCATCATCAGCTGGTCTCGCTCCGTATCCGAGAGGCCCAGGAGGAATTCCTTGGTATAGGAACTCTCCGCCTTGTCCACAACATCCTGGGCGACGTTGGTCTCGATCTCTTTGCTCTCGTTGATGAACTCGCTGAGATTGTGCACAATCCTCTCTTTCCTTTCCAACAGCATCTTTCTGAATTCCTGCTTCTCTTTCTTGATCATTTTTTTTACCACTCTTTAATCCCCTTACTTCGCGTAATGCTTGCCCTTGACGATGGTCAAAGAACGATAGACCTGCTCCAACAGGACGATCCTCGAAAGCTCGTGCGAGAACGTCATTTTCGATAGAGAAAGGCGGAGGTCCGCTCTCTCCAGGATCCTTCGGGCCAATCCCAGGAATCCGCCGACGACGAAGGACAGGCCCCTTCCCGGCCCCATCCGGCGTCTTTCCAGAAAGCGGGCGAATTCCATCGAAGTCATCTCTTTCCCATCACTAGCAAGGCAGATAATATAATCATTGTCCAAGTGTCTTTCAAGCCCCTGGGCTTCCGTCTCCAGAATTTTTTCTGCGGCCCGTTCATCCATCCCTCGGGCCTCCCTCGATTCGATGATCCGGCAGGAGGCCATGGACCGAATCCTGCCCAGGTGGAGCTCCTGGAGGCACCTCAGCTCAGGCGTTCGGGTTCGTCCGGGCCACACAAATTTCAAGTCCATGGGCAAAATGGTTCATACAAAATAATGATTCGAAGACGAAAAGTCAAGGATTAATATTGGAGCCGGGGAGCGTCTCCCCAAAGTTTATCCAGAGAGTAGTAGTCCCTGGAGTTCCGGCTGAAGATATGGACGAGGAATGAGCCGTAGTCCATGAGGATCCACTCGGCGTTCTCCTTCCCCTCCACACTCAGAGGCCGGAATCCCGTCCTCCTAAGCTCATCTTCTATGCTCTCATAAAGGGCCACGTTCTGCCGGGAGGAGTTGCCATGCATGATGATGAAGAAATCCGTGAAAGAAGAGACCTCCCTTAAGTCCAGGACCAAAATCTTCTCGCCCTTCCTCGCCTGAGCGGCCTTGGCGGCCAGCCGGACCTCGGGGGGAAGAACCCTTTTGGTGAATTTCTGGATGCTTTTTTTAGTCATGATCCCCTGTGTTCCCGATAAAGATTGTGCGAATGGATGTAGTCCTCGACGGCTTCTGGGACCAAGCCTTTAATCGTTTCGCCCCTCTCGATCCTTCTTCGGACCTCCGTCGATGAAATATCCAGCGCCGGGATGGAGAGCAAAAAGACCCGGCGGGTCCTTAACAAGTCATCGCTGATATTTTCGCTTTCTGATACGTGATGGACCTTCTCCACCCAAGACCTTCCCAAAAGCCCTTCCGTCTGCTCGATGCGGTAGCCGGGCCTGCTTATGACGATGAACAGGCATTCCTTCAGGACCCGTTTATAATCTCGCCACGTTTCGATCTCGAGAAAGGCGTCCACCCCCAGGACGAAGAAGGTCCAGGCGCCGGGATAGATTCGCTTGACCTTCTCCAGAGTGATGACGGAGTACGATTTTTCGCCGGCATCGACCTCGATGGACGAGGCCGCAAACCGGGGCTCCTCCCGGCAGGCCAGCTCCACCATCCTGAGCCGGTCGCCGGCAGGGGCGATGCCCGTCCTTTCCTTATGCGGGGGGATGAACGATGGAACGAAAAGGACCCTATCCAGAGAGAACCGCTTAAGGACCTCCTCGGCCGCTCGGATATGGCCACAATGTATGGGATCGAAAGTCCCGCCGAAAAGGCCTACGCGTTCCTTCATCCCTGGCCTTTCTCCGCCTTCGCTTCCGCCTCCCGAACAGCCCGAGCCATGGCGGCGACCAGCTCTTTTAATCCCTTCCCCGTAAGGGCAGAAATCAAGTAGAAGGGGACCCCTTTCTCCTTGGCCAGCCTCTTGATCCGGTCAAGCAGACTTCTCCCGTCCCTAAGAAGGTCAATCTTGTTGGCCGCAAGGATTTGAGCCTTCCCGGAGAGGATAGGGCTGAAGGCCTCAAGCTCCCTCATAATCACCTCATAATCCCGGATGGGGTCGCGGCCCGTTACGGGGGAGACATCGACCAGGTGGACAAGGATCTTAGTCCTTTCCACGTGCTTGAGGAAGCGCTGCCCCAAACCGTGACCGAGGTGCGCCCCTTCGACGAGCCCCGGGATGTCCGCGACGACGAGGCTTTCGGACTCACCGAGATCGACGACACCCAGGTTTGGGGTAAGGGTCGTAAAAGCGTAATCCGCGATGACCGGCCTGGCCGCGGAAATCCGAGAGATGAGCGTTGACTTGCCCACGTTGGGGAAACCCACCAGGCCTACGTCCGCGATGATCTTCAACTCTAAGAGAAGCTCCTTCTCCTCGCCCGGCCGGCCCGGCTCAAACTCACGCGGGGTTTGGTGCGTCGAGGTCGCGAAGGACGCGTTGCCCCGACCGCCTTTGCCGCCTTTCGCAGCAAGAAACATCTGGCCGGGCTTCAGGAAATCGAAAAGGATCTCATCCCGCCCTTTCTCCTTGACGACCGTCCCAACCGGGACGGTCAAAGTGATCGTCTCTCCCCGCTTGCCCTGTCGATTGCCTCCCTCTCCAGGCCGTCCGTTCTTGGCCTTGGTTATCGGATGAAAACGGAAATAGGATAGAGAGTTCAGATTCGTGCCCGAGACCAGGT
>CAZJBD010000150.1:0-1131 GCA_964544265.1 uncultured Eubacteriales bacterium
AGTACCTCAACGTCAACCGGCTGAGGACCTACGGCGGCGAGGGGGTCCTGGAAAAAACCTTCAGAATCGAGGACCAAGCTCTGGAGAAAGCCCGGATAAGGCTTGCCGCTTGGGAGAACTTAAAACCCCTGCCGAATGAGATCGCCGACTTCCAGGAAAAGCTGGCGGCTTGGGTCTATGAATCCCTCAAGACGGCCTTCCCGGACATCTGACAGATTCTGAAACCGATTGCGGTCCCGCGACGAAAGGAGTCCATGATGAGGAGACATGCTCAGGTCATCAGAGTCAGGCCGGAGATGTTCGAGAAATACGAACGGCTCCACGGCGCGGTCTGGCCCGAGGTCTTGCGGACGATCCGGGAATGCAATATCCGAAATTACTCGATCTTCTACCGCGATGGGCGCCTGTTCAGCTATTTCGAGTACGTCGGATCGGATTACGCGGCCGATATGGCCAAGATGGCCGCCGATCCCAAAACGCGGGAATGGTGGAAGCTCACCGACCCCTGCCAGCAACCCGTCGAAACGGCCGCCAAAGACGAGTGGTGGGCGCCGATGCGGGAGCTGTTTCACACCGATTGATTAAGTAGGGGTCAAACCTACTCTTTTGACAAGTTTGCGATTAGGTTGATTATTGTCAAAAGAGTAGGTTTGACCCCTACTAACAGACCGTCACGGTCAAGCCTTCGGAGCTCGTTCGAAAGTCGAAGAACCGGGCCCGGTCGTTGGGAGGTTCCGATTCAAGGGCCGTCCGCACGGCCGCGGCCTCCTCTCCCGACCTACAGGCGATGAGAAGGAACCCTCCCCCGCCCGCGCCGAGGAGTTTGGCCCCATGGATATGCGGTTTAATCCGGGCCAGAATCCCCTCAATCGCATCCGTTGTCGAGTCCGGGTCGATGGCTTTGTTCAGGTTCCAGGCAAGGTCTATGAACTCGCCGAACGCCCGGACGTCCTTCGTACGCATGGCGACTGCCATGGCGGGCGGAAAATCGTGGAGTTTCCGCAGGGTCTCCATGGCCCGGCGATCGCGGTCGAGGTAATTGCCGACCACGAAACGCAGAATATTCTTGGCCAGGCGCCGGATTCCCGTGTAATAGAGGAGCGTCCGACCGCCATTTGTCTCCGGGTCCAG
>CAZJBD010000150.1:1231-6204 GCA_964544265.1 uncultured Eubacteriales bacterium
TTGATGACCGAACCTCCATGCTCCAAGGAATAAGGAGGGGTGTCCGACCAGCCTCCGCCGAGGTCCAGCCGAGCCGGCGCCCTCCCCCAGATGATCTCGTCGCTCCGAAGGGCGCTTTTTGGATGCCCCTCGTTCCTTGGACTGCTCAGGACGATGGTCCGGCTGACGTTTTCGAACGCTGCGTTCCTTGCCGCTTCCGCCCACAGGCCGGGATTTTTGAACACGCCTTCCCCGAGTCCGAGACCGGCGAGCCAGGACACTTGGGCCGCGGACAACCGCCCCCAAACCTCCGCGAGCGTCTTTTTCCAATGGCGGTCGCCCTCCCCTGCCCTCCGCGCGACGGCCGATCCCATGGTGTGCAGCATCCTCGAAAGCTCGAGTTGTTTGGTTCCCGGGTTGCGTTTTTCGCGGCCGAAACGGAGGAAGGCTTCGTTCAAAACCCCCGAGAGCCATTCCGACCGTTTTTCGGGGCCGATCGTCCGGAAAATGAAAGAAAGCTCGGCGGCCGAGAAGCCGCTCTCCGGCCGGAACAGTTTTCGCAGGGAACCTCTTAACTCCCCGGCCCGGTTCTGAGCCCGCCGGAGGTGAAATTCGGCCTGGGAAGCCAGGCTGGCCATCTCCGCGAAGCTGTAGCGGTCCGCCCTCTTCCAGGCCTTCCTCTGGGCACGGGATGAGCGCTTCGGATCGAGCATCCATAGCCAGTCCCTGTATCCTTCCTGCGAACGTACGGCGGGGAAAAAGCGGCCGTTCCAGGCCTGGCGCTCCACGGGAGCAAGCCTTTGATCCCAGACGTCCCCTTCCGCAGCTTCCAACGCCCCGAGCCATTCTCCAATGGGAAGGCTGGCCAGGATGGCGCCTTTGCCAATGGGCCTATTGAGGACGTCATCGGTCCCATAGCACCGGACAAACCACACCCTTTTCCCGCCGCGATCGATTCCTTCCAAAACATCGAGGGCGGTGTTCTGAGGCAAGGTCAGGGGCTTCCTGACGTCGACCCCGGTGACGACGTTCCCCCCGTTCAATTTCAGTTCCGAATGAATGCGGCAGCCCTCGACCCAGGATCGTTCTCCGATGATCCGGCCCCTGCCGGAGATATCGTTGTTGATTGAGAGCAGACACTTTTTATACGAAGTCCCGGGCGTTCTGCCCAAGATGCCGCAGCCGCTCAGGATGAGTTGGCGCGGCGTGCCGAAATGGACAAATCCGCAGCGGTGAAGAAGCGAAAGAGAGAAGGGAATTTTGGAGACCCTGTCGAAGACGCGTCGCAAATGCCGTTGGCCGAGGCCGGAACCTGCCCGCTTCACGCGATCGGCATAGCCGGAGAAGTCGGTTTCCGTTCCCATGCTGCAGCAGACTTCGCGATAAAAATCGAGCCCGGCCTTTTCGACTGCGGCCGCCATATCGCCTTCCCACTCCAGCCCACCGGACAAATTCCTTTTAATCCTGAAGATCATGATTAGCGAGACGGCGGCCCTGGCGTCCAGGCTCATGACGCCGATATCCAGGATCGACCGGCCGTTTCTTTGAATGGCCCCTTTTTCGGACTGCTCGCCGGGAGAAGGCTTCTGGAGGAAAAGGCGGACACGGCCGCCCTTGCCAGGGCAAAAAACTCCGTGATTCGAAGCCAGCTCCGGAGCGGCATAAGAGCCGAGGCCAGTAATCCCTGTATCGGCGAACCTGATCGAACCCGCATCAAATGTCAGGAGCACGTCGCCCGTGGTCACCACAACCTGACCTCTGCCCGGCGCCGTCCCGGGCAGGGCCAAATAGGCCGGGATGAGGCGGTCGAAGATGGTCAGGCCCAGGGCCCGATCGGATTCTCCAGGAATGGGAAGAAAGATCTTGCCGCAGGGAGCATAAGCAGGCAGGCGCCTGGAATCGCCGCCCGCGTGAACGATTAGAACCCGGAGCCGGGAGAGGACCTCCATCCAGGCCTTCGGATCAAGGCTCTTCGAGGGCTCCTCTGCGAGCTCCCGCTCAAGGATCTTGAGCAGGCACCAGACCGTGCTTGCCCCGCTTCCGACGCGCTTTCCGCCGGGATCCGCGACCGCCAGAACCTCGCGGACGCCGGAGATGAGTCCCAAGCTCTTGCGGAGGGTGAGCTGTTCCGTATATGCGGACGCTTGGCGTTCGTTGGAGGCAGTAACGACGAGATAATCCCAGGCGCCGGTTTTCACTTATTTCTTCTTGGCGGCCTCCACCTGGGCTTTGATCCAGGGGTAGGTCCGGGATAAGCCGTCCCTTAAGGAGAACTCGGACCTCCAGCCGATCGACGAAATGCGGTCGTTGCGAAAGTTTCGCGCCTTGACCCCGACGGGCCCCTCAACATGTTTGAAGAATATTTTTTTGCCGGAGATCTCCATGATCGTTCGCGCCAGGTCGTCCACGCTCACGTATTCGCGGCGGCCGATATTGACTCCGTCCTCGAGATCGGAATGCATGAGCCTGACGATTCCGTTGAGAAGGTCTTCGATGTACGTGTAGGCCCGCATGGCCGTGCCGGAGCCCCAGACCTCGATCGTCCCGCCGTCCTCGGCCTCGGCGACTTTCCGGCAGAGGGCCGCAGGAGCCTTTTCCCTGCCGCCGCGCCATGTCCCCTCCGGGCCATAAGTGTTCTGGAACCGGGCCAGACGGACGGCCATCCCAAACCGGCGACCGTAGGCCATCGCCATCCGTTCAGCGTAAAGCTTTTCCCAGCCATACTCATTGTCGGGCATGGCCGGATACGCGTCTGTCTCGGCGAGCTCGGGTTCGCCGGCCTCCATGTCCCTGTAGACGCAGGCCGAGGAAGAAAAGAAGTAGCGCTTGGCGCCCGCATTGGCGCTCGAGTGGACCATGTTGATGTTGATCAGGGCGCTGTTCCGCATAATCTCGCACTCGGCCGACTGGATGAATCCCATGCCGCCCATGTCGGCGGCCAGTTGATAGACCTCGTCGAAAGCCCCTCCCGGCGCCTTGAGCGCGGCCCGGCAGTTCTTATCTTCCCTGAGGTCCAGGATCCGGAAATCGTCGGCGGCCGTGGGCGAGAACTCCGGGTGTTTCAGGTCGACTCCCCTGACCCAATAGCCGTCTTTTTTCAGCCTTTTGACCAGGTGACTTCCTATGAAGCCACCGGCTCCGCATACCAGGGCTTTCTTCATGTTTGGTTCGTCCTTTCTATCGCCAACTTCCGTCAAGCCCCACGACCCGCGGAGCCCGAATGATGACACAACCCAGGTTGCCCTTTAATCGAAATCGCCTCCTAGAGCCATTTCTTGTTACGGAAATAGATGATCATGGCGACGGCCAAGGCGACCATAATGCCGACGATGACGAAGTACCCTCCCCGCCATTCGAGCTCGGGCATAAACTTGAAGTTCATGCCGTAGACGCCTGCGATGAAGGTCAGGGGGATGAAGATCGTGGCGATGATGGTCAGGACCTTCATGACCTCGTTCATGCGGTTGGAGACGCTCGAAAGGTAGGTTTCGAGCATTCCCGACAGGACGTCGCGGAGGGCTTCCACGGAATCGATGACCTGGATGGTATGGTCGTAAATGTCGCGCAGGAAGACGTCCGTCGTCGCCTTGATAAGAGGAGTCTCCAGCCTTTCCAGCCCGTTGACGACCTCCCGGAGGGGCCAGATCGATTTTCTGATGTAGATCATCTCCCTCTTCAAGCTGTGAATTTTCTGAAGCATCTCGCGCTTGGGATCGGTGACCAGTTCGTCCTCCAGAACCTCGACCTCCTCGCTGAGCTTTTCCAGAAAACCGAAATAGCCGTCCACGATGGAGTCGATGAGGGCGTAGGCCAGGTAGTCCGGCCCGAGTTTCCTCAACCGCCCCTTGTCCTTGCGGATCCGGTCCCTGACGGGGTCGAAGACTCCGGTCTCCTTCTCCTGGAAGGAGATGACGAAATTGGACCCGAGGACCAGGCTGACCTGCTGGATCTTCTCATCATGATTCCTATTGCCTGAGACGAAGATTTTGAGCAGGAGGAAGATGTGGTCTTCATAATCCTCCATCTTCGGCCGCTCCGCGGTGTTCAGAATGTCTTCCTGGATAAGGGGGTGGAGGCCGAATCGGTTGCCCAGTTTTTCGATGATCCCGACGTCGTGGAGCCCCTCCACGTTGATCCAGGTTACGGTCGACGTTTCCTTAAACTCGAAACACTCTTCGACGGCTGCAACCTCCTTTTCCTGGAAAGTCCGCTCGTCGTAGTCCAAGACCGTGATCCGGGTTTTCTCAACCTGCTTTTCGCCGACGTGGACCAGGGTCCCAGGGGGAAGTCCGGCTTTCCTATGGCCCTTTTTCTCATGCGTTATCATGAACCCTTACCTCCGCCGCGTACCGGAATTCTCATCGTTACTTTAATATGCGAAAACCGTCGGAAAAGCAAGACGAGAAGGGCAAGTCCGGGCGGCCTGGCGCCTTCCTTGAACCCCGCAACAGAGGGAAGGCCTAACCCCAGGAAGGCTTTAGGGGTCTGTGATCATCTGGTTCGCCGCCAGAAGTCAGACGAGGTCGCCTGGGATTTATCCTCCAACTCAGCGATTTTTCGCACGTAGGCTTCGACGTCGAACTTGCGGCGCAAGCCCGATTCATTCATGTATCGAACCATCCCGAAAATAGGCCGCTCGGGCCAGGGCCGGTCGTGCTTGCCGAAGCACCAGGCGACTCCCGCGAAACCGTTCGGGTCCCGGCCGTCAAGCTCGTACGTGTTGTTGAGACGGAGTGCGGTTTTGAATCCTTCGACGGGCGTCCTGGACCATTCCAGGATCTTCTTCCCCCAATACATCCGCATCGTTCCGTGCATCTTCCCCGTGATGATCAATTCCTTCTGGGCCGCGTTCCAGGCGGGGTCGTGGGTTCTGGCGCCTTCGAATTCGGCCTCTGAATAGGCATATTCTCTGGGGACCGACGCGTGTTCTGCGAGGGTTGCCCGGCACCAATCCGGAAGTCCCTTATAGGCATCATACCAGGGGTTGTATCGGA
>CAZJBD010000151.1:0-6069 GCA_964544265.1 uncultured Eubacteriales bacterium
CTGCCAGGCGTCTCCGAACTCCCATTTGTCGATCTCGCAGTGGGCCACGGCGAAGAGCCCGCCGGGAATGGTCATTTTCCCAATCTCCCCCCCGACGGCAGTCCCCTCGGGGATGGTGACGCACACGCTCGAGCGCAGCCTGTCGGCCTCGGTGATGTCGGGATTGTCATGATATACGGCCAGGAGCTTTGTCCCCGGGCCGCCCAGAAGCCGCCGCGGCCCGGCCCAGGCCATGAGCTTCCCGAACGCCGCGCCAATCCCCTGATAGGGCCCGATGTGCCGGACGTAAGCCACCTGGAGCTCTGGGAGCTCTTTGACCCCGATTTGTAGTCTCTTTTTGTCCATCCTCGTAAACCTCCGTGTCTTATGAATTCGATCCGTCGGATCGAACTCATCATAACGACCGGAGGAGCCCGGTTCTTTACCGCCCTTGCGGACCGGTTGATGTTTCTTGCTATTCGCTTTGCGGTCCTTGCTTCGGGAGGGGTGGCCCCCCCTCCGCCACTCGCCGGCGCTCATCCCAAAGCGCTCCCGGAAGGCCCGGGCGAAAACTGCAGGCCCGGAGAAGCCGCAATCCAGGGCAACCGCGATGACCGGCGTCGCCGGATCGTCCACGAGCTTGACCGCAGCCCGCTCGAGCCGGACCCGGCGGATGAAATCGCTTAACGTCTCGCCGGCCAGGGCATGGAAGATGCTTTCTTTCGGGCATCGTCTTCCATCGACCGTTATTGTATATTTTCGTTTCGGCTGGTGAAAGGGGCATAAAATCATCATGTTCAGGCCAAAAAACTTCTTGACAAATATTCAATATATTCATATATTATAATATGCTTATATGATAATATTAAAAATACAATAAGAGGAAAAAGATGAAAGATAAGGTTCATGAGCAAATCAAGATCTTCAAGGCCCTGGCCTCCGAATCCAGGATTAAGATCGTGCGTCTTCTCCGGGAGCACCCCCAATGCGTCAATGTCATAGCCAACCGGTTGAGCATGACCCAGCCCGCAGTCTCCCAACATCTCCGGCTTCTCAGGGAGGCCGGCTTGGTCAAGGCCGAGAAGCGCGGGATCTGGATTCACTATGCCATCGATCCGGAAACCTTGGAACGCCACGGCCGGGCCATCACTGAAATCTTCGGGGGTTGGATCAAGCTCGCCAAGGCCGTTGACGGGAAGCAGGGTTGTCCGTCCAGCCTATTGAAAGAATGCCAGGTCAAAACTGAGGGCCGGAAAACAACCGAAAGAGGTGAGTCATGATCCCCCATCGAATTCAATGCGAAGCCCTCACCGTCAACACAGAATCGCGAATCTGTCCGGGCATGGCCAAAACGGAGCAAGGAGAGGTTTATGTCATCGACGGCAGAACGCCCGGCACCCGGGGAATCTGCTGTCAGGCCTTCGCCGCCATGAGCGCTTTCAGAGCGGCCCTGATGGTGACGGACAAGCTCGCCAGCGAGAACCAAGGGCATCTCGACGTCATCTGCCCCCACGGGGCCGTGACGTTTCGACTAACCCGGATGAGCTAACCCTTGGGTTCGGACGGATTCATCTTACGGCGGCTTTTCTTCTCTTTCCTTCGCCTGGGGGTCATATCGTTCGGCGGGCCGGCTATGGTCGCTTACATCGGCCGCCTGGCCGTTAAAGAGAAGCGGTGGCTCTCCGAAGAAGATTTCCGCCAGGGCGTTGCGCTCTGCCAAGCCCTGCCGGGAGCGACCGCCATGCAATGCGCGGCCTATGTCGGGCTGCGAGCCCGACGGCTGAGGGGAGCGATTACGGCCTACGCGGGATTCGGTCTACCGGCCTTCTTCCTGATGCTTGCCCTTTCCATTGCTTACCGCCGGGCGGCCAACCTGGAAGCCGTCACCTCCAGGCTGGCCGGCCTGCGCGGCCTGGCCGTTTCGATGGTCGCTTTCGCTGCCTGGGAGTTTGGCCGCTCATCCCTGAAGGGATTTCGTGAGGTTCTGATTGCCGGCTTATCTGCGGCCGTCTTTTCGTCGGGCGCCAGTCCTCCCTTGGCCATTATCGGCGCAGGCCTGTTGGGATCGGTCCTTCTTCGAGGCCCGGCAGCGCCTCGCCGGCCCGAACAAATACCAAAAGTCGGCTGGAAAGCCCTACGATCGCCAACCCTTGTTCTTGCCTTCGCAATCATACTGGCTGCGGGGCTTTTCTCACTGCAAAGCCGCCTCGGGACGTTGGGTCTCATCATGATGAAGGTGGATATTTTCGCTTTCGGGGGAGGACTGGCCTCAGTTCCTCTCCTCTATAGAGAGATCGTAGGCACCAGAAGCTGGATGACCGTCAATACGTTTATGGACGGTATCGCCTTGGGCCAAGTCACGCCGGGCCCCGTCGTCATCACCGCGACGTTTATCGGCTTCCTGGTCGAGGGCATCCCCGGCGCCCTGGTGGGGACCGTCTGCATCTTCCTGCCGTCACTCTTCATGATTTTGGTCGCCGAGCCCTGGTTCCTGAGATACCAGCACTCTCCCGTTTGGCAAGGGGTAACCCGGGGGCTGACCCTTTCGTTCGTTGGTCTCTTGGCCTCGGTAACAGTCCAGTTCGCCAGGGCGGCTTCCTGGAACGTACCGTCAGCCGCCATCGCCGCTCTAGCTCTGGCCGCGCTCCTGGGAAAGGTCAATGTCGTCTGGGTCGTCCTGGGCGGAGCAGCGGCATCGGCCGTCCTCCTTTAGAGCTGGGCATCTCGGTCTCAGGGCCTTTCCCAGACATTCCCATGAGGCAGCCTTAAAAGGAATCCCCCCCTCCTCCGATTTCTGATAAATCGTACAGCGGAAAATTCGTCGTCAGGATTCCTCCGGAGATCCACCGCGCGCTCGCGACGAGAGCGGCAGAAGAAGGAATCAGCCTCAACCGCCTCGTCAGCGCGAGGCTAAGTGCCGACAAATGATATTTTGCCTGAAAACGATTACAGGGGGGCGAATACCTTCGTGTCGCAGCCGGGCGCCTCGATCTGGATGCCCCAGGTCTTCCAGCCCTTCCATTTTTTATCGGGCTCAGTCAGGGAAAGCACGGCCTCGACCGAGCTTTGTTTGGGGATAAGGCTCACCGTTCCCTCCGCAAATACGTCCCCGCCCTGATCTTCCGGATTCGCCAGCCGGACCTTGACGTCTTTCGCGTCCTGGGACCCCAAATTCATGATGTAAAGACGGAAGGCATAGGGATGGACCAGCTTGTGGGGATCATCATAGGTACGATCGGGCTCGCACCATGACGCCGAGGTCACCAGCATCGGACGCTCGTACAGCGTGGAAAACAGCTTGTGCACGTCCAGGGCCTCGGGCGGAAGACCGGCGCCGTCCGTCGGAATCGAATAAAATCTTTCGCAGAGTTCATCCGCATAAGTCGTAACCTCGGGATCAACCTTTCCCTTGAAAAACCCTACCCCGGGCGATTCCGGGGCGACCAGCCGGATAAACCGGATCTGGCGCTCCAACTCCTCTTTGGTCGCAACCCAGTTCTCGCCGGGCTGTCCGCCCACGCCAAGGCCTATAAGAGCGATCGACTTTCCCAGCAGGCCGTGCAGGCGCGCCGCGTGCAGCTGCGAAGCAATCCACCAATATTCCTTCACGTCGCCCACATAACATTCCATCATCAACAGGTCCACGATCCTCTTATAGGTTTCGGCCAGGACCTTGGGAACCGGGCCGCGCATCTGGTATACGCCCAGACTGACATGGGGTTTCTGCTTCTTAAAGGCCTCCAGAATCTGGGCCGACTTCTGATCGCTTTCGCCGCCTTCATCGAAGCCGAACTCATCAATCGCCAGCAGGGGCCGGGGATTGTCCTTGAAATCTATCCCGGCCAGAACGGCGACACCCTGCTCAACGGTCGTGTTGGTAAGCAGGCTCTGCCAGGTTTTGGCGGTCGCCGCGACCCCGCCCCGGCCGCTCCAATACTTCCAGTCGGGGCTATGCGCATAGGTGGCGGACTTGAAGGCCCGCGCTTCCTCCTCCGGATAATAGACCATGGCGATGATTTTATCGAGCCCAAGGACCTTCGGCCTCTCTCCGGTCTGCTTCCCCCCTCGTGCGATCACCCCACAGGCCGCAAGCGTCATTCCCAGCCAAACCAACATTATTTTTTTCATGATTTCCTCCTCCGCCGTTCAGAGGGAACGGCCAGGGGATGGTGTAAATCGCCTCTCATGGTCCGGAAGTTTTTGCTCAAGGGGCGCTTCCGGCGTGCAAAGGGCCGTCACTCGATGGTCTTCTTGCCGGCCTTCCTGTCCGCATATTGCGTTTCGATCCAAGCGTATGTCTTCTTCAAACCTTCGCGGAGCGGTGTGGAAGGCTCCCAGCCCAGGATCCGCTTGATCATGGTATTGTCGCTGTTGCGGCCGCCGACACCCTTGGGCGCGGAGAGGTCATAGCGGCGCTCGAGCTTGACCCCGGCAATCTCCTCGATGATGGTCACCAGTTCATCGACCGAGACGAGCTCGCTCGAGCCGAGGTTGATCGGTGTCGCGATGAGATCCTCGCAGTGCACGATCTTGTCGATTCCCTTGATGCAATCGTCGATGAACATGAAGCTTCGGGTCCGGGTTCCCTCGCCCCAGATTTCGATCCAGTTCCGCCCCTTGTCCTCGGCCTCGATGACCTTGCGGCAGAGGGCCGCGGGCGCCTTTTCCCGTCCCCCGTCCCAGGTTCCATGGGGTCCGTAAACATTGTGAAACCTGGCGATGAACGTTTTCAGGCCGCGTTCCACCCAATACTCTTGGCAGAATATCTCGGACATGAGTTTTTCCCAGCCGTAGCCCCGCTCGGCCATGGCCGGATAGGCATCGGACTCTTTGAGGGGCCGCACGTCGGGACTCTTCTGGAGGTCTGTGTTGTAGGCGCAGGCCGAGGACGAGAAAAAATACCTCTCGACGCCGGCCCGGTAAGCCGCCTCGATCATGTGGGTGTTGATGAGGATGCTGCGGAGGCATTCGACCCGGAACCTCTCGATGAATCCCATCCCCCCCATATCGGCGGCGAGGTTGTAGACCTCGACGGCATTCTCGACGGCGCGCAGGCAGTTTTTCCGATGACTCAGGTCAAGGCACAGATACTCGACGTCAGGCACGCGCTGGTACCAATTGGGAAGGGGCTTCTTATCCACGCCCCGTATCCGGGTGAATCCCCGCTCGCGCAAAGACCGGACCAATGACCCGCCGATAAAACCTCCGGCGCCCGTGACGACGATGAGATGATCCTTGGCCATGCGCTGCTCCCCTTTCTTTTTCTCCGAGGTTTCCATGCCGGAAGGCGGCCCTTTCGCGACCGGCTAGGAGATCTCGACGTAATACTTGCTGATGAACTTTTCCTGGACCTTGAACGACCAGTGGACGTCGCGGATATAACCGGCGGCGTCCTGTCGCTTCTTTGCCCGGATGAGGTTGATGAGCTGCTGGTGCTCGCCGATCGAGGCCTCTTCCCATTCCTTGACAAACCCCTTCATGCGGGGGAAATCGTAAAGCCTCTTCTTCATCCGGGTGACGATCTTGGCCAGGTTCGCATTGCCGGATAGGTTAAGGTACGTCTCGTGGTATTTCAAATTCTTCTCATAATAGAGGTCGAAATCGCCGTCGTCGATGGCCTTCTTCATGCCCTCGTTCATTTTCTCCATGAACTTGACGTCCGAGTCGTGGAAGTGCTCGAATGCGGAGAGAAGGGCCTGGCTTTCCAGCGCTCCGATGACCTCATAATAATTCCTGATGTCCTGGAGGGTTAGGACATTGACGACGACTTTCCGACGGGGAAGGATGGTGACGAAATCCTCCATCTCCAACTGGAGGAGGGCATCCCTGAGGGGGGTCTTGCTGACGCCCAGCTTTTTCGAGGTTTCCTCCATATCGATCACCGACCCCGGCTTGAGGTCTCCCCTCCGCATCTGCTCGCGCAAATATTCGTAGACTTGCTCCTTCAGGGACTTTATGTTTAGCAGCGGTCTGGCGTCCATGGGTCCGCAGGCTCCTTTCGTCCAGAAATCTATTTATTGCTGAGAATATAAAATATCATATTTCAAGTCAACAAAAAACGATAACCCCCCCCGACCACCACCCCCCCGC
>CAZJBD010000152.1:0-4172 GCA_964544265.1 uncultured Eubacteriales bacterium
TCGTTAACTTCTCTGGTGGGGGATACGAGCCGGATTAAGGAATGGAAGGAGGAATAAATGGACTTCATTTTTTGGGGAGCTGTCGTTTTTATCTGGAGCCTGATCGCTTTCGCTTTCGGGTACATTGTGGCGGCGCGGGAGGTGGGGAAGGAAGTCACTTTCTGGAAGGATTGTTCGAACCGGCAGAAGGCGACGATCCTGGGCTACATGGAAGAAGTGGATCACCTGCAAAGGGTCATCAAGGGGGACTAATGGGAGAACGGTTGGACCGGTGGCGCTTGGAGCGTTTAACGAAGTCTGCTCAGAAGAAGTTCCGAAAGATGCAGAGTTTGACGGAGCGGCTTCGCATGGGCAAGGGCGAGAAGCGCGGTATCATTAAGCGGCTGCTTTGGGGCAGCGGATACAAGCGTGTTCGGATCATCGAGAAGTAAAACGATCTTGCGGGATCGTAAATCTTAACAAAGGAGCCAAACAACTATGGCAAAAACGACAGGGAAAGCGAACCCCCTCCCGACGACGGGGAAGCGTACGCAGGTTGTCGATCACAAGGCCAAGATCCCGTTCTGGAAGCCGAAGGCCGTCAACGAGAAGCTGAGCGGCAAGCTCATTGCCGTTGTCGAAGGTCAGGACGGGCGCAGGTCCATGCGGCTCGTCACGGCAGCCGGTCCTGTGTCGGTGGGTATCAACTTCGCTCTAGCGAATGTCGTGTGGGAAGACCATATCGGCAAGATCGTCGAACTGGTCTTTACGGGCGAAGTCGGCTCCCGGCATGGCCGGAGCTATGATGCCTTCGTTATCGAGCCTGACGAACCGCCTTTTTAGGCGTTGACAAGGGCTTTCTCACGGAGTAGAGTCCAGACATGAAACGGACCCCTTCCCGTAAGTCCGCTCGGAAGGTGAACCCCCCCCGGTCCCGCAAGGCCAAAACGACGGCGGGGAAGGGGTCCATTCGCTATCGCGTCGCTCCGAAGCTGGCGCGGGGCTATCCTGTTAAGCGATTCAATAAAGGCAAGGGACCGGTCCCTAAGAAGATCCTGGCTATTGCAGCCAGGGCTCGTCAGTATAAAAAGACGGGTCGAGGGAAAGCGTCGAAGCTCTCGAGAAAGTATAATGCCGCCCTTGATAAGCGGCTTGCGGCAAGGGGTTATACGCCTGATCATATTCGGGCTGTTAAGAAGTATCGTCTCTCGGGCCGTGTGGCCGTCCTGTCCATTACAGAAGTCGTCTATTCCGCGGGACGGTTCAGGTACAAAGGCAAGTATATATCAAAAACGAAAGCGAAGCGGGTCATTTGGATGTACCGCTATAATCGGACCATAAAACATTATCGGCAGCTTTACGGGCTTTCGCTCAAAGAGGCTCGGCAATTATGGAGGGCTTTGCGGGATGAGAATTACGGGGAAGCCGTCTTTAAAGCTCTGTACTGATTTCCTGGGCCTTGATACGGAGACTGTCGAGGGCTTTGCGCGGTTATTGTGCTTATCGGACGGCAGGATATTTGAATTTAACAAGCCGAGGGACGTTATCGATTTTTTGACCGCGTTTAAGCCGGTTAGGAAAACCTATTTTTTCGCCTGGAACGCCGATTTTGATATCCAGGCGCTTATGAAATGGCTGCCGAAGAAGCTGCAGCGGATCCTTATTAAGGGCGTTGAGACGGTCCTAGAGACGGACGATCAAGGGCATGGGATCTCGGTCCAGTATATCAAGGGGAAGTTCCTCCAGTTCGACGGCAATTATATTTTCGATGCCTTGCAATACTATGGGAGTTCTCTTAAGGAAGCGTCTGTGAAGTATTTGCCGGAGGACGAACGGAAGATGGAATTCCATGCCGCTTCGATCTCCGAAGAAAACGTCTTTTCGGAGGAAGTGAAGCAATATTGCTGCCGGGACGCTCTGGCCTGTTTTAAGCTTTTTTTAAAGTTTCATAACGCCTTGCCGGAGAACCTGAAGCGGGTCAAGCCTATATCGAACGCCTTTTATGCTTATGCCTACTTCCGCAACGAGCTTAAAGAAAACAGGGGGAAGCGCGATGTCAACGACTATTTTCGAAATGCGTATCACGGAGGACGATTCGAGATTTTTGAGCGAGGGCATTTTGACCGGCTCTATGTCTATGACATTAACTCCGCCTACCCCTATGAGATCGCTCGATTGCGCGGACTTGCGCGAAGTCGTTACGTTAATCTTGCAGCGTATGTACCCGAGGCTTCGTATTCAGTATTTAAGGTCCGAGTCCGATTCGACGGGAAGTTCGTTTCTCCACTCTTATATAATGATAAAGGCTTATGCTGCTATCCATGCGGATATTATGAAGGATACGTCACTAAAGGGGAGTTTGAGCGAATCAGGGAGTTTGATCCGCAAGTCCTAGAGGGATTTCATATTTACGGAACCGGCGATCATCCTTTCAGGGACAAGGTCAATGAGCTTTACGAGCGGCGGAAACGCAGCGGGTTCCCGCTCCCGTTCAAGATCATCCTCAATTCTCTTTACGGGAAAACGGGTCAAGCGACGGTCAAATACGTCACGACGGCAGACCTGGGCGGGGATATGAAAGTCGTCGATTTCGTCGATTCGGATGGAGTGACCTATGTCAAATGCGAAGACCTTTCGAAAAGCAATTTCGTCTATGCCTCGGAGATCACGGCGCGAACACGCTTGCGTCTCTATGATATTGTCAGGGACAACCCCGATGATGTGGTTATGGTACAAACGGATTCCATCATCTCGAAAGTACCGCTTGACAGGCTTCGCCTTTCGGATGGACTTGGGGATTGGAAGCTCGAAACCTGGGACGAAGCGTACCTTATCGGCTCGGGGGTGTACTTCTACAGGATCGGGAACGTCTGGAAGGGGAAGTACCGGGGTTTCAACTTCAAGGCGGACAGGATCGAGGCCATCATGCAGACGATTCTCAAGGCCAAAACGTCTAAAGTCTCCTTCCAAACCTTGAAGCGGTTTTCTCTTCAAGAGGCGGAGCGGCTGCACGATGATACGTTGGGGAATCAGATTTTGGAAGTGACCCGTAAAATGGACCTGAATTTTGACCGAAAGCGGGTTTGGCTTGATTCTTGGAAGAACGGTAGGGAGGTCCAGACCAAAAAAATCAAATCCCTGGCTTTGTATCTTGACAGCCCTTCGCTATTAGGATTATAATCCCGGGAGGTGAGAGCATGGCCACCGACTATCGGAAGAAGGGGTACAAGCAAGTCGCCGTCTGGATCCCGCCCGATCTTCATGAAGCTCTGAAAATTAAGCTCTATCGGGACAAGTCCAACTACATGAGGGCCATGACGCGGCTGCTGGAGCTTTATACCGGTCATAAGGTTGAGAAAAATGAAGCAACCGGAAAACCCGACGAACCCGCCAGCTGAGGACGATGCCGAACGTGCCGTCCGAGAATTCGAAGCGGAGAACGCTCCAAAGGACGGCACAGAGAAAGCTCCCGAGGTTCCGAAGTCTAAAGCTGCTGCGGCTCCTCCTAAGATTCATACTACTGTCCCTATTGATAAGAGCATGGCAAAGCTTAAAGCGCATCGCAAGCCGCGCCCTGATCGAAAGAAAAGCAAGGAGATTAACGAAAATGGCAAAAGTAAAAGTGATGCCGGAGTCGGACCTGGACGAGCAGGAAGCTCTGCCGAGGATGCCGGGAAGCGAGGAGACGGGGGAGCCAAGTGGACCTTCCTCCCCATCGACTGGTTTAGGAAGTGACGTTGCGGCGGTCGATGAAGGGCTGGCCGGCGATCTTATCGGCCTTCCTTTCGAAGCTTGGGCCGTATTCCAAAAGGATGTCCCGAAGGAAGTCATTGTCCTTTCGGAACAGCAGAAGCAATTTTTGGGTGGACCTGTCTCGCGGGTACTGACCAAATATGGCTTGGGCAAGATCGCGAAGGACGAAGTCGTTATCGTCGCCGTCCTTTCGATGCATGTTTTCCATGTTACGGCTGAGATCAAAAAGGCCAAGTCTCAGAAATTCGCCGGACCCGACGATAAGAAGTAATGCTCCAGACGATCGTCGGCAAGCGGGGGAGGGGCAAGACCTCCCTCGCTGCTGAGATCATTGCCTGTCAACGGCGAGATCGTATTTGGATCTATGATTACATGGCGGAGTTTCGTCCCTTCGCTATCGAAGGATTTATTGACGTATGCGCTCCCGGGTCTATGAGCTT
>CAZJBD010000152.1:4272-6045 GCA_964544265.1 uncultured Eubacteriales bacterium
ACTCAATACCTCAACCGGCTTGTCTCCCCCCAGGTGCTAGAGACGATCATGCACCTTCAGTCGTTTCAATATATCAATATCTCCCTGTAAAGTTTCTTTACATCACTAAATCCAAATAATTGGATTTTCCCCCTTGACAAATCCAAATTATTGGATTATCTTTGTTTTGTAATGTTTCTTTACAACTTCTCTAATTCCAGGGAGGTTCCCCATGTTTGACAATTCCGTTGTCCAGCTTATTCTGACGGGCGTTGGCGGTCTGACCGTCGTCGGCGTTACGCAGATCGTCAAGGACTTTCTCAAGCTCAAGGGCGCTGGGGCGGTTCTCCTGTCGCTTGTCGTGTCGGCGGGATTCACGGCCTACTATTTCATAGCTATCGCTCCGCCTTTCGTCCTGCTCCAGTTCGTGGGCTATACGCTGCTCGTTTTCGCCACGGCCAACGGTATTTTCAAGGCAACTCATACGCCTTCGGCGTAAGGGTATATCTTCGGTCCTTCTAGGAGGTAAATATGAAGGGCAAGCTCATGGGTTTTGTCGTTACCGCCGCGATCATTATGGTTGTGATCGCCATTAGCTACCGCGTTGCGTTCCTGCGCAAGATCGTTTTCGGCAGCTGACGGTACTCCCAGGCAACCGCGGAAAGTCTGGAAAGGTCTAGCCGTAAGGAGAAAAACAAATGTATTATCCTACTGAACGAGTGACGGTCCTCCAGGCCGCTGCACTCACGAACTCGGCGGTGAATCGCTTCTCCAACATCTTCCCGCTCGATGGGACTGGTTGGACGAAGCTGATCCTCACCTTCCACGCGAATATCGCTTGGACTGACGCCACCCTGATCGACGATCATGCCGTCATGCGTTGGATCAAGGGCATCAATCTTCGCACGTCCCGGGGCGAAGTCATTGTCGATAACGTCCCTGGCAAGGCAATGTGGTTCTTCGACGCCTATCATAGCCGGATTACCCCCTCCCAGGAGCGGGTGCTTGGCGCTGATGGCGTCTATGAAGCCACGTTGGAGATCCCCTTCTGTCTTGACTTCCTGAATCGTCCCGAAGACCTTATTTTCAATTCGGGCCGGTACTCGAACCTCCAGCTTGACATCACGACCGGCGACGTTCTTGACTTCTTGAGCGAGGCTGCCGGTGAGTCTGTCGCTGTGACGATGGACATCGAGGTCGAACGGACGCTTTCCGCCCTGTCCCAGGACGGGAAGTCCCAGCCTTATGCGCTGCCGTATTTCAAGACCTATGGCCCGTTCGTCTATTCGGCGCAGAACTTCTTCGACCTGGAATCGTCCCTTGACCTGGGGCTTTTCGGGTTCTCGCTGTTCATCGCCGCCACGGGTGCTTCGAGTCCTTTCGACGGCGCAGTGACACAAGGCGCAGGTGTGGACCATCTGACGTCCCTCACCATGCGGGATTCGGTTCGGACCTGGGTTGATGCTTCTCTCCCCTGGGCGCTCAAGCATGAGCTTAACGCCAGGATCTTCTTCGACCCGGCCAACATCTATCTCGCCACTCCCGCGATCACGGAACAGATCACCTATCCTTTGCTCGGGTGGTACGCCCACTCGTTCTGTCAGTTCGGCTCGATCAACGAGCACTACCCGACCGGCAAGAAGTCCATGATCCGGGTCAGCTATACGGACGGGACGACTACCGATATCGGGAATCTCTTCGTTTGGGGCATGCGGGCGCTTCGTTGAGGCGCAACGGTGGGGGAAGGGAGACGGGCTCCCTCCCTTCCCCTTCCGACTTCCATAAAGGAAGGAA
>CAZJBD010000153.1:0-5862 GCA_964544265.1 uncultured Eubacteriales bacterium
CATTATGCCCGGGGATGGAACTGGTCATAAATCCGGCGCAGCCTTTCACGGCTGACATGGGTGTAAATTTGGGTCGTCGTGATCTGGCTGTGTCCAAGCATAAGCTGAACGGACCGGAGGTCGGCCCCCCGCTCAAGGAGATGGGTCGCAAAGGAGTGCCTCAGGACGTGAGGGCTGATCTTGGACGAAATCCCGGCTGTCCGGGCATGCCCTTTCAGGAGTTTCCAAAACCCTTGCCGCGTAAACGGCCCACCCCGGCGAGTGAGAAACAAAAATTCGGAAGCGGCCTTCTCGAAAAGGGGACGGACCTCGTCCAAATACCTTCGGACCGCCCGGCAGGCGGACCTGCCCAAGGGAACGATCCTTTCTTTTCCCCCTTTTCCCCGGCAGAGAAGAAATCCCTCATCCATATTAACGTCCTTGGGCTTGAGAGAGACGAGCTCGGACACCCGGAGCCCGGAACCGTAAAGGACTTCGAGCATGGCCCTATCCCGGACGCCTTGGGGGGCCCCCTCGTCCGGTGCGGCCAGCAGGGCCTCGACCTCCTTCATGGTCAGGAATTTAGGCAGGGAGAGCCAGACGGAGGGGGACGAGAGTCCGTCCGTCGGATCCCTCTCGACAATCCCATCCAGGACGAGGTACTTATAGAAGGACCTCATCGACGAAACGAGCCTGGCCAGAGACCGGGCCGAAAGGCCGGCCCTGCGCTGCTCATGAATAAACCGCACAAGGTCCATCTCCCCCGCCTTCGTCCAGGTTAGTTTCTCTTTCCGAAAGAAGGCGAGGAGCTTGGCGAGGTCTCGCTCATAAGAAAGAGCGGTATTGCGGGATAGCCCTTTTTCCACAGAGAGATAATCGACGAAGGAGCGCAGGGCGTCCTCAGCCGGGGACGGAAAACCCTTCATGTGAGATCGGGGTTGGAGACGATCTCCTGGCCTACGGTAGTCCAGGGGCCGTGGCCCGGAAGAACGACTGTCTCCGCTGGAAGAGTATGGATCCTGGACCGGATGGATTTCTCAAGGTCCTTCCTGGAGCCCCCGGCCAGGTCCGTCCGTCCCACTCCGCCGCAGAAGAGGGTGTCCCCCGAGAATAGGGTCCCATGGCCGTAAAACCCGACGCTTCCGGGCGTGTGGCCAGGGGTGTGGACGACCTTGAGGGAAACCTTGCCGATCGAGATGGTCTCTCGGTCCTTAAGGAATTTGTCCGGCAGAGGGGAGTCTTTCGCCCCCAGGAAAAGGCTCATCTCGGAGCCCTTTATGGCCTCGAGCAACGGATTATCCAGGGAATGGATCCAGAGAGGAACCGAGAACCTTTCCTTCATATCGAGATTGGCCCCGACATGGTCGACGTGCCCGTGGGTATTGAGGATGAGGACCGGCTTGAGCGAGAACTCGGTAATGACCGGAAAGATCTTTTCCGGCTCGGCCCCGGGATCGACGATGGCACATTCGAACGTATCCTCGTCATAGACTAGGTAGCAATTCGTCTCGAAGGTGCCGACGATGACGAGTTCGTACTTCATCGTTTCTCTCTTAAAATCATCTTAAGTCCATTCCAGCGGAATAGTCAATACGAGCTCCTTCCTTGTCATTTCCCGCGCCGGAAAATATAATGATGGCCATGGAGAACGTCCCCTGGCAGATTCGGATAGCCAACCGGTCCATCAAGAAGAGGGACAAGCTCCGCCTCCTCAACAAGAGCCTGAGTTCCGATCCTGCCCGCACGGCCCTGGATATCGGCTGCGCCCAAGGGACCTTGAGCTGGTTTCTCCGCAGGAAGGGAGGCCATTGGACGAGCACGGACCACGACATGACGAACCTATGCGCTTGCCGGGAGGTTCTCGGCAAAGGCCTGGTCCAAATCAGGTCCGGCATTCTTCCCTTTCGCTCAGGAGTTTTCGATCTTGTGACCTGCCTGGATTACCTCGAGCATATCGAAAACGACGACGAGTGCCTGGCGGAGATCCACAGGATTCTCAGAAACGGGGGAGAACTCATTGTGGTCACTCCCCATACAGGGAGGTTCTTCCTCCTCCACAGACTGAGGTCTGCCCTCGGCATGAAGCTCGAGTTCTACGGCCACAAACGGGAAGGCTACAGTCAGGAGGATCTTTGCGGTAAGCTGCAGAAGGCGGGATTCGAAGTCGTAAGGGTCAGGATGTATTCCAAGTTTTTCTCCGAGCTCATCGAGCTTCTCTTAAACTTCGCCTACATCAAGATGTTCGCGGGGAAGACGTCGGACGGAGCCTTGCGAGACGGACACATCAAGCCGTCCACAAGCGAGGAATACAAAGCCCAGGCCGGAAAACTGCGTGTTTATGCCCTAATCTATCCTCTGGTCTGGCTCGTTTCCCGCCTCGACGTCCTGCTCTTCTTTCTCAAAGGGTACAGCATCATGGTCTGGGCAAGGAAAGAAAACCTGTTATAATACCAGGGTGGATGTTTTTCTGACGGACGATGCCGAGCGGTCCCTCAAGGTGTTATCTCTCCTGTCCGAATCCGGCCAATCCGGCTATCTCATCGGACACCGGCGGGGTCCTCGTGTCTATGTGGAGGCCGTCATCCCGGCGGGCAAGGATCACGCTTTTCCCGTCGAGCGGCTCCATCTCCTCGACAACATCTACGATGGACGGACAGTGGGGTTCTTCTTCATTAGGGGCGGACGGCGACCGGAGAGCCGCATCCTTCAGCCTTTCGGGTACGGGAAGATCGTCCTCAAGGTCTTGCCGGGCGGCCGCAGGACGTTGGCCTTAAGGGCCTTCAGTGTCGAATATGATGGCAGGTTTACTCTTTCGCCAGTCCCCCTGGCATCTTCTCCGGAGGGAAGAAAAACATGAGCGCAGAGCTGACCCACGAACAGGAAAGGTTCCTTCTTAAGCTTGCCCGCCGAGCCATAGAAAACTATTTCAGCGCCGGCGGAGGCCTCAAGCCCACACCCGGCGATCCCATGATGAAAGAAAAGCGAGGGGCCTTCGTGACTCTTAAAACGGACGGCGAACTCAGGGGATGCATCGGCTATCCCCTTCCGGTCAAACCCCTCGGAGAAACCGTCATCGAGATGGCCGTTGCCGCGGCCAGCCAGGATTATAGGTTTGTCCCCTTAACTCCCGAGGAGCTCGAACGGACAAGGATCGAGATTTCTGTCCTCTCCCTGCCCAGGCCGATCCGCGACGCCGATGAAGTGAAAGTTGGGCAGCATGGGATCATCGTCTCTAAGGGCGTCCACCGGGGCCTCCTCCTCCCCCAGGTTCCTATCGAATATGGCTGGGACCGGGAGACGTTTCTCCGACACGGCTGCCTCAAGGCAGGACTTCCAGCAGACGAATGGAAGAAAGGAGCTCACATTGAGGTCTTTGAAGCCCAGGTGTTCTCCGAGGAGGGCTAGAACCCAGCTCCGGCTTTCGATCTTCCTGGCGCTCGCCCTGCCGGCGGCAATCGCCCTGTCAACCTTTCGCGAGTCCGTGGTCAGCCCCAAAGTTCGCGTCTTTTTCGCGTCCGCCGGAGAAACCGCAAACGCCAGACTCTGGATTTTTTTCAAGGACAAGGGGCCGGCCTCGGCGTTCGAAAAAAGCAAAGCGCTGGCTTCGGCACGCCAGAACCTCAACCCGCGGTGCGCCTGGAGGCGGGGGAAGGTCCGCGATGAGGCCCGTCTTGTGGATGAAGACGATCTCGACTTGTTCCCCGCGTACCTGGAGAAGGTGAGAGGTCAAGTTACGAAGGTCCGCACCATCTCCCGATGGCTCAACGCAGTCAGTGTCGAGGCCACCGGTTACCAACTCAGGGCTCTGGAACGAACTCTTTTCGTGAGCTCCATCAACCTCGTCTCATCCTTCAAACGGGATGATCCCCCGCCCTCACCCTCAGCGACTTCATTCCCGGGCCGGATCTCCGGACGGAACATCCGAACCGATTACGGCCCCTCCCTTGCCCAACTCGAACAGATCGGGGTCCCCGAACTCCATGAGCTCGGCTACAGCGGCCGCGGGGTCATCGTCTGCATGCTGGATACCGGCTTCCGGAAAAGCCACCAAGCCTTTCTGAATGCCAGGCTTCTGGCCGAGCGGGATTTCGTCAATGGCGACGGAGATGTCCAGCAGGACCTCTCAGACCCGAACGATTATTCAGACTCCCACGGCACGGGCACTTGGTCCGTTCTCGGCGGTTTCAGCCCGGGGCAGCTCGTCGGCCCGGCCTACGGCGCCGACTTCCTCCTGGCCAAGGCGGAGATCGCAGATGACGAGCGGCCCATAGAGGAGGACTACTGGGTCGCGGGAATTGAGTGGGCGGAATCCCTGGGGGCCGAGGTCGTCTCTTCCTCTCTCGGCTACGTGGATTGGTACACATTCGCAGACATGGATGGAAGGACGGCCGTGACCACCCGGGCCGCTAACAGGGCGGTAAGCTTGGGAGTCGTCGTGGTCAATGCGGCCGGCAACGAAAGGGATGACCCTTGGGGCCACATCATTGCTCCGGCCGACGGTTTCGGCGTCATCGCCGTCGGGGCCGTGGACGCCCGGGGACATATCGCCTCCTTCAGCTCGCCCGGCCCGACCTTCGACGGCCGGACCAAGCCCGAAGTCTGCGCTCTGGGGGTCGACAACTGGATGGCCAGCAATCGTGCTGACGGAAGCGATACATTCAGACGGGGGAGCGGAACCTCCTTCGCAACCCCGCTTGTGGCCGGGGCTGTAGCCCTGATTCTCGAGGCCCACAAAGAATGGACGCCGCGCCGGGTTCGGCAGGCCCTGCTCCAAACGGCGGAAAACAGCCTCCACCCGGATAACAACTACGGCTGGGGTATCATTGACGCAGCCTCGGCTGCGTTCGCCGCCAGGAGCCGGAACGGGGACGAGCTTCGTTCGAAAAAGCGACAGGGAAGACTGCGTATCCCTTCGCCGGCCGGTGATTCCCGGGATTGAGCGGGGAAAACTCTCAGGGCGTCTTTTTCTTCAGAACCTTGTCGAGTTCGACCTTTACACTTTCTTTAATCCCCTTGTCCTTGGAGGAGCTCACGGGCAGGTCGATCGCTTTTTGAAATTCCGCCGCAGCCAGATCGTATTTCTCAAGGGCCTCGTAAGTCAGGCCGAGCTCATAGTGATGGTTGACGTAGCCGGGCCGGAGCTCGATGGCCTTGAGAAAGAGCTTCTCGGACTCGGCGAACGACCCCTTAGGAATGGACCCGTAGAGCAAACTTCCCAGGGCTCGCTTGGCCCCGCCGATCTCGGCCATGCGCCGGTGCCAGCGGCCAAGGGCATGATAGGCCAGATCGTTTGATGCGTCGAGCTCGATAGCCTTATCGATCTCGGCCTTGATGGTCTTTGAGGCGTCGATCTGCTCCTTCTTCCCCTGGAGGAGCACCTTCTTGCCCATCGCGGCCGAGAGGCAGAAGTGGCCCCAGGTATCATTGGGGTTGACGGCAATGGCCTTGCGGGCATAGGTCACGCCCGTGGCATACATTTTTTTCCTCGTCTCTTTGGCATCCTTGCTCGCAGGGTCGACGAGATCGGCCGTGTCCACGTAGGCCCGGGACGTCTTCCAGAGAGCCTCATAGTTGGAGGCTTCCAGATCAACGGCCGCAAGGTATTCTTCGAGAGCTTTCTGGTCATCGAATGCGGCGTAGTAGCCGTCTCCCGCTTTGATATGCTCCGTAGCGGTCTGGCCGAAGCTTGCCCCGGCCAAAACCAGTAGAGCAACGGCAAAGCCCATCAGAATGATCGTTCTTTTCATTTTTTCCTCCGGATGTCTTAAACTTTTATTAGCTTCGGGGGGAAAAGTCAAGGCGCGGCTTAAGATAGGAAGCATCTCTTCGTGTGATAGAGACAATGGCGCAGGGGCGATGCCCGGAGGAGGCAGTCGAAGGTCG
>CAZJBD010000154.1:0-5834 GCA_964544265.1 uncultured Eubacteriales bacterium
ATGATCAAACGCGGATTCCCCAACAGGGCCTGGGCTATGCCGAGTCTCTGTTTCATGCCCCCCGAGAATGTCCCCACTCTGCGTTTTCGCTCGTCCCAGAGATTGGCCGTTCTCAACAGCTCCTCGACCCTTTTGCGACGGAGCCGGCGATCCCGGATGCCTTTAAGCAGGGCAAAGTGGTCGAGGAGCTGAAAGGCGGAGTCTTTGGGATAAAATCCGAATTCCTGGGGCAGGTAGCCGAGCCGGCGTTTGACTTCTTCTTTTTGACCCAAAACGTCGATTCCGTCCAATGTGATCTGCCCCGTGTCTGGCTCCTGCAGGGTGGCCACGATGCGCATCAGGGTCGTCTTCCCGGCGCCGTTAGGCCCTAGCAGCCCGAAAATTCCCGTCGAAATGCCGAGAGAGACATTCTTAAGGGCCCGGACCCCGTTGGAATAGGTTTTGGAAAGATTCTCAATTATTAGCCTCATGGATGGGCGCCTCCGCTTCCCTAATACGGGATTCCAGCTCGCTCTATTAACAAAAATCGACAAACGGTTTATAGACCCGGCTGGCGTCTGGGATGGATGATCTAGATCAGTCTCTTCAGAGTCAACCGGACAAACATCGGCTTTCCGTCTCTTAGGAGCGTCAGTTCGATGTCCTTGTTTTCTCCCCGGAAATGCTCTTCGACGTCCCTGAACTCATATTCCTTCAAATCCCTGCAGTTTAAGGCCGTGATAAAATCCCCCGCCCTTATCCCCTTTTCGGCGGCAGGAGACCCATCGATCACCGACCGGACATGGAGAGATTGATCCATCCGCTGCTCGTACGAGAGGCCGAGCATGTTGAATTCAAACGGTTGAAACGTCTTTTTCCAAGGGATCAAGAACATTCGACGCCGGGGATAATCAAACACGACCCTAAACCTTTCGAGGACACCGTAGCCGATATTTCCATCGAAAACATAGCCGGCCGATTGAGCTCCCGTGTTTCCTTCTTCGGGAGCGAATAATGCGATCACGTCCTCAAGTGAGAATTCGCCGATTTTCAATTTCGGGAGACGCCCGACTCCGCCCGGCAATTCTCCCTGAACGCCTCTCCCGATGACGGTCGATAGCATCCGTTTCGGAAAATGAATTTTTTTCTTGGGGTTGACGTTGAAGACCAAGGAATTCCTGTTGCCCAAATCGACGATGAGCTTAATAGGAATCCCCTTCTCTTGTTCGGTATCGAGGGACGCATCGATGACCGGAAGCCCGTTTTTCAGAGCGATGGGGATGGCCGGAGCAGAGTCCTCGGGTTTGAACAGGAACGGATCATGAATGATGAGAAACGATCTTTGATAATCGATTTCGACGGCATATGAATCCAAGATCGATTTTCCGATGATCCCATCGAACGTCCAGTGGGACGTCTCTCTCGGTTCGTTCATGACCACGATCTGTTGGTTCGTTTGGACAAGGCCGGAAATCTCGACCTGCGCCCCGACGGCAAGACTCGCTTTCGGCCTCCCTTGCTCTCCTTCCGCTCCACCCAATTCGACCTCCTGAGCGTATTTCAGACCGATCTCCTGCCCCAACTCAGAGTGAAAGAGAAAAACAATCCTCGCCGACATGCCCGTGTCCAGGATCATGTTGAGCGGCCTCGATCCGTTGATCCTGACCGGAACGATGATAAGACCGCCGATAAGTCGAAAGAGAACCCGGACACCCTCCATTGGTTTATCATTCTCCAAGCCGTCCGGATTTTTCGAGTACAAGACGCCACCGGCCACCTTGGAGGGGGAACCCGCTTCGCGTTTCCCCCTTCCAACGTTCGCTTCGCTCCCTGCCTCCCTTTCTCGGGCGGGGCATGAACCCGCACCCTGCGACCAAGGGGGCATACCCCCTTGGATCCCTCGACGAGCGGTTCCCCGGGGCATATCGCCGCTCGTCAATCCCCATGAAATCAATAACATCAATAGAGGTTTCGCATACATGGTCCGCAACCTTTTCAGGGATGTCGCACGCGTCGGCCTCAAGCCCTCATGGTCACCTTAAACCGGCAATCCTTGCCCCCCTGGAGGATCGACTCCAGGACCTCGGACCGAAGGACGGTCTTGCCGGTGGCCCGCTCGAGCGCCTCTTTGACATACCCGGCCGAGCAATTGCAGTAGGCTTTGGACATTCCCTGAACGCCCGGCTCGACGATCGGACACATGCAATAGCCCTCTTGCATGCTCAATCCATAGGGATTCTGTTTGGCCCCCCAGCGGTAAAAAACCGTGATCGTCTCTCCCTCCCGCCGGACTTCGATGCCGCTTTTTTCAAGATTCTTCAAATAGGCCTCTCCTTGCTCGGGCGTCGGCTTTCGCCGATCGGCGACGCCGAAGGCATTGATGAAACAGGACCGTCCGCAGGCGTTGAGGATTTTCGTTTTCGTTTCTTCGTCCAGCATCTCGTCCATGTGATTCATCAGGGCTTTGAACTTCATGACCGCTTCTTCCATTTTCCTCCAGTCCGGGCTTTTGGCTCCGTCCCGGATGCGCCGGGTCAGGTCCTCGGTTAAGCTCGCGGCCTGCCCCTCCGGATTTCCCGGATTCCGACCGAATCCCAGCGCCGCGCCGCAGCAGCCGAGGCCGGCTAAAAGAGATCGCGTCATGAATTGTTTCCGGTCCATTGTCTCGCCTCCTCGTCGATCCGATCTATTGGATTTTCTTCGCTTTTTGAGCACGATCGGCCCCCGTCTCGAGCCCCGTCACCCGGCCGGCGGAGTCTTTGACAAAGTGGAAGTCGCGATGGAGGAAGCGCATGAAAAAGTCGGTTTCCGACTCTGGACGGATTTCCACTCTCATCCCCCAGCCCGTCCGTTCGATCATGAGATGCGGCCCTTGTGTCGTGACGGTGTAAAAGACCTTCGGGTCAGCGTCCACCTGATAAACGCCGACGCAGGCTTCCAGGGATTCCTGGGCGACCGGCACTTCCTTTCTCAGCTTATAAAATAACGGCGGGACAGGACGCAGAGGGCAGGCCGGCCTCCCAAAAATCGACTCGTCTATATCGATGTCCTGCCGGATCTCCGAGACCTGCATTTTCAAGCGGAGAGGATCCTGGCCGCCGCTTCTTCCGAAAAGGACAAGAAACGGCCGTTTCACCTTCCCGACAATCCGATAATCATCGAAGACCAAATCTCCGGCTCGAAGCAACAATCCCGTCGCTTTGTCAAAGGCAAGCTCCAAGCCGAGGCCATCCCTCGAGACGGCCGACAGGATAACGGCTTCCCTCTGGCCGATTTTCTCTGGCCCCTTGACCTTCAGGCTGGGGAAAAGGCGTTCAAGTTTGAGCGGCGCCTGGACATCGAGGAGAAGGACAAGCTCAAGCTGCTCTTCCGGAGTCAATACGGATACTCCCCCGGTGTCTTGAATCCAGGCCTGGCCGCCGTCAAAGCCGTAGTTCACCCCCTCTCCATAAGCGAAGACCTGGTGATAAAACCACTTTCCCGAGGATGCTGCGATTGTCTCGAATGGTACCGGTCCGCTGACTCCCCGGATGAGGGTTCCCGTCCTTTTTTCCGTCCCAACCTTCACGAGTTCGGGGCCTCCACTGGCCTGGATAAATCGCTTGATGATATCACCGGCCGTGGCGGAATCGGGCAAGGGGGCTGGCTCCTGATGAGATGACGGCAGCGCCGACGAGCACAACAACAGGAAGACAAAGATGGTGACGATCTTCTTCCCTCTCATGAGAACTCCTTTCAAGGCATAATGATTCTCAATCCGGGAAGGCAAATTAAACAGATTTATTCGATGAACGGTCAGGCAAATCGACAAATGGAAAGGCCGGAGGACCGGGAATGCCTTGGCTATTTTTCTTTGGCTTCGTCCTTGCTCTTGGCCAGCCCGACCTTTTGCCGGATCTCGGCTTCAAGTTTTACGGCCAGCTCCTTGTTTTCCTTAAGGAGCTTCTTCACATTGTCCCGCCCTTGGCCCAGGCGTTCGCCGCGGTAGGAATACCAGGTTCCGGTTTTTTCCAAGATCCCGTAGTCGAGGCCGCAGTCCACGAGGTCCCCTTCCCGAGAGATTCCCTCGCCGAAGATGATATCGAACTGACATTCGCGAAAGGGCGGGGCCATCTTGTTCTTAACGATCTTGACCTTGGCCCGGTTGCCGATGGTGCTGTCACCGTCCTTGAGGGTCGCCAGCCGGCGAATATCGATACGCATGGAAGAGTAGAACTTCAGCGCCCTCCCTCCCGTCGTTGTCTCCGGGTTGCCGATGAAGACCCCGATCTTCTCCCGGAGCTGGTTGATGAAGATAAAGCACGTTTTGGAACGGGCAACGATGGCCGTGAGTTTGCGCAGGGCCTGGGACATGAGACGCGCCTGGAGGCCCATGTGGGCGTCGCCCATCTCGCCCTCCAGCTCGGCCTTGGGCACCAGGGCCGCGACGGAGTCCACGACGATGACGTCGACGGCGCCGCTGCGGACGAGGACCTCGGCGATCTCCAGGGCCTGCTCGCCGTAGTCGGGCTGGGAGATGAGAAGGTTATCGATGTCGATGCCGATCCTGGCCGCGTATTTCGGGTCCATGGCATGCTCGGCGTCGATGAAGGCCGCCTGGCCGCCCCGCTTCTGGGCTTCGGCGATGACGTGGAGGGCCAGGGTCGTCTTGCCGGTGGCCTCGGGTCCATATATCTCGACGACCCGCCCCCTGGGGAAACCTCCTATGCCCAGGCTTAGGTCGAAGGCGATGGACCCGGTCGGGATCGTATCGACCGGGACGGCCGCACCCTTTTGGCCCAGCCTCATCACGCTCCCCTTGCCAAACTGCTTCTCGATCTGGGACAGAGCGGCCTCGATGGCCTTGCCTCTGGATGTTTGCTTCTGATCCGTTTCTTCGTCTTTCATGAGTTCCTCCTCATCGGTCAGGAGACTCCCACGATGTCTCCGTTCTTATTGATGTCCACCTTCTCGGCGGCCGGCGCTTTCGGCAGGCCGGGCATGGTCAGGATATCTCCGCACATGGCGACTACGAAGCCCGCGCCCGACCTAAGTGAGACGTCGTCCACGAGGAGAGTGAAACCCTTGGGCCGGCCCAGGAGCCGGGGGTTATCCGAGAGAGAATATTGCGTTTTGGCGATGCACACCGGAAACCGGCCGAACCCTTCGGCTTCCAGGCGCTCCAGGGCCTTCTTCGCCCTCATTTCCAGCCGGACGCCTTGGGCCCCATAGATCCGCCGGGCCACAGTCTCGATCTTTTCCAGGAGCGGCATCCCGAGCGGGTAAAGGAACCGGAAGCGGTTTGAGTCCTGGGCGATGGCCGCGAGCACTTCGCGGGCCAGCTCTTCGCCCCCCTCCCCTCCCTTGCCGTAAACCTCGCTTAGGGCGAAGCGGACTTTTTCTTTCCCGCAAAAGGCCCTCACCATCTCGATCTCGGACATGGTGTCCTTGGGGAAGCGATTGAGGGCCACGACAAAGGGCGTGCCGAAGGTTCTCAGGTTCTCGATGTGCTTGGCGAGATTCTCCAGTCCCTCTCCCACGGCCGCAACGTTTTCTTTGCCGATTTCCGAGGGCTTCGCGCCTCCATGCAGCTTGAGGGCCCTGAGTGTCGCTACAAGGACGCAGGCCGCCGGTGCCGGGACCCGGCCCCCGCGGACGACGATATCAAAGAACTTTTCCGCTCCCAGGTCGGAAGCGAATCCCGTTTCCGTGACCACATAATCGGCCAGCCTGAGCCCCAGGCCGGTGGCGATGACGGAGTTCGTGCCGTGGGCGATGTTGGCGAAAGGGCCGCCGTGAACAAGGGCGGGTGTGCCTTCCAAAGTCTGGACGAGGTTGGGATTTAGGGCGTCCTTGAGGAGGACCGTCATGGCGCC
>CAZJBD010000155.1:0-4213 GCA_964544265.1 uncultured Eubacteriales bacterium
GAAAGTCCGTTGTCTTCTTTAATTTTTTTAACCGTTGTATTGAATTGCAGGGCCAGGGCAAAAAGCGTATCGCCTTTTTTGACGACATATGTGGTCGTCTCGTCCGGGGCGTTCCCGGCTGTCTGGACGGCCGGTCCTCCCGTCGGACTCGTGTCCGGCGCCGTTCCCGTGGGCTTTGCGGCCTCGGGCGATGGTCGCAGTAGGGGAGAGCTGCCCGGCCCGGGCTCCGCTGGATCGCCCTTGCCCGGAATCTTAAGCTTTCGTCCGATCTGGAGGGTCCTTGGATTCCTAATACCGTTAAGCCGCATGATGGCGTCGGTCGAGGTCCTGTAACGGCGGGCGATCGCGCCCAGCGTGTCCCCGGACCTGACGGTATGCCAGCCGTAAACGATGTCCGGCGGGATGTAATGGGGGAGGGCCGGGAGCGCGGCCAGCACCCTATCGCCGTAGCTGGCGGGGACCTTGAGGGCGTATTCGTAGTTCGGGGTGGAGTCATGCCTGAGCTCAGGGTTGAGGAATGAAAGGATCAGGGGGTCGAGCCCCAGGGTCGTCGAGATCGAGGCCATCTTCACCGGCTGGCTGACGATTACCGTCTCCCAGGTGAGAGGCGGGTCGGGTGAAGGCAGGGTGAATCCATACTTCGCGGGATTCTCGATGATGAGCATGGCTGCGATGATGCGGGGGACGAACCGGGCTGTCTCGTAGGGAAGGTTGTTGAAGACGTCCCAGAAGTTATCCAGGTAGTCGATTTTCTGGGCTTTGATCACGTTCTGAACCCTGAGCTCGCCGCAGTTATAGGAAGCTAGGGCCGTCGTCCAATCTCCGAAAAAATCATGGAGTTCAGTCAAGTATTTGACGGCCGCCTGGGTTGCCTTGACCGGATCCATTCGTTCGTCGACATACTTATCCTGTTTCAAGCCGTAGCGGTATCCCGTCGAACGGATGAACTGCCATAATCCCAGGGCCCGTGCCCGGGATAGGGCTCGGACTTTGAAGCCGCTTTCGATGATCGGGACCCAGGATAGATGCTCCGGGAGGCCCCCTTTCCTGAGTTCCTCAATGATCATCGGACGGTAGAGGCCGGAGCGCTTGTAGGCTTCCTCAAAGAATAGCTCCTCTTTTGTTTGAAACGAGCGGATCTCGTCCTGGACCCACTTGTTTTCAACGAGGGGGATAGTCCCGTTGCCGACGGCCGCTGTTTTTAGGTGCGAAGCGTAGAGCTGCTGGATCCTCTGGGCGATAAGGATCCGGAGGTCGTTTTTCTCCTGGCAGAGGTCGGAATCCGGCGGGGTATTGGCCTTGAGAATGAGCCCGTAGGCCTCGTCGAGCTTGGACAGGGCAGGATCGGTTTCCCCCCGATCCAGGGCGGATTGGGCCTCCTGGTAGGCGGTGAGGGCCTCTTCGAGGAGCGCCGACGCCTCTTCCTTGTCCGGGGCCTGGGCACCGTTTGCCTCGGGTACGGCTTCGCCATCTAAGTCATTCTTCTCGAGGATAGGGAGCTCGGCGGACGGCTTAGCCGGGGGGGTCGACTGTTTCGTATTAGGCTTGGAGGCTCCCCCGTTTTTTCCGTTGGCGGTCTTCTCCTTGGCCGCGGGCGTTGTCTTGGGCGAGATTTTAGGGGCTTTCCGTCCCGACGAGCAGGCCCAGTTCCCGACTAGAAGTCCCAAGGTTGCGAGAAAAACAATAATAGAGATATCTCGTTTGCTCTTCATAATCGATCTTGATCCCTTTATATACCATCAGGGAGGTTTCCCGTCAAACGTTTTTCCCGTGCCAAAACCGGTGATCTGATTGA
The DNA here is from genome assembly GCA_964544265.1 of uncultured Eubacteriales bacterium. GTDB lineage: Bacteria > Acidobacteriota > Aminicenantia > Aminicenantales > Saccharicenantaceae > JALHVH01. The sequence continues at coordinate 1,796 of CAZJBD010000155.1, forward strand.
GGACTCACGTCCTATCGGTCACTTGGCTTCCGTGCCAGGCCCAGGCCGTCCGAAGGATTGTCTCCATGTCTGATAGGCGGGGGATCCAACCCAGAACCCGCTCGGCTTTTTCCCTGGAAGCCAAAAGAACCGGGACGTCGCCCTCTCGCCGGGGCAGGATCTTATATGGGATCGCTTTCCCCGTGACTCGCTCCGCTGCCTGGATGACCTCGAGCACCGAGTAGCCCAAATTCGTTCCAAGATTGATGAACTCGCTGGGCTTGTCTCCGAGGAGGGCACGGAGGGCTAGAACATGAGCGGTAGCCAAGTCTGTGACATGGATGTAGTCCCTGATGGCTGTGCCATCTGGGGTGGGGAAGTCCGTCCCGAAGATCCCCAAGATCGGTTTTCTCCCCAGGAGGGAGAGCAAAATATTAGGGATGAGGTGGGTTTCCGGGTCGTGCATCTCGCCGAGCCTGCCGTCCGGATCGGCCCCGGAGGCGTTGAAATAGCGGAGGGAGATAAAACGCAGGCCGTAGGCCCGATCATAATCCTGAAGGACCCGCTCAACCATATATTTGGTCATGCCATAGGGATTGTATGGATTGACCGGGTGGTCCTCTGTAATGGGCAGGTGCTGAGGGATTCCATAAACCGCCGCGCTGGAGGAAAAGATGAACCGTCGGACTCCGGCTTCAAGCATGGCTTCCAGAAGGTTCATGGATGTCCCAAGGTTGTGGCGATAGTACTTCTGCGGGTCCTCATAGGACTCCCCGACCTGAATGAGGGAGGCGAAATGGAGGACCGCCCCGATGTCATGGGACCGAAAGGCCTTCCGTACGGCGGCCGGGTCCATAAGGTCCCCCTCGACGAGGGTTCCTCCGGGGATGAGGGTTCGTTTTCCGGTCGAAAAATCGTCAAAGATAATGGTGTCGAATCCCTCTTCGAGGAGCGCCTTGACCGTGTGAGAACCGATGTAGCCCGCTCCCCCAGCAACGAGGATCTTCATGACTTCTCCCTCTTAAGGATTCCTTGGGCGGCCTTTAGCCCCGGGGCCCTCGTTTGGAATTCGTTGTCGAGTTGCATCTCAAAAAGCCTCTTGAGAATCCTTCCCATCTCCGGGCCCGGTGCGACTCCCATGGCGATGAGATCGCGGCCCTTGATGAGGGGCTTGATGGTTTCCTGGTTGACGTGGAACTCCTCAAACTTCTTGAAGAGCCACCGGGCTTCCCTGTCGAGGGTTTTCAGGGGACGGTCCTTCCGTCCACCCCTGTCGGCGGCATCCAGGTAGACGACGAGTTCAATCTCGCCGTTAACCTCGGCGGCCAAGCGCGTGAAGGCTTTCCGGGTAACGGAGTTCCTGTTCTGCCACAACTCCGAGGCGCGGTGATGGGTCCGGATGAGGAGGGGAACCATCCGGCGCAGGTTATAGCCGTTCCAGGACCAGATTTTGAGGCGGGCCAGGACCTTCCGGCTCATCCGCTCGCTTAAGACGTCGTGCCCGCAGTTGGTAATGGCCATCCGGCCGCGTTTGAACTCCCAGCGGGCGGCATTGGGTTTGCCTACGTCATGGTAGAGGGCCGCCAAGAGGAGACAGAGTTTCCTTGGCGGCTCCAACTCACCCAACCCGGCCAGGTTTGCAGCCTGGTCCACGGTCAGCTTGGTATGCTGCCAGACCGTGTGGTGGCCGAAGGCGTCCTTTTCGGGGTGGAAGACGGAGTCCTGGATGGCCAGCGTCAGCGCGTAAAGCTCGGGGAAAAGCTTCTCCAGCGCGCCGAGTCTGAAGAGCTCCTCGAGGCCGACCGAGGGCTTGGGAGAGTTTATGAGGAGCTTGAAAAGTTCCTCGTTCACCCGTTCGGCGCTCAGCCCGGAGAGGTTGATGTCCCTGGCGGCTTCATAGATCTCGGGATCGATTTTAAACCCCAGGACCGCGGCAAACCTGGCGGCGCGCAAGACCCGCAGGGGGTCGTCAGGGAAGGCGGAGGGATTAGTCAGCCGGATCATTCGGGTGCGCGTATCCTTCCGGCCGTCGAAGGGATCGATGAGGATCCCTCCCTTGAGCCGGAGAGCCATGCTGTTTGCCCGGAAATCCCGCCTTTCGAGGTCCTTCTCGACGGGGAGCCAGGGGTCGGAAGAGATGATGAGGTCTTTGTGGCTCTTGGCTCCTTCCGCTCTGTTGGGGGCGTCCGTCCGGGGCAGGGCGATATCGTAGGTCGTGCCGTGGATCGTAAACTTGATGATTCCGAAGCTCCTGCCAACTTGGTCCACTTTGCCGTGGGGAGCGAGCGTCCGGATGATGTCTTCCAGACCCCGCCGGGCGATGAGAAGGTCGACCTCGGGGGAGGGGCGGCCGAGGATGAGGTCCCGGACATAGCCCCCGACGGCATAGACATCCTCCCCGAAGAGCCTGACGAATAGGCTTTTGTCCCGGAACTCCGC
>CAZJBD010000155.1:4313-5832 GCA_964544265.1 uncultured Eubacteriales bacterium
CATAGACATCCTCCCCGAAGAGCCTGACGAATAGGCTTTTGTCCCGGAACTCCGCCTCGATTGTCTCCATGGCCCCCTATTTTATCAGTTTTCCGGATTTCCCCAAAACGCCCTCCACGGCATCCCTGTGGGTCATGAACATCAAAACCTTGAGTTTCAGGTAGTCGGTCCGGTAGAAGAAATAGCCCTTGACTGGGCCGCGGTAGGCCGTTTCCCAGGAGTCCTTGACCAGGAACCAAGTATCGGGGGCGGACTCTTTATATCCGACGCAATGGACGACATGGTCGTCGGTCGAGGAGCCGTTTGTGAATCGTAACTCCCTGCTGGCCTGGTTGACGAATCCCCGCGGGATGTCGAATGTCGGGACGACGCCGACGTTCATCTCGCCGCTGTTGCCGGGCTCCGAGATATCGGCTGCGAAAACCACGCTAAAGCCCTTCTTCAGGGCTCCCAGGATTGCGCCCTCAAATTCATCGAGAGGGATGTTGTAATAGTCCTGGCTATGCCACCAGTTGTCCGGGACCTTGTATTCGCCCATGGCATAGAAAGGGAGATATTCGAAGCTGATAATAGAGACATAATCGTCGAGGTTGAGGCCGAGGGATTCGAGATATTCCTTCGGCGTGAGAGAATTTCCATCGACCTCGATCCGCTCAGGAGGCTTTCCGAGGTGTTTGTCCAGGATGGAGCGGACTCCGGCCAGGGCTTTTTCTTCGTCCCAGTCCTGTCCGGCTTTATGGGCTTCGAGGAGATTGCGGAACTCTCGGATGAGAGCGGAATGGTCATGTTCCGTTTTCCCGTGGAGAAGTCCCATGTAATCCGGGCCGCGGACGACTCCATATTGCTTCATCCGGGCGATGGCTGAGTTGGGCTCCGAACCCTCGGCGAGGGCCGAATTCCCTTTTTCGCGTATATAACGGCGTGCTTTCTCCACGTATTCCCAATAGACGGTGAATTCTTCGGAGAGCTTCGTTTCGGGCTTGCCCAATCGCTTGAGCTCGGATTCGAGCAGGGACACGGTCCCGAAGCACCAACACATGCCGGTGTCGTATTGACGGATAGGGGGGAGGTGGGGGAGCCGGGTGAATTCCTCAAGGCTCTTCGGCCGGTCCAGGGCTGAAAAGTCCATCTTGAGACGGGAGACCTCTTCATCGCCCCGCTTCTCGGCCACATAGATCGCCTCGTCCTTTACGGCCGCTCGCGCGGCTTTTCGGACGGCCCGCCTCCCAGCCGCGCTTTTTTCTTTCGGACCGCAGGCGGCCGCGGCTAAGAGGAGAACAAGAGACAGGGTCAAAGACAGGATGATACCATTGCGTTTCATGGATTCCCCTTTCGAGATCTCAGGCTGCATGATCGATGCTTCATTATAATAAGCCGCCCGTAATAGTTCAATGGACGCACCTCTTTTCGTGCGATATAGACAATGGCGCAGGGGCGATGCCCGGAGGAGGTCGTTGAAGGTCTGAGCGGGCACGGGTCCTCATTCTTGCTGAGCGGCACTGGATGCCGCCCGTAAGCC
>CAZJBD010000156.1:0-5766 GCA_964544265.1 uncultured Eubacteriales bacterium
TGATCCCCGCAATCGTGCTTTTCCTCGTGATGGCCGCCCTTGCCTTCATCCAGCGTGCTGTCACCGGAATGTAAGCTCCAAAGGGTTTATGAGCCGGACAGGTTGGTTTTCGCCCGGAAATTCGTATTGTGTCCGCATCGGAGTCTGTGCGAGAATGGTTCCTGTATCATAAAACATCCGCGATGCAGAAAGGAGGACTCATGAAAAAATTTTATGCGGTTTTTGCGGCCTTCCTATTGACCGTGGCCTTGGCAACCGCTGGCCAGCAGCCGGCGAACAAACTCAAAGTCTTCATTTCGGTGGACATGGAGGGGATAACCGGCCTTATTCACTGGGACGAGACTGAACAAGGCGGACCGGACTATCCGCTGTTCCGGAAGCTCATGACTGCCGAGGCCAACGCCGCGATCGCCGGCGCCCTCGAAGCGGGAGCGACCGATATCGTCGTCCGCGACGCCCATGACAGCGCCCGGAATATCCTGCCCGATCTTCTCCGGCCGGAAGCCCGGCTCATCCGCGAATGGAACGGACCCCTGAGCATGATGGAGGGGATCGATAGGACGTTCGACGCCGTCGTCTTCGTCGGGTACCACGCTCGGGCGGGCACGCCGGACGCCGTCCTCAAGCACACGATGAGCCTGTCTCTCTGCGACGTCATCCTTAACGGCGTTCGCCTGCCAGAGGCCGGATGGAACGCGGCCATCGCCGGATATTTCGACGTTCCGGTCGTCTTCCTGTCCGGGGATACGGCCATCTGCAAACAGGTTCGGGAGATCGTCGGGAACGTAGAAACCGTCGCCGTAAAAGAGGGCATGGGCAAGGCGGCCTCGATGCTCCACCCAACTAAGGCCCAGGAGATGATCCAGAAGGGGGTTGCCGCAGCCCTGCGCAACCTGAAAGCGTTCAAACCATACAAGCCGAGTTCGCCCTACAAGCTCGAGATCGTCTTCACCGACGAGAACCTGGCTCAGAAGGCTTCCTGGGTGCCGGGCGCGTCCCGGACTGGAGAACGGTCCGTGGCCTTCACTTCCAGCGATCTCATGGACATCATCAAGTACTTTCGGCTGGCCCGCCTCTAATCCTTGCTCCGGGAGGGATGTCTCACGCCGGCTGGGATAAGAAAAATCCTATCAATGCAAAGGAGTCAAAATACCATGAAAACCAGCCGGAATGTGAGTCTATTCATACGTCTTGCGATAATCTCCGCCTTCTTCCTTTTTTATTCCTCGGTAGGCCAGCCTGGCTTTCTCTCAGCATGGATCGAAGTCGCTCAAATCCCCCAATTCGAAAAAACCCCCCAGACCTTCCCCGCCGCTTGGACATATCAAATCCAGCTCGGCGATCTCGACGGCGATGGCGACCTTGACGCCGTTTTGCCAATATGGGGCCGTATGACAGCCGGGTTTATTTCAATGACGGTAAGGGAAAATTCACGGACTCGGGGCAAATCCTGACCCAGCAAGGCCATGGGCTGGAGCTCGGCGACCTCGACGGAGACAAGGACCTGGACCTGTTCATCGCCTGCGCGGGATTCACGCAAAATAATGTCGAATCCCAGCTCCCGTCCAAGATTTACTTAAATGACGGGAGGGGAATCTTTAAAGATTCCGGCCAGGATCTGGGAGACAGAAATTTCAGCGGCACGGGCGTCACTCTCTTCGACGCCGACGGCGACAAAGATCTGGACGCGCTTGTTCAATACTACCAGGTGCCCTGTAAAATCTATCTCAACGATGGCAAGGGTCGCTTCTTGGACAACGGACTGGCCATCCCCTATGAGCCGTTCGCCTGCGATCTCGACGGAGACGAAGACATTGACCTTTTCATCCGGGAGAAGAACGTCGGAACCAAGGTCCTCATCAACGACGGCCGGGGACGCTTCAGCGACAGCTGGGCCGAGCCCGACACAAGCCTCCCTTACAGTAACGCGGCGTTCGGGGACTTCGACCGCGACGGGGACCAAGACGTCATGATCATACAAGCCGACAACGACACCCGCCGCCCGACCGTGGTTTTATTCAACGACGGCAACGGCCGCTTCTCGGACAGCGGGCAAAAACTGCCGGAGCTACCCTGGGGCCGTTTGGCCATTATTGATATCGACAGGGATGGCGCCTTAGACGTCCTGGTCTGTCAATTTCACGACCGCTTGGGGGGACAATCCCCCACGTTCTGGCTGAACGACGGACGTGGGCAATTCCGGCAATCGGGCGTCAAGCTCGGGGTGGAAATCCACTACACGAGCGGGACGATGGGCGACTTGGACGGCGACGGCGACCTCGACCTTTTCCTGGCCAGCTTCACCTTAAAGGGATCCCCTGCGGTCTTAATCAACAAGGAAAAGTGAGACCGATGACTTTGCCGATCCTGGCAAGGAGGGCCTCAGAATCCCCTTAAGTTGCGATCACCACGATGAGAAAGGATTATGCCATGGGACGGGATTGTCAGTGGATCGTATTTTTCTCTTTACTCGCCGGATCGTTGGGCCTTTTATTTTTTCAAGGATGCGTTCAAAAGACAGCTGACGATGAAGTTGTCATTAAAAAGATCATTCATGATTCTTTCGGGTGGGCGCTGACCAAAGACCGGGCGCTCTTCGAAAGCATTTTTGCCAAGGATGACGATTTCTTTACCTTTTATCCAGATTCCCGGAACACGGTTGTGGGCTGGGACCAGTTCAAAAAATACCTGGACAACTGGATGGACCCGAGAAATAAGGCCATTGGTTTTGAAATACGGGACCTGAGGCTGGTTGTTTCCAAGACCCGAAAAGCAGCCTGGTTCTCGGCCGTGGTGGACGACGAGGGGGAATGGGATGGAAAGCCCTGGGGCGCCAAGGACGTCCGGTGGACGGGAGTCCTTGAAAAGCGCGGGGGGAAATGGGTGATCGTCCAGCAGCACATGTCGAAGGCGGCCGACAAGGTTCTTGAGGCCGCAAAAGAGAAGAGCGGCCAGTAGATTTCACGAAGCGCACTCCAGCATTATTTTTATTCAGCCGAGTTTCAAAATTGATGAAGAATTAAGAATATCTAGAAAGACGAGTGTGAACCCTTTATGATTTATCCGACCCGCCGGAAGGCTGACAAATGTAAATCAACTGCATCGGCAAAAAGTCCTTTATTTCAACGACTTCGTAATCAGCGTCATAGATCGTTTTAAGCATCGTGCGCATCGTGTAGAGCTCTCGATCCTCGGGGTCCCATCCGGGCGCTTCCGAATCCATCTTTGCCGCGTCCCACTGAACAAAAACGACTTTCCCTTTCTTTTTGAGACTGTGGCGGATATTGTTGAGAAATGTGTTTTTCTCCTTTACGAGGTGAATGGTATTAACGATCAAAACCAGGTCGACGGACGCTTTTGGTATCTGCGGATCGTCCTCTCGTCCTTGAATGGTAAAAATATTCTCCAAGCCTTGTTTTTTTCTGCGCTCATTCAGGAAAGCCAGCGCGTCTCGGTCAATGTCGGAAGCGAAGACTTTCCCCGTTTCCCCCACCCTTTTGGACAGCAAAAAGGTGAAATATCCGATCCCGGCTCCGACATCAGCCACCCTCATCCCCGATCCGATATGGAGTTCATCCATCACGCGTTGAGGTATCTGCCAATACATTCGCTCTTCGCTTAGGCCAAGTTGCCGTTCGTAATTTTGCCGGCGGCCCGCATCCCCGTGCTGGTGCTCCTGGTCTTGCCCGTTCATCCCGAAGGAGACGGTCACCAGGAAGACGGCATAGAGAACGATTAATAAGAATTTTTTCATGTTCTCACACTCCTGATCGACAGGAAATTCGTTTCATGTAGCGGCAGCGGCTTGATCATGCGACCACCACTTTTGCCCCACCTCGGCGCAGGATAGTATAGTTGTATGTCTATCGGATATCAAATCGAGTTTAAATATGACAAACAAAGCTGATATTTTGATATTCAGCTTGCGCGGCAGAAAGTGATTTGTAAGGATTCTTATCAGAGATGGATGTTCGGCTGCGCATAAAAAGTGTCCGGGAACGGACAGGGCTGGGGCCGGGCGATCTGGTCGTAACCGGGTTCCTCTGTAAACGCGGAACGCTCAAGTCTGGCATGGACTTTGCTATTATTTAGTTGGGCAGGAGTTCGTGACTAAAAGTAGAAAAGGAGAAGCACCATGACCAGCCATTGGAACGCGGGGCGGATGATCGCCCTCAGCGCCGTAATGATCCTCAATGGAGCCGCCCTTCTTGCCGGCCAATCCGGCCAAGCCGCCGCGGGGCCGAAAATCGACGCCTCGGGATACCTCGAGGTCGGTCCCGACAAAATCTTTTATGAGGTCGCCGGGAATGGTCCTGTCCTTGTGTTCATCCTCGACGGCGAATTCGACATCCCCGACTGCCACGCCCACGCCGGAGCGTTGAACGTGGGAATTCTCGGCTCCCGGCGGGACATTGTCCGAAACGCCGCCCACCTGGTCCCGCTGGAGCAGCCGGAGGCATTCAACAAACTCGTCGCCGATTTCCTGTCCGGCACTAAATAATTCCGTACGCAATATTCAGTTTCGGCGTCTCTATGCGTAACTTCCCGGTGGGCATCCGTCCCCGGCTGGCGCCCCGGCGGCCTTCTTCTCGGGATAAAGAAGCGAAAACAGCACCGCCATCAGGAATGCGAAAACGAAGCTCGCCAGCCGCTCCGAGATGCCGCCGCTGGGCCCGACGAGCCAGGTTTTCCATATGACGGTTCCGACGGTGCCGCTGACCAGCGAGGCGATGACGCCCGCGGGGGAAAATTTCTTCCAATATAGCAGAAGAATGAGGGCCGGCCCGAAGGAGGAGCCGATGCCGGACCAGGCGTAGGATACCAGCCCGTAAACCGAGTCCTTGACGGTGAGGGCCATGATGAACGCTGCCAGGCCGAAGGCGAGCGTCACCGCGCGGTTAAACAGCAGCGACCGCTTGGGGGACATCTTTTTCTTGGCGCGGCTCCCGTAGATGTCCTGGGTGACCGACGCCGAGCTCACGATGATCTCGGAGGAGGCGGTGGACATCATGGCCGAGATCGCGCCGCAAAGAAGCACGCCGCCGATGACGGGGGTCACAAAGAAATTGATGAGCACCGGCAGGATCAGCTCGGACCCGTTGATGGAGGTGTCCGACAGTCTCGCGACGGTGGCGGCCGGAAACATGCCGTTGCGGACGAACGCGTATCCCGCCAGGCCGATGATAAGCGCTCCGCAGTACGCCAGGACGGTCCAGATCGCGGCGACCCATTTGGCGTTCTTTACTTCGTCTTTGCTGCGGATGGCCATGATCCTGGTCAGCAATTGAGGCTGGCCGGTATAGCCCAGGGCCCAGCTCATGCCGCTCAGGATCAGGAGAAAGCCGACCACACCTTCTTTGCCTCCCGTCAGGGAACGGTACGATTGGCCGGCCTCGGCTATGGCCCGCATGAGGTGGATATCCTTCGAGGCGGCGATGGCGATCAAGATCGTGGGTAGAATGATCAGGGTAATGATCATCAGGACGGCCTGGAAGATGTCGGTGACGACCACGGTGATGAATCCGCCGAGCATCGAATAGAAAACGACGATCAGAGAGCCGATCACAACCCCCCACATCGGATCCAGGCCGAACGTATCATACAGGACCTTGCCGCCTCCGTAGAATTGAGCTTCGACATAAAACAAAAAGAAAAAGACCACGATGGAGGCCGAAAGGGTCGCGATGATCTTCTCCTGACCCCGGCACTTTTTCGCCAGCAGGCTCGAAATGGTCAGCGCCCCGGTCCGCTCCCTTTCCATTTGCA
>CAZJBD010000157.1:0-5760 GCA_964544265.1 uncultured Eubacteriales bacterium
GAGCTGGGACGTCGGAAACCTGACTTTGGCTATGTCCACGGCCTCCCAGCTCGCCGATATCCTGGACGTCGGCGCGACGTTCGGCGATGACGCCGGCGAGATCCTGGCGGCGAGAGATTATTCGACCCGGGTCGTCTACACGGCTTATGATCTCGAGGGCGATGGGATCATGAACAACAGGTTGGACTTCAACGTCTCCCAGAAGGACATCCTGGACAACTATTTAGGACTTGGCGAGGGAAGTCCCGAGGCCCAGCCCTTAATCGAATTCGTCCTCGGGGACACGAGAGAATGGAAGCTGGGGGACATCAACCATTCGTCGCCCCAGGCTTTGGATCCGCCGAGCGGTGACCAAGCTCTTATGGGGGCCGGGTACGCCCAATTTCAATCCGACAACGCGTTGAGGCGGAAGGTGATTCTGGCCGGCGCCAACGACGGCATGCTCCACTGCTTCGATGCCGCGACCCTGGAAGAGCTGTGGGCGTTTATTCCCAACAATCTCCTCTACAAACTGAAACGCATGCGGGTTACGGACGAGGATTGCGGGGTCTTCCTGCAGCATCAATTTTTCGTCGACGGAACTCCGGTTCTCCAGGACGTCTTTTTCGCCGGCGCCTGGCATACGGTTCTGGTCTGTGGTCAAGGCCCGGGCTGGGGGAAGGACGAAAAATGTTATTATTTCGCCCTGGATGTGACCGATCCGTTAAGCCCTCAGCCTCTTTGGGAATTTACCCATGCGACGATGGGCGAGGCCTGGTCGGTTCCGGTCATCGGCAATGTCAGCTCAGAGAACAAGTGGATCGCTTTCTTTGGCTCCGGGTACGATAACGATGCGGACGAGATCGTCGGGAATTACTTTTACGCCGTTGACGTCGAGACGGGATCGCTCATCAGGGCTTTTGAGATGGTTGAGCCCGGAGAAAAAGCGAGTCCGTTCGGCATCCAGAATACCCTGCCCGGCTCTCCGTCCAAAATCGATTCCGACCGAGACGGCTATATTGACGCCGTTTATATCGGGGACCTGATCGGCAGGATTTGGAAGCTCGAGGTGACCCCCCTCACGGCGGTCGATTGGGCGCCGGCGGTCCTTTATACGGACCCATTCAATCAGCCGATCATCACCAGGCCGGAAATCGGGCTCGATCCGACGGACACCGTAAGGATCTATTTCGGGACCGGCGGCGATGAAAAGGGCCCGAACACGGAGTACTATTCGTTCGTCGCCCTGAAGGATATAGATCCGCCGACGGTGGAGTGGTACCTGGGGAACCAAGCCCTCGGCGACGCTCTTGGTCTGGACTCCAGCCTGAAGAAGGACGATCTGGCCCAGGGCGAAAAGGTCTGGGCGGATCCTGTCATCTCCAACAACCAGATCTATATCGCCACCCTTTATGGAAGCATTGAAAGCCTGAATCCCTGCCTGACGCTTCCCGGTATCGGGAAGATTTATTCCCGTTACATTACGTCGAGTCAGGCCGGGAATTCATCTTTGATTGGCTCGGGAGGCGAAACCATAGCCTACCTGCAGACTAAACAGAAGGTCCGTTCGGCCGTTACGGTCGGAGCCACCCAACAGGTTAAGGAAGGCGACGAAACCGTCACGAAGAGCAAGGTCTTTATCCAGAGCTATACGAGACCTGAGATCAGCCCGCCCGAGCCGCCGAGCCAAGTGCTGGCCCAGCCCGTGAATCCGACGCGGTTGGTGATCAAGTCCTGGAGAGAGGTTTATAAGATTCTCAAGTAGAGGGCGCCTATTTTTTAAACAAATCCAGATAGGCGTTGACGATTCTCTGTCCCCACAGGAGCGCGAGCAAGGCGGCCGGGGCAAGAAAGGTCCCGAACGGCAGCGCGAACTTCAAGTCCTTCTTTCGGGCCGTGATGATGAAGACGCCCACGCCGGCCCCCACGAACGAGGCCAGGATGAGGGTCAGGACGGTCTGGAGCCAGCCCAGGAAGGCCCCGATAAAAAGGAGCATGGTCACGTCTCCCATGCCCAGTCCCTCTTTCCGGCGGACCAGGAAATAGGCGCCATAGATAAAGAGCAGGAATCCAGACCCCGCCACGGCCCCGATGAGGACCTGCCGGAAGCTCATGTCCTGCCGGAAAACGCCATAGGCCAGAGCCAGAAACAATCCGGGCATCGTAATGACGTCGGGGAGAATCTGATGATCGTAATCGATGAATCCGAGGACGATCATCGCGCTCCCAAACAGGCAGGAGGCGACAAAAGGAAGTCCCAGCGTTCGGCCGTGATGGAAGTAGAGGAGCATGAATGACGCCGGCGTCAGGACCTCGACCAGGAAATAGGAAAAAGGAATCCGATAGCCGCAGTGGCGGCATTTTCCGCCCAGGATGAGATAGGAAAAAAGAGGGATGTTGTCGTACGGCTTAATCCGTGTTCGGCAGCCGGGGCATGACGAGGGCGGCTTGATCAAGCTTAACCCGAGCGGGACGCGGTAGATGACGACGTTGAGGAAGCTGCCCCAGGCCAGGCCGACGAGCACGATGAGAATCAGAGTCAACGTTTCCACCACAAAGTCGGGGCCTTTACGTCCCCTGTCGCGGGGTCGTAAACATAATTCTCATTATCCAGATCCCAGGGGAGAGAAGTCAGGAATCCTGCCGCGACCAGCCGGACGAGTTCATCCGGAAGCCTTTGATACCGCTCCTTGAACTTCGCGATGGCTTCTTTCAGGGCGGCAATGTCCATCTCGGCCTTGACCTGGTATAAGTGGTTTGAGGCGATCTTTTTCACTCGCTCGTCCGTGGCCGTGTTATAGACCTCGAGCCAGGTCTCCCAGGATGTCTTGAAATCCGTGACCTCGAGCGCCGCGTTGGCGTAGAGCCGCTTCGTGAAGTCGGGAGCTCCGGGCAAGTCCATGGCTTTCCGGTAATATTCCCTGGCCAGGTTGTAGTCCTTGAGCCGGACCTGGGCGATGTGGCCGGCCTCAAAAGGAAAGAGCCACATGTCCGGATTCTTGGCGAATCCCCTGTCGAGGATTCGGAGGGCCAGTGGAACATCCTGGGCTTCCTGGCTGGCGATCATGGAGCCGATCTCATAGGGATCCGTGTATCGCGGGTCGAGCTCGGCGATGATGGCAAAGATATGGTCGAGATAAGTGAACCGGTCGGCGATCTCATAAGTGCTGTAGTACTGGATGGCCCAGAGGTAGACCATGTCGGCGGCCAATCCCGTATAGCCGAAAACAGCGTATTTCAGGAATTTGCCGGAGGGAACGTAGATGATGGACGAGCCGGGGATTTTCGCCCGGAGAATCTTATCGGTCCGGAGCTTCAACTCCATAAATCCTGCGCACGTGGCCAGGAGGAAGAGGACGAGGACAAACGTCCCGGAGATTCTTTGAATCATATGAAATCGCGCTTTCGGAAAACCCATATCGCCAGCCCGAGCACGAAGGCCGCGTAAAGGATCCCGTAGAGCGTCGAATAGAGGAAGATTCGGGGCGGAATGGGCAGGCCGTGGACGACCTCGGTCTTGAAGTTGAAGTTCTCGAGATCGGGAAGGAACGTATAAAGGATCCGGGCCAGCGTCCGCCCGGCCCCCGGCTTCATCTTCTTGATGAGCGTTTCGAGCCCCCAGGAGAGGTGGCCGATGAGGGTGAAGGAGAGAGAAAAAATCGAGCTCAGGATGGGTGTGGAGAAGGTCGAGAAGAGGATGGCCACGGCCGTAATGAGCATGAGCTCCAAAAAGATAAAAAGAATGGCCGTGAGCATCGGCCATTCGACTCTGAAGGTATGGAAAAAGAGGACGGCCAGAAAGATCGCGGCCATGAGGACCGTCATGATAAAGAGGGTCAGGGCGAGACCTAGATACTTTCCGAGGATGAATTGGGCCCGATGGATGGGTTTGGAGAGCAGGGTGAAGATCGTCTTCTTGTCGATCTCCTTGTAGACGAGCCCGGTCCCCATGAGAATGGCCATAAGGATGCCGAAGATCGAAATGGAGGCCAGGCCGACGTCCTTGATGATCTTGATCCGGTCCCCGACCGTCAGGATGGCCAGAACGCGGGAGAAAATTATGCAGACCGCCGCAAAAAAGAAAAGGAGATAGAGGATCCGGTCCCGCTTGGCTTCCCTGAACGTGTTCAGGGCAATCGTCCCGACTTTCATGTCCGCCTCACCATTTCCACGAAAATGTCCTCCAGGGTTTCGGTTCGGGGAATGAGGGATTCGATCTTGGCCTTTTTTTCGCGGACGAGCTCAAGAACCCGGCCGACCTTGTCCTGGTCGTAGACTTTGAGGAGGACCTTCCCGCCGCGGACGGATAGACTCTCGCCCAACCCGGCCAGCTCTGTCGGCGAGAGGCCGGAGATCGTCACCTCGGTGAAAAGGATTCTCTCCGAAATGAGGTCATGGAGGGTGCCTTGATTAAGGATGCGGCCGTCGATGAGGATGGCCACGCGGTCGCAGATCATCTCGATATCCTGGAGGATGTGCGAGGACAAGAAGACCGTTTTTCCCTCCTTCTTAAACCGGACGATGATGTCCCGGATCTCCTTCCGGCCGAGAGGATCGAGCCCGCCGAGCGGTTCGTCCAGGATGACGAGCCGAGGGTCGTTGATGAGAGCCTGGGCGAGTCCGACGCGCTGGAGCATCCCGCGGGAGAATTTCCGGAGGTGGAGGTCCGAGGCCCTCTCCAGCCCGACGAGCTTGAGGAGGGAGGCGACCCGGGCTTTTTTTTCGGCCTTGCTGAGGAGGAAAAGGTCCGCGTAAAAGGAGAGAAACTCGCGGGCCGAAAGGTAATCATAGAAATAGGGATTCTCGGGAAGGAAGCCCACCTTCTCTTTGGCTTTGGGCGCCAAGTGGGGCTGGCCGAAGATTTGGACCGTCCCCCGGTCGGGGAAGATGAGGCTCAGGACGCATTTGATCGTCGTCGTCTTTCCGGCCCCGTTTGGTCCGAGATAGCCGAAGATTTCGCCCTCTTCGACGGCGAGCGAGATCCCCTTGAGGATCTCTTTTTTCTTGGGTATAAAGCCCGTGTGGAATGACTTGTAAAGGCCTTCGATCTTAAGCGCGATTCCCATGATGAGCTTACGTCATTTTTAGCTTAAGGGAAAAAGATTGTCAATACGGTGGACGGACAGGCCGGACGTGCAGGGCCGGGCCGGTCCTATTCGAGTCCTTTAATCCGGCGGGCGTTCTGGAGCAGCCAATCCTGGGTGAAGACGTGTTCCCTGGTCAGGGCCAGCTGGAGCTTAACCTGGTCTTTGATTTCGCCTTCCGGGAAGAGGCTGATGATCTTTTCGTATCTCCGGACCAAATTCTCCTCTGCCGGCATAAGGCCCTCAAGGGCGGAAATGCGGGTGTGGCCGGGATATTCGGCGGGCATGGGAGCGCGGCTCCGTTCAACGCCTTTCCCGTCCCTCACCGCGTTCTCGATCCGGACGACGTCGTCCAGCTTGACCAGGATTCCGGAAAGCTTGTCCCAGAACCGCATATGGTCGATCGAATTTTTGAAGAGGCGCTGGCTGAGGTCCTGGTGCTCGCTGAAAAGAAGGACGAATTTCAGGTAGCGATGCATGAGATCGTTCTCCAGGCGCGAGATCTCGTGGATGAGACGGATATCCTCCCGGGACTCATTCCCCGGTTTGGGCTGGAAGATGAGGGCGTCCGCGTTGCCCGAGTCGACCATCGTCCGGATCATGGCCCCGAACTGCTTGGAATGGCGGACTTCGTCGTAGGAGATGTTCAGGACCATGTTCTGGACCTTGGGATAGGCGAACTCCTTGAACTCGGCGG
>CAZJBD010000158.1:0-5709 GCA_964544265.1 uncultured Eubacteriales bacterium
GCCAATTTCCTCCTGGAGAACTCGGGCCGGACAATCGAGGACCTGAAGGCCGGGATCGACGCAACCTACAAACCCATGTCCCTCATTTTGCCCGGGACGACGGCGACGCTTTCGACGACGGCTAAAACCGCCCTGGTCCGCTGCCGTAACGTCGTGGGTTATGTCGAGGGTTCAGACCCCGTCTTAAAAAACGAATACGTCGTCATCGGCGCCCACTATGACCACTTGGGCAAGCGTGGCGAGTATGTCTTCAATGGGGCTGACGATAATGGATCCGGGTCCGTGGGCGTCATGAACCTGGCCCGGGCCTTTGCCGCCCTCCCCCAGAAGCCCAAGCGGACGGTCATCTTCGCGCTATGGACTGGCGAGGAAGAAGGGCTCCTCGGCTCCAGGTATTACGTCCAGAATCCGCCCTTCCCGATCGATAAGACCGTCGCCTATCTCAACCTGGACATGATCAGCCGGCCCTACGATGAGAAGAGCATCACCCGAATGGCCCGGATGTTCGAATTCCCGGTCGGGGAAGACCTGTTCAAGAAAATCAAGCCGGCCAATTTTCTTCCCGTCTCCTTCGCTTCTGGAGCTGGCTTGGGCGACGTCTTTAGGGACGCCGACCAGTATGTAGGGCTTGACCTGTTCCTGCGCGAATCCAAATCGAACGAGCGCGGGGGCGGCGGCTCCGACCATTCTTCGTTCAGCGCGGCCAAGGTTCCCTGGGCGTTTTGTATCGCGAACCTGACCGAAGACTACCACCAGACGAGCGACAGCGTTGAGAAGGTAAGCGGCGACCTCATCGAAAAGGTCTCGAAGCTGAACTACGTTTCCGCCTATCAGATCGCGGATAAATAGGTCTTCGGAGTTCCTCCGCCTTTGAGGACAGTCCTTCAAATCGGCTTCATAAGACGATTTCTTAATCTTTCTAACAGGGCTCTCGCCGTGATGAACTCCAGCTTAAACTCGTTCGCTTTTTTTCTTCACTTGGGCTAAGATATTCCTGTCGGTTGTGAACCGTCTTTTTCGAATTGGGGTTGAGGGAACATGAATAAGGATGAAGCCCTTCACCGATTCTTCCAGTCTCTCCGCGTCGCGTTCAAGAACGCGACCATGTATCAAATGAACCATCCGGCTTTCATCCATTGCGTGGAGGACCTCCGGGGCCGGGTCGAAGACGCCCTTGCGCTCATCTCTCCCCTGTCGGTGGGATTCACCCCCCGCTCTCTCTTCGCCGACGGCCGGTTCTGGGAAGGAGAAAAAACATTTCGGGAACTGGGGATGCTTTTTCACCTCCGGAAGATCAAGACTCTCGAGATCCGTCCGGGAGTCACTCTCGATGAGCTGATGCGCTTTTCAACCAAGGTGACCCTTCCCCTGAGCGAATTCGTCAAGCTGGGCGGCGGACAAGAGATCCTGAAAAAGGAGAAGGTTTTGCACATGTCTGTGGAGGAGCTCGATTACAAGGAGCTCCTCAAGGGCAATGGCGAAGAAATCAAGGACGTCTGGCCGTACCTCCTCCAGGAGGCTGTGGACGAGAACGACGCGGAGAAGATCATTGATGTCGCGGAAAGCTTCGACCGGGTCGCGGACAAGCTCAACACAGCAGAGCTCGTTGTCGATGAGAACATGAACAGGAACTTCTCCAGGTTTTTCGCCCACCTCAAAAAGAACGACTCGACGAAATACCGTGCCTGCGCCAGAAACCTCATCAAGTCGTTCGTAACCGACAAAAACGTCAATCCCCACGCCAAGCTCGACAACTTGAGGCTCCTGATCTCGGACCTGAATGAAGAAGATCTGGCCTCCACTCTTTGGGAAGAGATCATCTCCGACGAAGGCTTTGATTCCCTGAGTTTCAGTATTTTCTCCAAACTCCTCGAGACCGACCGGCACAGGCGGATCTCGGGTTCCCTCCGGCAATTATTCGAGACCGACAACCCCGTTAACCGCCGACCCGAGACCGAGGCGAAAATCAAGGCCCTCCTCTCCGGGACGTCCGGCCCACTCATTTCGGAAACCTATAGGCAGACCCTGAGCTCCCTTCTCAAGGACATCCATTTCGATAAGAAGATCTCTTTCGATCACGAACAGCTGGCCGAGAACTTCCGTTACATCCTTCTGAACGTCCTGGCTCGCGAGACGGATGCAGGCCGAATGGCAGCCGCCACGGGAAGGGTCCTGGGGATGTGGGAAGAGATCTCCAGCCGAGGGGATTTCGAGTTTCTGGGTTCGCTCCAGGAAGTCCTCCTGTCCAAACGGTCGGCCTACCCTAACGACCCGGCGCTCCAAAAGATCGGCGACGCCGTCGGCGAGTGCGTGGAGAGGGCCGTACTCGAGGAAGGGATTTCCCCCTATTTCGACCGCCTTATATCCGGTCTGGCCGAGAGCCAGCTCGGCCTGGATGTCTATCTTGAAAAGATCATCTCCGAAAACAAGATGACGCCGTCCATCCTTCGGGCCTATTACCGGTTCTTCAAAGAAAAAATGGACGCCCTGACGTCCCGGTTGAAAGAAAAAAGACAGGACAGGTCGTTTATCGACCGGACGATCGCGGCCTTAAAGACCATCGATTCGCCTCTCTCCCTAACCGTCCTTAAAGCCGTCTTCAGCATAGGAGACGAGCCCGTCCGGGTTGAGGTCCTCAAGGCCATGGGCTGTCTGTCTGAGATCGACAAGGATTTCCTATTTCCCGTCCTCAGGTCCCCGAAGACCTCGCTCAAGAGCGAGGCTTTGGTCGTCCTTGCGGGCCGCGATACGACGCGCAAGCGAGCCCTCGATCGTTTCCTGAGGTTCCAATCCCCGTACGGCATCTTCAACAAGAAGCTGAAAGCGCACATCCAGATCGTGGAGAGCAAGGGGCTTCGCGAGGCGGCCGGACATCTCGAGCGGCTGAGCCGGAGAAAGTCCTGGTGGAACCGGTCGCTGAGGAAGGAAGCCCGTCGCGTGCTGGAGAAATGGAATGAAAACGGACGTTAA
The DNA here is from genome assembly GCA_964544265.1 of uncultured Eubacteriales bacterium. Classification (GTDB taxonomy): domain Bacteria; phylum Acidobacteriota; class Aminicenantia; order Aminicenantales; family Saccharicenantaceae; genus JALHVH01. The sequence continues at coordinate 2,971 of CAZJBD010000158.1, forward strand.
AAACATATTCATCGGCCTGCTGAACGCCATCCAGGCAGGGAAAATCTATTCCGAGGACCATCCGACGTTCAAAGAATTCGTTGATATCCTTTATGGGCGGCTTTCGGAACATCTCCGAGAAAAAAAAGAGAGCATCCTGGGGATCGTCGAAGGTGAGCTGGCCTGGGAGGATGAGGTTTATTTCGAACTGAGCCAGCGGCTGAAATCCCTTGTCGACTATCTCCGGGAATTCGGGATCGACAGGATCATCTTCCGGCCTGGCCTGCGTCCCGATGAGCTGTCCACGTTCATCGCCTTTCTCACCCGGCCCGGGAAGAAGAGGTCCCTCGAATCGGAGGAAGCAGACGAGCTCCAGCGGCTCGAGAGTATCCAGGTCGGCAAATTGAGGGCCAAGGCCGCGGGTCTGGCAAAGGGCGGGCCCGACCGCGAGCGTCATGCCCGGTATGAGGGTTCCCTGCAATTCGCGTCGCACTCTCTTGGAGCCGTCTTAAACAGCGAAGAGATCGATTTCCTCGACCTCCGCTTCAATATCCTCAACATCATGGAAAACTTCATGGGGAGACACCAGGAGCTTCTGAATCTCATTTCGGTGAAGGATAAGGACCTGATCACGTTCGTCCATCTCCTCCACGTTTCCATCCTCTCGATGTCCTTCGCGTCGAGATTGGGATTCCCCAAGGATGACGTTTTGGACCTGGGAATCGCCGCCCTCTTCCATGACGTGGGGAAACTCCATATTTCCTCGGAAATCCTCAAGAAAGAGGGTAAGCTGGCCGACGACGAATTCGCGCGCATCAAGGACCACCCCTTCCTGGGATCGATGATCCTTCAAGGATACCAAGACGCGTTGGGGATTCTCCCGCCCGTGGTCGCCTTCGAGCACCATCTCCGTTTCGATAGGACCGGGTATCCCAAGGTTCCCTATCCGCGTCCCCCCCACGTCGCCTCACTTATCGTCTCCCTGTGCGACGTCTATGACGCGCTGGCCCAGAAAAGGTCCTATAAAACGGATTTCCCCCCCAACAAAATTCATGAGATCATGAACCTCGAAAAGGGGAAGCTCTTCGACCCCGCCCTTCTCGACAGGTTCTTCCAGACGATCGGCGTCTGGCCGATCGGGACCATCGTCATGCTCACCGATCAAAGAATCGCCGTGGTCAGGGAAGTGAATGAACAGGACATCTTCAAGCCCAAAGTGGAGGTCGTTGATCCTGAGGGCGCGGGGGACGTCATCGATCTCCTAGAGACCAAAGAGAGGATTCAGGTAAAAGAAGCTCTGAATCCCTTGGGCATTGGGCAGAAATACCTGGAACACATTTTTGCAGGTGGATAATCGGCAGGCGCGGACCGGCTGGTCCCCAGAAAAAACGGAGGTCAATCCCCTGTCTTGCCGGACGTGGAGAGCTTTGCCCATTCGTCACGCAGGGTGACCGTCCGATTGAAGACGAGCTTTCCGGGTGTGGAATCCCGGGGGTCCACAAAGAAGTAGCCGAGCCTCTCGAACTGATAACGGCTGCCGGGCATCGCGGCCTTCAGGCCCGGCTCCATCCGGCATCCTTTGAGAACTTCCAGGGAGTTGGGATCCAAGTTCGTCTTGTAGTCCACGCCTTCGGGCACGTCGTTGGGATCGCGGACCGTAAACAGCGTGCCATAAAGACGAACCTCGGCTTTGACGGCATGGGCGGCTGAAACCCAATGCAGGGTTGACTTGACCTTCCGGCCGTCGGGGGAGTCGCCGCCCCTCGTCGCCGGATCATACGTGCACCGCAACTCCACGATCTCGCCCGTCGCCGGGTCTTTGACGACCTCTTTGCATTTAATGAAATAAGCGGAGCGCAATCTAACTTCGCGTCCGGGGGCGAGCCTGTAGAACTTCTTCGGCGGGTCCTCCATGAAATCCTCCCGCTCGATGAACAACTCCCGTGAGAAAGGGACCTTGCGCGTTCCCATGCTCAAGTCTTCAGGATTGTTCATGACATCGAATTCCTCGACCTTGCCCGCTGGATAGTTAATAACGACGACCTTGAGCGGCCGGAGGACAACCATGGCCCTCGGCGCCGTCCGGTTAAGCTCCGCGCGGAGGCAGTTCTCGAGGACACTCGCTTCGACGATGCTGTTGGCCTTGGCGACGCCGATGAGGTCGCAGAAGGCCCGGATGGATTCCGGCGTATAGCCGCGTCTCCGGTAGCCGGAGATCGTGGGCATGCGCGGATCGTCCCATCCGTTCACGAAGCCCTGTTCGACAAGCTCCAAGAGCTTCCTCTTGCTTAGGACCGTATGGCTCACGTTGAGCCTGGCGAATTCGATTTGCTGAGGATGGTGAACTCCGAGCTGGTCCAGAAACCAATCATACAGCGGCCGATGGACCTCGAATTCAAGCGTGCAGATCGAGTGGGTGATCCCCTCGATGGAGTCCGACTGGCCGTGGGCCCAATCGTAGGTCGGGTAGATGCACCAGGCATCCCCCCTCCGATAATGGGTCGCCCTGCGGATTCTGAACATCAAGGGATCGCGCAGGAGGAGATTCGGATGACTCATGTCGATCTTAGCCCGGAGTGTTTTCGATCCGTCCGGGAACTCGCCGTCCCGCATCCGTTTGAAGAGGTCAAGGTTCTCTTCGACGGTCCGGTTCCTCCAGGGGCTCTCCCTGCCCGAGCGGTTGATCGTTCCCCGGAATTCCCGAACCTGGTCCACGGTCAGGTCACAAACATAAGCTTTGCCTTTCTTGATGATCTCAAC
>CAZJBD010000159.1:0-5690 GCA_964544265.1 uncultured Eubacteriales bacterium
AACCCCTGACCCGCTGATTACAAATCAGCCGCTCTACCTGCTGAGCTACGCTGGCGTTTCGCCGTTTTCTGCCTGGAGAGCGCGAGTTGCCGCGAGAATAATGGGGAAGAGATAGGAAAAAAAATATAGTCCTTCTCTTATTCCAGCTCGAGCTTCTTCTTTTTTCAGATTGATAATCTGAAAAATAAAAAAATTTTACGACAGCTATTCTAGAGGAAATTTCCCTTTTTGTCAAGAATTTCTTTTATTTCTCATAAGGCGGGCTCTATTGAGGTTTTCCCATAGCCCCTTATAGAAATCCACAGAGAAAATGACATAGTTGGCTTTCTGGACAACGGATAGGTTTTCGTCAAGGACGCCCTCGAATTTTTCGTCAAGATTCCTGAGCTCTTTTCTCAGTTCCTGAAGGGCCCGGACCTTTGTCATAAGCTCCTCATCCCCCGGCCGCGAACTCCCCAGAAGGTCCTTCAGCTCCCGGATTCCTGAGGCTATCTTTTTCTGGGTATCGCTCTTGTCTTTTTCTATCCGGCCCAAGGCCGGGTAGATTTTGGATGTCTGCTCCTCGGTCAGGTTCAGTGCTTGGGTCATGCGGATGAGCCTCAGGGTATAGACATTTTCCCGAATCCTTTCCCTGGTCGGGCCCTGCTCCTGGGAGTTTTGGGCCGCAAGGCCCCCCTGGAACAGCAAAAGGCCCAGGATACAAGCAATTACCCTCATCTTTTTCATGATTCCCCTCCTAGATTTCCCTTCCGTTCGCGATGTCCAGCTCCATAAGCTCTACCCCCTCCTCGTCGAGTCCCTCCCAGAACGTCGGGCTTTCGGCCTGCAAGAGGGCCTCCCCAATGGAGGCCTGCAGGACCTGGTTGAAGGACTCGGCCAGGCCGGTATCTTCCCCGATTTCTCCTAAGATCTGGGCCAGTGAGTCCTCATAGGATACCGGCCAGGGGTCCGGAGACGTTTTGGACATGAAAAAAAAGATGATCCCTCCGGCCACCAAGGCGAAGACGAGGACGGCCGCTCCCACCCAGGCCCATTTCCAGCGCCCGGCATGTCGGATCGTCTTTGCAACCCTGGCCGCAGGCTTGGAATATAGGCTTTCTTCCAAGCGCTTGCTGAGGGCTTTCATGAACTCAGGCTGGACGTTGAGCTGCAGAAGCTTCCCGGCCTCGTCCTGGAGAATCTTCAAGCTTTTTTCATAGGAACGACAACTCGCGCAGTCTTCAAGATGCCCACTGAGGGTGGCCTTTTTTCTGTCCGATAACTGGCCGTCCATATTATCGGAGATCCATCGCTCGTATTTACGGCACGTCATGGCGGACCTCATCGAGATAAGGTTTGAGCTTCCCTTGAAGCACTTTCCGGGCCTTGTGCATCCTCCAGGAAATCGTGTTCTCCGAGCAGCCGAGGATCCCGGCGGCATCGGCATGACTCTTCCCCTCCTGGACAACTAGGATGAAAGAAGACCTGAACGGGAGCGGCAGGTCCCTAACGGCCTCTGCCAGCCTCCTGCCGAGCTCGCTTCTTATCGATTCCCCTTCGGGAGAACTCCCCGGCCCGGATATAGAATCCACGTCCTCCCGAAACTCTGTTCTGTTCTTTTCCCGGCCTTTTTTTTTCAGGAAGTTCAGAGTCGAATTCACGGCGATTCGGTAGATCCACGTATAGAAGCCTGCCCCCTGCCGGAACGATCTCAAGGATCTGAAGGCCGCCATGAAGGTCTCCTGGGTCAGGTCCCGAGCGTCCTCCGGATTCCGGGTGAATCTAAGGATCGTACGGAAAATTCTCTCTTGATATAGCCTGGCCAGGATCGAGAACGCTTCCCTGCTTCCGTTCCTGGCGGCAGCCAGCAAGCCCGTTTCAGATGGAGTACCTTCATTGGACGCACCCATGATCCTGTTCATTTGATTAGACTCCGATCATATGAAAAGCTTGGCTGCCCGTCCAGCATTCCAGCGCTTTTAAATTGACAGGTCCGGACCCACTTGATATCATTTTCTTTTAATCACAAAGGAATCGAACCATGATCGAACGCTACACCCTGCCCGGGATGGGCGGCATTTGGACGGACGAGAATCGTTACAGGAAATGGCTGGATGTGGAACTAGCTGTCTGCGCCGCCTGGGCGAAATTGGGGAAGATTCCTGCCAAGTCTCTCAAGAGGATCCGGGAAAAGGCAGGATTCTCCATAGAGCGTATCGACGAAATCGAAAAGGTCGTCAAGCACGATGTCATCGCTTTCCTAACCTCTGTCAACGAAAAGGTGGGCAAGGACGGACGTTTCATCCACCTCGGCCTGACCTCCTACGACATCGTGGACACGGCCCTATCCCTCCGCATCAGGGAGTCTCTGGAAAAAGTCCAAAAAAGGCTCCTGGAGCTTAAAAGGGTTCTCAAGAAGCAGGCCCTCAAATACAAAAAAACGCCCTGCATCGGCCGGACTCACGGCATCCATGCCGAACCCATTACCTTCGGTTTTAAGCTCCTCGTCTGGTATGAGGAAATCAAGAGGCACCTGGTGCGGACGGCAAGAGCTCTGGAGGTGATTTCGGTCGGCCGGATCTCTGGCTCTGTCGGCACCTTTATCCACCTCGACCCGCGGGTCGAGGTCTACGCTCTGAAGGCCCTCAAGCTCAAGCCGGTAAGAGTCTCAACCCAGGTCCTGCAGAGAGACCGACACGCCGAGGTCATCGCCTGCCTGGCCCTGATCGCCACGTCCCTGGAGAAATTCGCCGTCGAAATCCGGCATCTGCAGAGAACAGAGGTCCTCGAGCTCGATGAGCCGTTTATCAAGGGCCAGAAGGGTTCCTCCTCCATGCCTCATAAAAAGAATCCGGTGCGCTGCGAAAGGGCCTCCGGCCTGGCCCGCTTGGTCCGCTCCTATCTCCAGGTGGCCATGGAAAATATCCCGCTTTGGAATGAAAGAGACATATCCCATTCCTCTGCAGAAAGGGTCATTATCCCCGACTCTTTCATCTTGACCGACTTTCTCTCGGCAGACGTAACCGACATCGTTCAAAACTGGACCGTTCACCCAGACCGAATGAAGGCGAATATCGGGGCGACCCGGGGCCTGATCTTCTCCCAAAGCGTTCTCCTGGCCTTGACCCGCAAGGGGCTCAGCCGCGAATCGGCCTACCAGCTCGTCCAAAAAAATAGTCTAAAGGCCTGGAACGAAAACCTCGACTTCAAGGCCCTGATTGAGGCTGAACCAGAGATCGTCGCAATCCTCACTCCGGAAGAAATTGACCAATGCTTCTCCCTGGAGCCCTACCTCGGCAAGATCGACTACATTTTCGAAAGGGTTTTATCCGATGAAAGTTAGGATCCTGGTCTCGTTCAAGGACAGCGTTCTTGACCCCCAGGGTCAAACCGTTAGGAACGCCCTCCACACGCTGGGCTACCGATTCATCAAGGAAGCGCGCCAGGGCAAGGTCTTCGAGCTCGAGCTGGACAAGATCTCTGAGGAAGAAGCCCGGAAACTCGTCCCGGAGATCGCCCACAAGGTCCTGGCCAATCCTATCATCGAAAAATACACGTGGCAGATCATCCAGGATGACTGAAGCCCTCCCATGAAATTCGGAGTCGTCATGTTCCCGGGGTCGAATTGCGACCACGACACGTTTCACGTTTTGAGGGACATCATCGGACGGGATACCGTTTTCCTCTGGCACAAGAACCACGACCTTCAGGACGTGGATGTCGTCGTCCTTCCGGGAGGTTTTTCCTACGGAGACTACCTCCGGTCCGGAGCGATTGCCAGGTTCTCTCCTCTGATGCAGGAAGTCCGGGCTTTTGCCAAAAACGGCGGACACGTCCTGGGAATTTGCAATGGTTTCCAGATCCTCCTCGAACTCGGTTTGCTGCCTGGAGCCATGCTCCGGAATAAGAACCTCAAATTCCTCTGCCAATTCGTCCATATCCGCATCGAGAATGATCGAACGGATTTCACCCGGGCCGGGAAGAAGGGTCAAATCCTCAAGATCCCGATCGCCCACTTCGACGGGAACTACTACGCTCCAAACGAAGTTATCAACGACATCCGGGGGAACGGACAGGTCGTCTTCCGTTACTGCGATGCGGACGGCAGGCTTACGGACGAAGCCAACGTCAACGGTTCCATGGACAGTATCGCCGGCCTTATGAGCGCAAAGGGGAACGTCATGGGACTGATGCCTCACCCCGAGAGAGCCTCCGAGGCCCTTCTCGGAAGCGAAGACGGCCAAATCATATTCCGGTCCCTGATTGAGGCCATTGAAAACAAGGGCCGCAAATCGAGATGTCCATGATCAACGAAAGAACCATCAAAGATCATGGCTTGTCGCTCGAAGAATATTCGTCCATCGTCAGCCTCATCGGCAAGGAGCCCAATATCACCGAGCTCGCCATTTTTTCGGTGATGTGGTCGGAGCATTGCGGTTACAAGAGCTCCCGGGTTTACCTCAAGGGCCTACCTGCCAAAGGAAAATACGTTATCCAGGGTCCCGGGGAAAATGCTGGAATCCTCGATATCGGTGACGGCTTGGCCGTAGTCTTCAAGATCGAATCCCACAACCATCCATCATTCATCGAACCCTACCAGGGCGCGGCGACGGGAGTGGGCGGCATTCTCAGGGACATCTTCACCATGGGTGCAAGGCCCATCGCTGTCCTGGACTCTCTTCGTTTTGGTCCCCTCGAAGATCCCAGGAATAAAGTCATCATGGAAGGCGTCGTCTCCGGAATTGCCGGCTACGGCAACTCGATCGGGATCCCGACCGTGGGGGGAGAGATCGCCTTTGAAGAAGGATACTCCCTCAACCCTCTGGTCAACGTCTTCGCTCTTGGCCTGGCAGAAAAGGACAAAATCTTTTACGCCAGGGCCGAGGGCAAAGGAAATCCCGTCCTTTATGTGGGGGCCAAGACCGGACGCGACGGGATCCATGGCGCCACTATGGCCTCGGCGGAATTCGGCAGGGACACCGAACATAAAAGGCCCAACGTCCAGGTCGGGGACCCGTTCAAGGAGAAACTTCTTCTCGAGGCCTGCCTGGAAGTCATGTCCTCCGATATGATCGTGGGCATCCAGGACATGGGGGCGGCCGGGCTGACATGCTCGACGACGGAGATGGCGGCCAGGACCGGCGCCGGGATGGAGATCGACCTCGACTTGGTCCCGCAGCGAGAAGAAGGCATGACGCCTTATGAGATCATGCTCTCCGAGTCCCAGGAAAGGATGCTCATCTGCGCCAGGAAGGAAAAGGTCGCGGAAGTCCAGGCCGTCTTCGCCAAATGGGATCTTGACGCCGTCGTCATCGGCCAAGTCACCGAAGGCGGGAGACTCAAGGTTAGGTTCAAAGGCAACGAAGTCGTTGACATCCCCGTGGACGCGGTCGTCAACCTCTGCCCGGCCTACCGCAGGCCGGCGAGGGAGCCCGCTTTCCTGCGCAAGGTTTCAAGGCTCCCCGAAATTCCCCTACCGGCGGACTTTAACGAAGTCTTTAGCAAGATTCTTTCCTCCCCCTCCATAGCGGATAAAGAATGGGTTTTCCGCCAATACGATCACATGATCCAGGTCAATACGGTCTTCCTTCCCGGGGCGGACGCGGCGGTCCTGAGGATCAAAGGATCGAAAAAGGCTCTGGCAATGACCCTGGACGGGAACTCGTTCTATGCCTATCTTAACCCCCGGCAGGGCGCCCGGATCTGTCTCT
>CAZJBD010000160.1:0-5672 GCA_964544265.1 uncultured Eubacteriales bacterium
GGCGCGGTACCCAAGAGGCTAAGGGAGAGGTCTGCAAAACCTTTATTCGTCGGTTCGAGTCCGACCCGCGCCTCTTGCCCATTCAACCTGCGACGCTTTTTTCTCCCCTTTTTTACCGCGCCCCGCCCGCTCCGAAAACCTTATTGACATCGATTCTCGATAATTATATAGTTTAGCCAACTTGAGTGAAGGAGGAGCACATGGATTTGGTAGCAAGAGTCCAGGCTATCGTTTTAAAGCCAAAAGAAGAGTGGGCCAAGATTAAGGCTGAAACGACTACGGTCCAAGAACTCTTCACGTCATGCGCGATGATCCTGGCCGCCATTCCCGCCGTCGCCCAGTTCATCGGGTACGGCCTCATAGGCCGCAGGGTCCCGTTCATCGGCTTTGTGAGGATGGGGCTGGGGACGTCCCTTATTCGGGCGATTGTTTACTATATTTTTTCTCTGATCTCCGTTTATGTCTTCGCGCTGATCATCAACGCCCTGGCGCCGACCTTCTCTTCGGCCTCCAACCAGCTCAATGCCATGAAGCTGGCGGTCTACAGCATGGTCCCGGCCTGGGTCGCGGGGATCCTGTACATCATTCCGTTCCTGGAATGGCTCGTAATCCTGGCCAGCCTGTACGGGCTGTATATCCTCTATCTCGGATTTGCGACGCCCATGATGGATACCCCCAAAGAAAAGGTCATGGGCTACCTGGTCGTGAGCATTATCGTCATGATCGTCCTGTACTTTGTGGTAGCCTTGATCCTAGGAGCGATCTTCACGATGGGAGGGGTTGTCCGGCCGCTCTAATTCCTCGACGATCCGGGCGAAGGCTTCCTGAGGTGATGCCGCTCCCGTAATGGGCCGGCCTATCACCAGATAATCCGCGCCTTTCCTCAGGGCCTCGGCCGGAGTCATAATCCTTTTCTGGTCCTGGGCAGCCGCCCAGGCGGGTCGGATCCCCGGCGTTACGATAAGGAGGTCACGTCCGTATTCCTGACGGATGATTTCGATCTCCTGGGGGGAGCAGACAACCCCGTCCATGCCGGCCGACTTTGCCAGGCCTGCGAGTCGCAGGACTTGGCCGGCTAGGTCAGGATCCATCCCAACCTCGTCGAGCTCGACCGATTTCAGGCTGGTCAGGACGGTGACGGCGAGGAGAAGCGGTTTTTCGACCTTCTCTGCCTCGGCCGTCTTGCGGGCAGCTTCCACGGCCCGGGTCATCATTTCCCTTCCTCCTGAGGCATGAATGGTCATCATCTGGACGCCGTGCCTGACGGCGGAGCGGACGGCTCCGGCGACGGTGTTGGGGATGTCGTGGAGCTTGAGGTCCAGGAAGATGCCCTTTCGGAGGACCTTCAGCTTCTTAAACAGGGCCGGTCCCTCGGCCGTGAAGAGCTCGAGGCCTATCTTAAACGTCCGGGCATCCTTGAGCCTGGAGACGGCGGCCACCGCGTCCTCCCTATTCTTCATATCCAGGGCGACGATGATTTTTTTCTTCAGGTCATCTTCGTTCATCCGGATTCCTCTCCTTCGAGGGCTTTCTCCGGGAGCAGTCCCTGCGCCCTATTACGGCTATATGGGCGATACTAATAACCATCGGTCTGCGCTATCGGCGTTGAGTCTTCAGCCGGTTTCAAGCTTTCCTATTAGGTCCTCGACGCGTTGGATGTCGTGGAGTTCGCAGTACTCGCGAATCTCACGGATAATATGGAGGGAGGCGTCGGGATCGACAAAGCTGGCCGTGCCCACCTGGACCGCACGGGCCCCGGCGAGGAGAAACTCCAGGGCGTCGGCGCCGCTCGCGATCCCGCCCATCCCGATGACAGGCAGGTGGATACGCGATGCGACTTGGTAGACCATGCGCAGGGCGATCGGCTTGATGGCCGGTCCGCTCAGTCCACCGAAGACGTTCGCTAATTTCGGACGGCGCGTCATCACGTCGATGGACATGGCTAGGAACGTGTTGACGAGCGAGACGGCGTCCGCTCCCGCTTCCTCCGCCGCTTGGGCGATTTCGATGACGCTCGTCACATTGGGTGAGAGCTTAACGATGATCGGGAGCCGCGAGCTCCGCTTGACCGCTTTGACCAGCCGGAAGGTCGTCTTCGGGTCGAGGGCCGGGCAGGCGCCTTCCTGACGGACGTTGGGACAGGAGATATTGAGTTCGAAGGCCGCGATCCCATCACGACCGCCGAGGAATTCGACGACGCGGACGTATTCCTCTTCGGTTTCGCCGCAGACATTGACGATGACGGCGGTCGCGAGGTCCTTGAGTTTTGGGAGAACCTTCGCGACAAAGGCCTCGACGCCAATCCCCTGCAGCCCAATGGCGTTGATCAGCCCGCTGGGGGTTTCCACCAACCTGGGAGGCGGGTTCCCTTCCCTGGGTCCGTAATAAAGCCCCTTGACGACGAATCCGCCGAGTTCTTCCAGGTCGAGGTAGGGGGCGAACTCCAGCCCATAACCGAACGTTCCGCTGGCAGCGAGGACGGGATTTTTTAGTTTGAGGAAGCCCAGGTTGACGGAAAGGTCGACCATCAATCTCCTCCCTCCGGCCAGACAATCTCATCGCGCGGGAATACGGGCCCTTCCTCACAGACCTTGACCCAACTCTCTTGCCCCCCGCGGCGAATGCGCTTGACACAGCCCCAGCAGGCCCCGATGCCGCAGCCCATGTGCGATTCCAGGGAGAATTCGGCCGCTATGTCGTATGATTCGGCGAGGCGCGAGGCGGTCTTCATCATCTCTTCCGGACCGCAGCCGAACAGGAATGCCGGGGGATGGGCTTCAATCTCACGGGCCGCAAGCCCTGTAACGAAACCCCTAAAGCCGAAGGACCCGTCGTCGGTTGAGCAAAAGACGGGAAGATGGGCCTCTTCGAATTTCGTCCGGAGAGGGATATCAGCCTCCGTATTTCCCCCGTAAAGGACGATAGGTGACGCTCCAAGTCCACGCAGTTCCTTGGCCAGGAAATAAAGAGGGGCGATGCCCCGACCCCCTCCAACGCAAAGGACGCGCTTGCCTTTCAGGCGCTCGTCTATGGAGAATCCCTTGCCCAGGGGGCCGAGGATGTTGAGCGTGTCCCCGGCCTCTTTTTCGGCCAGAATCTCCGTGCCCCGACCGGCCACCTGGAAGAAGATCTCCAGACGGCTGTTTTCCCGGGCATGGATGCTGATCGGCCGTCTCAACAAAGGATCGAATTGGGAGGAGATTTTGATCATGAGGAACTGGCCGGGACTTGCCCTGTCGGCTATTTCCCGGGTTTCAATAGAGAAGAGGCGATAATCTCCCCAACGCTCGACGTTTGCGATCCGGGCGGTCGGGTCCTTCATCATGGTCGCTTTGGGTCCCCGGGAAAAATACCAGAATCCCGGGTCCAGTGCAATATGAATTGTCTTTTTCGGCCCGCATCGTTTATAATGAGCCCTTCATAAGGGAGGAATAATATATGCATATTTCTCAAAGAGGTCTCAATATCCAGGCTTCCCCCATCCGCAAGCTAAAGCCCTATGCCGACCGGGCCAAGGCCAAGGGAATCCACGTTTTTCATCTGAATATCGGGGACCCCGACATCCTGACTCCCAGGCCCGTGTTGGACGCTTTCCACGCCTATGAAGAAAAGGTCCTCGGCTATGGCCCATCCCAGGGGTTTCTGGAACTGAGGGAGGCCATCGCCCGCTACTTTAATGATTACCGCATCCCGGTGAAAGTCGACGATATCATGGTGACAACGGGAGGTTCAGAAGCCATCCATTTCGCCTTTTCCGTCGTGGCCGATCCCGGGGAAGAAATCCTTATCCCCGAGCCCTATTACACGAACTATAATGGCTACGCATCGTTCGCTTCCATCGGGATCGTTCCCCTGCCGCTCAAAGTCGAGGACGGCTTCAGGCTGCCTCCCGAAAAGGACATCGAGGCCAGAATTACGCCCCGGACAAAGGCCATCCTTCTCTGTTCACCAAACAACCCCACCGGGACCGTCTATACGCCGGAGGAATTGGAGCGGGCCGTGCGGCTGGCCAAACGGCACGACCTTGTTCTCATCGGGGACGAGGTTTACAAGGAATTCATCTACGACGGCCTGAGCCATAAGAGTCTTCTCGAATTCGAAGGGGTCAAGGATCGGACGATCGTCGTAGACAGCATCTCCAAGCGCTTCAGCTGCTGCGGGGCCCGGATCGGCGCTCTCATTTCCCGGAACAAGGATATCATGTCCTCGGTCCTTAAGTTCGGACAGGCCCGGCTTTGTCCGCCGTCCCTTGAGCAGTGGGCGGCCCTGGCCGCCTATAACATGGGCATGAGCTATTTCGAGCCCATCCGCAAGGAGTATCAGAAGCGCCGTGACATCCTCTACGAAGGATTGAAAGATATCCCCGGGCTCATCATCCGAAAACCGCAGGGAGCTTTCTACATCATCGCCCGCCTTCCGGTCAAGGATGCCGAGCACTTCACCATCTGGCTGCTTTCAGAGTTCAGCCTGGACGGGAAGACTGTCATGTTTGCTCCGGCCGCAGGCTTTTACGGAACACCGGGGCGAGGACGGGATGAAGTGAGAATGGCCTACGTCCTTAATGAAAGGGACCTTCTGGAGTCCATCCGTATCTTCAAAGCGGGATTGGAGAAATACCAGAAACTCGTTCCCTGATCCTCAGGGGCCATTTGATCTTGACCAAGAGATTTCTCGCGGAGACAGCTCTCATTGCCGGGTCGAGCATCATCCTGGGCTTGGCCCTTCATGTCCCGGTCATCAAACAATTCCTGGCGGGGGAGTTCGTCCAGGGATTCAAAGACGGGAAAGCGGCTTCCGGGATTATCCTGATCACGCTGGCGGAGGCCGAGGAGCTGTATACCGGGGGAGGGGCGGTGTTTGTCGATGCCAGGTCCCGGGCGGATTTTTCAGCCGGCCATATTCCCTCGGCGAAGAATTTTCCGTTCGAGGAAGCGAAAGGAGAAGCCCTTAGGGAATTTATGGCCGGCATCCCCCAGGGGAAGAACCTCGTGATCTATTGCTCTGGAGAGGATTGCCCGGCAGGCCTTGACCTGGCCTTGCTCTTGAGAGACCAGGGGCTCAAGGGCGTTAGGGTTTTCATGGGGGGATGGGATGAATGGCGAGCGGCGGGACTGCCAGCAGAGCGGGAGAATGATACGGAATAGACACATCCTCTTCGCTTTCCGGCTGATCCTGGGCGGGCTCTTCATCTATGCCGGAGTCATAAAGATCATGGACCCCCTGGGATTTGCCCGGGATATCCAGAACTATCGGATCCTGCCTTCGGCGGCCTGCCTCTTCGTTGCTCTGACTTTGCCTTGGTTTGAAGCCCTCTGCGGGGCTCTCCTCATTGTCGGGCTATTCAAACGGACAAACGCCTGGCTCCTTTCGTTCCTTCTCACTGGTTTCATCGTCCTGGTTATTATCACCATGGTGCGGGGGTTGGACGTCGATTGCGGCTGTTTCGGCAGCTTCAGCCGGAAAGCCGACTGGCGGCTCATCCTCGAGGACTTGCTCATGCTGTTCATGGCTCTCGAGCTTGCTTTATCCAGTCCTGCCCGCCGGCCCCTTTCTTAAAATCCGACCCTTCCCCAGATCCCGGGGGAATCTCGGGCGAGCATCTTTTTTCGTGTAATAAAGACAATGGCGCAGGGGCGATGCCCGGAGGAGGCAGTTGAAGGTCTGAGCGGGCA
>CAZJBD010000161.1:0-5663 GCA_964544265.1 uncultured Eubacteriales bacterium
GCTGGGGCACGGGGGCGTAGTTGTTACTTAGGATGATGACGCATGCGTCATCATCGATGAAACGGTCTATAGAAGACGTGAATCCCGGGCTCCTGCCGTTATAGGAGACGGCCCGCCTTCCCAAGCGTTCGCCCACGAACCAGCCGTAGCCGATCCCTTTGACGTGCTCAGCGAACAGCTTTTCAAGTGCCGCTCTCTTCAGAATCTTCTCTCCGGCCAGGGCGCGGTCCCACTTGTAAAGATCCTCGACGGTAGAATAAAGAGAGCCATTCCCTGTTTTGATGCTCCAGTCGAGGTACGGCGCGTTGGCGATTCCGCTCGCCCCTGAGGGGACATACCCCGAAGCTCGGTTTTCAAGGAGGCGCGCGGGGCCGGCGTCATGGCCTGTATCTTTCATTTCGAGGGGGTCGAAAATATGGCGCTCCAGAAAATCGCCATAGCCTTCTCCCGATACTTTTTCAATGATGAGCGCCAGGAGATTGTAGTTCGAATTGCTGTAGGCATAGCGCTCACCGGGCGCGAATTCCAGCGGTCTGCTCTTGAACCAGCCGACAATCTCCTCGAGCCCGTGAGGGAATCGGGACCATCGTCCATAATCCGGAAAGTCGTTGACGTTCGGGATTCCGGAGGTGTGCGTTAAAAGGTGGTGGATCGTGATCCGCTCTCCCTGCGGATAATCAGGGATGAACTTGGCCAAGGGATCGCTGACGCTCAGCCGGCCTTCTTCCTCCAGGAGCAGGACGGCGGCCGCTGTGAATGTTTTGGAGACCGATGCGATATGGAATTTGGTTTTTGGCGTGTTCGGGCTGCTGAGCTCATAATTAGCCATCCCGTAGCCCTTGCATAAAAGGACCCGGCCGTCCTTGGCCGCCAGGATCGCGCCGCTGAATCCTCCGGCATCCAGGTAGGGCTGGACGCACTCGTCGATTTTCCTCTCGAGAGAGAGGTTTTCCTCGGGGCGCTCCATAGGACGTGAATCGACCTCGGTCGTCATGAGGAGAAGGCATAAAGTGAATACAAAGCTCATTTTGTCGTTGGCCTGCATCCGGCGGCCATAATTATGACTTAAAAGAATGCGAAAGGTTTCAAATGGCCTGTGCGCGGTTCCCATGAGGGGCGTGATTTATTGAAAAAACACCCGGCGGATTCTTGCCTCTTGTCTCCGATTTTCAGTGGGCTTTTCCATTCACGAAGACAATCTCCGGTTTGCCCAGAGCATTGAAGGACTTGAGCGGATCCTCGCCCAGGACCTGGAGGTCGGCAAGCTTGCCGGCTTCAATCGTTCCCAGCTCATCGGCCATCCCGAGAATCAGGGCCCCGTTCTTTGTCGCCGCGACGATGGCCTCCATCGGGCTCGCCCCGAGCTCGACAAAATATTTCATTTCGTCGAAGTAGATTTTTGGATACTGCTTCCGGTACTGCCCGCCCGCGTCCGTTCCGATCCCCATAACGATCTTTCGGTCCCGCGCCTTTCTGAAGAGCGTCTCGTGCATGGCCTGGGACCAGTGCCTCTTTTCGATAAGAAACCTGTTGATGTCGTCGACCTTATAGCTTTCCCGGTAGATCGTCAGGGTGGGAACGTCGTAAACCCCCTTTTGGGCCATCAGGTCGAGGACGTCGTCTTCCATCTCGTTCCAGTGCTCGATGCATTCGACGCCGGCCTGGACCGCGATCCGGGTCATGGTCGTCGGGATGGTGTCGGAAAAGCCGCCGCCGTGGGCCGTGATGTGCATTCCGAGCGTCTTGGCCTCGTCCACGGCCGCCCGCGCCTCCTCCGGAGTGAAGGTCGGCGAGATCTTGATGTGGCGGAATCCCTCCTGGTACATCTCCCGTACGGCCTTGCGGAAGGCCCATGGGCCATCAGCCTCCAGGGCGCCGTGCATGTCGTGGGCGTGCCCTCCGGTGACCGTGATCAGGTAGCCGCATGGGAAGAGCCGAATGGTGTCCACGTAACCCATCTCCTGCGCCTTCCGGAGAGCTTGAATGGACTCGATGGGAGAGCCGACATCGCGGATTGCGGTGACCCCGCTTTTGAGGTAGAGGTTCATCAATTGGAGTCCTCTGAGCGCGGCGAGGCTATCCGTGTCCGTGTAGTATTCGAGCTGATCCGTTTCCGAAGTGATATGCGTATGACAGTCGATGAAGCCGGGGAGGATGAATTTTCCGCGGACGTCGATGACTTTGGCTCCTTTCGGGACCTTGATCGCAGAGGCCGGCCCCACGGCAAGGATCTTTGCTCCCTGGAGGAGAACGGTAGCGTTTACGTCCGGCGCCGAACCCGTCCCGTCGATGACCGTTCCGCCCAGAAGCGCCGTCACCGGCTCCTCTTTCTTTTCTTTTTTATTCTGGGCACGGGAAAAGAAAGCGACGGAAAACATGAGAACGAGAGAAAAGATGAAAATCTTTTCCTTGGATTTTACCGCCATGGGGGCTCTTCCTTGATAAGGCATAAAACTAAGCTTGAGTCTCCGAGATTAGTCCCCCGGAGTGGCCTTGTCAAGGATGGGTTGCCTCAATCCAGGGTCAGGAAGTGGACCTCCTTTAGCGCTTTGACCGCCCGGTCGGAAAAGAAGTCCGGCCCCGGATAAATCGAGAACCGGCCGCCGTCCTTATCGTCCCTATCGCAGAATAGGAACTCGCCGTTGTCGTTCCTGTTGAAGATCTCGCTTGCGGAGAAGGCCGCCCGGTAGCCGTCCTCCCCGGCCAGGACGAGATAGCCTCGTTTGAGGTTCGGCGCATCCAGGGGATAAATGTTTTTTAGAACCGTGTGGAGAGGCGCGCCTTCAAAATAGGCGATTCCATGGAAACCCTTGCCCCGGCCATAAAAGACAGACGGGAGAGTCAGAAGGGGAACGCCTTCAGGCAGGCGGATGATCATTCCGGCCTCTCGACTGTGATCGACGATCCGGACAGAGGCCGAAAAGAGGGGGGATTTCCCCTTCTCGACAGAGAAGGAGAGCGGAGAGCTGAGAACAGTGATTCTGACCGGATCGTCAAGATTCCGTTCGGAGATAAGGTCGTTGGCCGCGACGATCCTGCCTACCGTAGGCAGGGGCCACTGTTCCTTGGTTTGCGAGGGCACGATGCGTGCCGCCTTGATCGCAACCAGGACTCGATGAGGGGCGGTTGGATAGAAGATCTCCCCCCAGCTGAAGAGGACTTTTTCGCCCTTCTTGTTCTCGATCGCGATGAAAAGGTCGATGATGGACCGGAACTCTTCCTCGTTTTTCTTTTTGACGGCTCGCTCCCGGAGGATATCGAAGAGCGAATATCCCTGAAAGACGTACGATCCGACGAAAACTGGCTTCCCGTTTTCCATACGGGCCTCCCGGACCATGACCATTCGCAGCGGGAGGGTCGCGAGATCGACCTTGCCGGCCTGGGCGACTTCGCCGGCGACCTCAATTGTCCCCAACGGGAGGTCCGCAAAGGGCTCATTATCGTAAAAATCGTTGTTTTCCTGAGCCGGAAGGAGTAAGGCCAGCGCTAAAAGTCCGAAGAAAGCGATACCCCATTTTTTCGTTTTCATGGCCATCTCCTTTCAACGAGTTCAGCGGCCTCTGGGTTCGAATCTGACCCGGAAGCCTGCCTCGAATCGCCTGGAAACCATCGGATAACCGGGTTCGGTGACGTAGGCCTTGTCGAAGAGGTTGTCGACCTTGACGTATACCGAAAATGCCCCGAAATACTTTTCGAATGAGGCGTTGGCCACGACGTAGCCCGCGGCCGTGACCGTGGTGCCGCTGATGACGACGGTTGAACTCGACGCAGCGAGCCCCCAAAAGGAGAAACGGAAGTTATCGGCCTTGCCCAGACCCGCGGTGAGGCTGAGCTGGGACTGCGGCACGAGGTCCAGCCTTCGGTCTTGATCTTTGTTCTTCGTATCGAGAAAGGTGTAGGAAATGCGGCCGTCGAAAACGCCCACGGTTTTCGACGCTTCAACCTCGAACCCTTTGATGGAGGCCTTGCCGATGTTGACGTAAGAGTTGAAGCCGGTAGGTTGCCGGACGGAAGATATCAGGTTTTCGACCTCGGTGGAGAAAACCGCAAAGCTCCCTTCGAACGGTCCCACCCACGAGGCGCCGGCCTCAACGGTCGTCCCGATTTCGTCCCGGAGGGCGGGATTGCCCCCCGAGGTGCTGTAGAGCGACCGCATTGACGGGAACCGCGATTTCCGGGAGAGGGACAGGTGGAAGCTCAGGTCGGGGGTGGGGGCGAACCGGAGCCCGGCGATCGGATTCAGCGAGGTCTTGGACCCGCCGGCCTGCTTCTTAAGACGGTCGACGCTGAATCCTCCCGTGACTTGCCACTTGTCCGAAAGCCGGAAGTCGTCCTCCACACCGGCCGAGTAAGTTTGGTGTTCATACGTCTCCCACGGACTCGTCGCGGAACCCTGCTGTTTCACGTGGTCGAGCCGGGCGTTGATGCTGAAACGCAGATCGTTCCTTGTCCCCAGCGGATGGGAGCCGAGGATGAAGGCGCCCACGTTGTAGTTCTTGTAGATGGATTCCCAGGACAACGCTTGCATGGAGGCGTTTTTATACTGGTTCAGAGTGTTGTCCAGCTTCACGTAATAGGTCCGGATCTTGAGGGTGCCCTTGGCGAGCAGGGGGAACGTCCCGCCGAGCCCTAAGGTCAGGCGTCGCCAGTCCTTGAACCGCCAATAGCGGGACCTGTAATACTGGGTGGCGTCAGCGATCCCGTATTCCGAGGAATAATAATTAGCCTGGGCGAGGATCTCGCTCTTCTCCCCAGGATAAAGGTAGATCTTCCCGTTCAGTGCGGTTTTGCCGTAGTCGGAATTCTGGAGAAGGACGTCGGAATCGCCCGTTCGGACCCGTAAGCCGTCGGAATGGTCCCGGGTCGCGGCGCCCATGAAAATGGTCTTTTTCCAGGCCACCGCCCCTGAACCGGAGAGAATATAGTTTGAGTCCCGACCGCCTGCGACCCTCAAGGTCAGGGAAGGCGTTTTCGGCTTGAGTGTCAGGACGTCCACGATCCCTCCGAGAGTGTTGGGTCCGTAGAGGACCGAGGAAGCGCCTTTAACGACCTTGACGGCCTCGATGTCCTCGGTCAGCACGGTCTTGAGATCGTAAGTGTTGAAGTAGGGGTCATAGACGGGCATCCCATCGATGAGGAGAGTAGATTTATCTGGGTCAATTCCTCGGATTTTAACCCGGGATTCACCCTTGCCGCCCGAGGTCGCGTAGGCGCCCGGTGCATATGAGAGGACTTCGGAGAGGTTTCTCGGCGCTGCGAGAGTCAGGACCGCCTCCGGGACGACCGAGGTCGAGGCCAGCGGCCGGTCCTGGGGCGCCGGGGCGGTCACCGTGATCTCTTCGGTTCGGACCCGGACCTTTTTCTCGACCTCTTCTTTCTTCTCTTCCTGAGCGGAAAAGCCCGGAATCACAAAAAAGACGCCCCAATGAATGGCCAGGGCAATAGGTAAAGCTGCGAGTTTAGGAAACTTCATCGTTCCTCCTTTCCAAAGATGGGAGGCGAAGCCGTTTCCAGCTTCACCCTATCGGTCCGGCGGCCTGGCCTTGAGCTTTAGCCGCGCGGACTCGGAGTCCCGGCTAAGATATCAAAGGAAGAAGATGCAAGTCAAGAGGCTCCTCGGAAACTTCTTTTCGTGTGATATGGGCAATGGCGCAGGGGCACGG
>CAZJBD010000162.1:0-5661 GCA_964544265.1 uncultured Eubacteriales bacterium
TATTTTATATAATATTATATTAAGCGTATTATATGGTATAATCAAATAACCGGGAGAGGGTGAGTCATGAAGAACCTGACAAAAAACGAGGAGATCGTGCTCCTTGCGGTCTGGAATCTCAAGGACAACGCTTTCGGCCTGTCCATCGTCGACCAGATCGAAAGGGACACAGGGGCCAAATGGCAGCCGGGCGCAATTTACGGAACGCTCACCCGGTTGAAAAAAAACGGATATATCTCCGCTTCCGGAAACGACCAGCCGCAGAACCAGATTGGCCGGCCCCGGATCTATTACAGGGTCACCCGCATGGGATTGAAAAAATTGATCGCCGCCCAGAAAACCGTCCGCAGCATCTGGAGCGGCGTCCCCGACCTCGAAAAGATCGGATAGGGATCTCTGCGAGACATGACCGCCTATATTCGTTTCTTCCAATGGATTCTCGAGCGAGTGGGCGATGAGGAGATCCGTCTCTCCATCATCGAGCACATGAACTTGGAGTACGTCACGGATCGCAAGGAAAAGGGTCCTACAGAGGCCGGCTTCCGTTATGTCTTTCGATCCTTGCGGATCTTGTTGTCGCTGTTTTCCGAGGACGCCGGCTGGAGGATAAGCATGTTCTCAAGCTACGTCAAAGCGGCCCTCAGACATATCAAGCATCAAAAAATGTATTCCTTGATCAACGTCGGAGGCCTTTCCCTTGGGCTGGCCGCCGCGATCCTGATCCTGCTTTTCGTCCGGGATGAAGTCGGATTCGACAGGTTCCATGCCGATTTCGATCGCACGTACCGGGTCGTGATGGACGTCCGGGAAAGCGGCGGAATCAGGAACCTGGCCGTCACACCCCTCCCTTTGGCCCCGGCCCTTCGCGCCGAGATCCCGGAGATCTTGAGCGTGGCCAGGTTCTCGGACATGGGGACAACCCTGGTGGGCCGGGACGACAGATACTTTTACGAGGACTTGACTTTCGTGGAACCGGAGTTTTTCGAGATTTTTTCGTTCCCTTTCCTTGCCGGAGATCGCCGGACAGTCCTCTTGGACCCGAACTCCATCTGCCTCTCCGAGACGATGGCCCGTAAGTATTTCAAAAACGCCGATCCGCTCGGACAGGTCCTTGTCCTTCAGAACCAATACGATTTCAAAGTCACCGGGGTTTTTCGCGACGTCCCCGCGAACTCCCACCTCCAGTTCAATTTTCTTATCTCCTACGCCACGTTGAGGAACGAGCCGAGGATGACCGATTGGGGTAGCCTGTCCAACGACTATACTTATGTCGCTCTCGCCAGGGATAAGGATCCGGTCGCCCTCGAGTCCAAATTGCAGGGAGTCCTGGAAAGGCACGCCCCGCCCGAGGACGCCGCCGAAATCAAGCTTCGCCTTCAACCTCTCGGAGACATTCATTTTTCCTCGCTTCGGGCAGACATCGCCCGGACAGCCGACAAGGCCTATATATCTGTTTACCCGGCCATCGGCGCGCTCATTCTTTTGATCTCCTGCCTCAACTTCATGAGCCTATCCACCGCCCGTTCGGCCAAAAGGGCCAAGGAGGTGGGGCTGCGCAAGGTGATCGGGGCCCGGAGGACGCAACTAATCCGCCAGTTTTTCGTGGAATCGATGAGCATGACCCTGGTTTCGATGGTCCTGGCCGCGGGGCTCGTCGTCTTCCTTCTTCCCAGAGTGAACGACTTCGTCCGCAAGAGCATGGCCTTCGATCCTCTTCACGATGGGGGGCTGCTGGCGGGATTGACGGCGATCGGACTCGTCGTCGGTTTCGTATCGGGCGTCTACCCGGCGCTGTTCCTTTCCTCCTTCGAGCCGGCACGAATCCTGAGAACCCAGCCGGCGGGCGGCCCAAGGAGGGTATCCTTTCGGTCGGTGACCGTCGTTTTTCAGTTCTCGGTGTCCATCGTTCTTATTATCGGCACGACGGTCGTTTTCAGCCAACTCCGTTTCATGACGAAAAAGAATCCGGGCTTTCCCGCGGACCGGATGCTCGTCGTTTCCCTCTCCGGGAACCCGACGATGCGGGATGCCGAGACCCTGCGGAACGAAGTCCTTGGCGATCCTTCCATTCTCTCGGCCACGGCTTCCAACGGCACGCCCGCAAGCGGTAATACGATGCGCGGGGATTACGAGGTCGAAGGCTCCGAGGGGGGGCGCAAAAAGGTTATCCAGATCATTCAGGCGGATCATGAGTTCGCCAGGACATACGATCTGAAGATTACCGCGGGGCGAGATTTTTCGCGGGAGTACGCGGCGGATAGAACCCAGAGCGTGCTGATCAACGAGACGGCGGCCCGGGAGCTAGGCTGGGACTCTCCCGTCGGGAAAAGGATGAGGCTCGAGTCGGAGAAGACCCTGTATGTAATCGGCGTGGTCGAGGATTTCAACTACGATGGCATGCAGAGCCGGATTCCGGCCATGGTCATCACGCTGGATCTATCACGTCCGAGATACCTGTCTCTTCGGATCCGTCCGGAAAACACGAGACAGGCTCTCGCCTTTATCGAGAGGATTTGGAAGGCCCGCGCACCTCGATATCCGTTTTCCTACTTTTTTATCGAGGAGGAATTTAACAAGTTTTACAGGCTTGAAAGGAGACTGGGCACCGTCTTCACGGTCTGCGCCGTTCTGGCCGTTCTCATCTCCTGTCTGGGCATCCTGGGATTGTCGTCCTTTTTCGCCGAATTGCGGACAAAAGAGATCGGGATCAGAAAAGTCCTGGGCGCGTCGGTTACCTGGGTGGTTGGGATGATGTCAAGGGACTTCGTGAAGTGGGTGGCTTTGGCTAATCTGATAGCTTGGCCCGCTGCCTACCTGATTATGCACCGTTGGCTTCAGGACTTTGCCTTCCGGATCAAAATGAACGTCTGGATGTTCATCTTGTCCGGCGCGGCCGCCTTGGCCCTGGCCTTCCTGACCACGGGATCCCAAGCCATCAAAGCGGCCACCGCCGATCCGGCGACCTCCCTTCGCTACGAATGATAGGCAGGCGGGCATGGATCGCCCGTGCCGCCCGACTTCGAGTTCTTGACTTCGGCCAAAAGCCTAACTATCCTCACATTCTAAGCGTCTTTCATAACTGAAGGAGGGGAAATCATCGAAGAATTGAGACCGAGGGAATAGAAATTAAGGAGAGAACATGGATTTAGGGCTAAATGGAAAGATTGCAGTAGTCACTGCTGCAAGTCGAGGATTAGGCAGGGCAGTGGCTGAAGCCTTAGAGGTAGCACCATTGAACATCACCGCCAATATTCTTGCCCCCGGCCTTAAATCTATTCCTGGCGGAGGCTTTTTGCCGGGTTGGCTTGGGCCGCTTTCAGAGACAAACCGCCCACGGTGAGCCAGGCCAGGGCAAACGCTGCAAGAGACGGCAGAACGAAAAGCCAAGGGGCGAGGCTCGTCCGATAGGTATAGGCCTGAAGAAGCTTGTTCAGGGCGAAATAGGCGATCGGCCAGGCGATGATGTTGGCCGCCAGAATCCAGGTTGTCAATTGGCCCGAGATGAGGACGACGATCCGGCGGGGCGAGGCGCCCAGGATTTTCCGGATCCCGATCTCCTTCGTCCTCCGTTCGGCCGTGAATAGCGCCAATCCCACGAGGCCCAGGCATCCGATAAAAATGGCCAACCCGGAGAAGACTCTAAAGACCTGGTTCGTCCGAAGCTCCGATCGGTACAGCCGGTCGTAGGTTTCGTCGAGAAATCGATACTCGAAGGGCGATACGGGATTGAATTCTTCCCAGACCTGCCGGAGATGAGCGATAGCCTCGCGGACGCGGGAGCCGTCGATCTTGACGAGAACGAGACCCATGTCGTTGGCCTCCTCCATCCCCGTAATGTAGAAAAAGCGCGGATCCTCCTTGAATCGAAACGACTGGAACTGAGCGTTCTTGGCGACCCCGATGATCGTCCCTCGGCGTTCCGTGGAAATGGAAAACCATTTTCCCACGGGATCCCTGATCCCCATCTGCCGGACGGCCTCTTCGTTGAGGATGTATGCCTCCTTGGCGTCGGTCGCCAGGTCCTTGGAGAATGAACGGCCTTCGAGGATGGTCATATCGAGCGCCTCGAAATATCCGAAATCGATGGGGGCGTAGATAAGGTCGATGTTTTGGTCCGGGGCCCGGCCTTCCCAATCGAAGTTCCCCGAGCTGCGATACGTGGTCTCGGCAAACGAATAGAGTTCTGCCGTTACGGCCACAACGGCCGGATGCTGGGCCAAGCGAGCCTTCACGGCCTCGTAATGTTTTCCGACATTTTCCTTGATCGGAATCTGGACGATATTCGACTTGTCGAAGCCCAGGTCGGTCGTCTTCATCTCATGATACTGCCTGGCGAGGACGACCGTTCCGATGAGGAGAATGATGGACAGGGCGAATTGGAAAATAACCAGAATTTTCCGCAGGGCCGATCCTTTCCCCCCGGGGGTGGATGTCTGCCTCAAGACCTGGACCGGGGCGAAGCCGGAGAGAATGAGTGCCGGGTAAAGCCCGGCGACGAACCCCGTGACCGCGAGCACGGCGGCGGCTCCGGCGAGGAAGTCTAGCCTCAGGAGGTTTGGGCTCATCGCTTTCCCGGCCAGCCGGCTAAACGCCGGCAGGAGAAGGCGGACGAGGCCGAGGGCCAGGAGAAAGGCGCCGCAGACGAGGAGGAAGGACTCGCCGAAGAACTGACGGATGATTTCCCCTCGGCCGGCTCCGACGGTCTTGCGCATTCCCACCTCCCTGGCCCGGAGGGAGGAGCGGGCCGTGGCCAGGTTCACAAAATTCACGCAGGCCACGATGAGGACAAAGACGGCGATGACGGAAAAGAGATAGACCGATTTTGCGTCGCCCAGGTCCATGGCCGCCTGTTCAAAGGGCCGGGCGTCCAGGTGCACGCGGGTTAAAGGCTGGAGACGAAATCGGACTCCTCCTTCGACCTGGGGGCATTTATTGTTCAATCCGACCTGGGTGATCTTCGGGCCGAGGCCGGCCGGATCGACTCCTTTTTTAAGAAGCAGGTAGGTCATGAAATTGAAAGCCCCCCAGTGGTTCGCGAGCCCCGAGAGCTTATCGATGAAGGCGAACGAGCTGGCGAAGTCGAACCGAATCGTCGACCGGCCCGGCCGATCTTTCACGACTCCCCGGACAACGCAGGGCCTGCCTTCGACCTCGATCGTCTTCCCGACCGGCTCCTCGGTTCCGAAGTATTTCGCGGCCATCGCCTCGGAGATTACGAAATCATAGGGGCCGCTAAAGGCCGTTTTGGGATTCCCTGCGAGAAAGGGGAAGCTGAAGATCTCGAAAAACGCCGGGTCGACGATGACCCCGCGATCCTCGTAGAACGCTTTCTCCCCGTAGCGGAAGACCAGCCGGTTGTGGGTCGCGAACCGGGCCGCCTTTTCAATTTCGGGAAGCTCTTTCTCGATCGCCGGGGCGAGAGGGGCCGGCGTTCCTTCCATCCCGTTCCATTTGTGTTTCGTCCAATCCGAGACGATCCGATAGATTCGGCCGGAATTTTCATGGAAGCGGTCATAGCCGAGCTCGTCCTGGACCCAAAAGAGGATCAGGAAGCAGCAGGCCAGGCCGATAGCCAGGCCGACGACGTTGATGGCCGCGAAAGCTTTGTGTTTGACGATGTTTCTCCAGGCCGTTTTTAGATGGCTTCCGAACATAGTCGTC
>CAZJBD010000163.1:0-5624 GCA_964544265.1 uncultured Eubacteriales bacterium
GGTGAAGCCGGCGCCGAAGGCGTCGAGCAACAGGATATCCCCTTTCTTGAGCTTTCCGCTGTGCTTCAATTCATGAATGGCCAGGGGGATCGTGGCGACTGACACGTTGCCGAACTTGTGGATGTTCACGAAGACTTTTTCTTTCGGAATGTGAAGCCTCTCCCCCGTCGCTTCGATGATCCGGATATTGGCCTGGTGCGGGATGAGCCAGGCCACGTCCTCTTTTTTCAATCCGGCTTTCTTGAGGGCCTCCAAGGCCGCCTCGCCCATTCGCTTGACCGCATGCTTGAAGACCTCATTTCCCTTCATTTGGAGGTAATGGAGTTTTTGCTCGACCGTTTTTTGACTGGTGGGCATCCGAGTCCCTCCAGCGGGCAGGGACAATAACTCGGCCAGGTTTCCGTCCGCCCTCCAGCAATAGGACAGCATCCCAGACCCGTCCGAGGCCTCTTCGAGGACGGCCGCCCCGGCAGCGTCCCCAAAGAGAACGCACGTCGAACGGTCCTCCCAGTTCGTGATCTTGGTCAGCATCTCCGGAGCGACGAGAAGGATGCGCCCGGCCTTTCCGCTATGAATCAGTCCTTCGGCGATGATCAGCCCGTAGATGAATCCGGTGCATCCCGCCGAGACGTCGAAAGCGGGGATCGTGCCGGCCTTGAGGCCTTTCTGAATCCAGCAGGCCGTCGACGGAAAGATCGTGTCCGGAGTATTCGTAGCGACCAGGATGAGGTCGATAGCCTCGATACCTAACCCGGCGTCCTTCAAAGCAGCCCGCGCGGCTTCAATGCCCATGTCCGACGTCGCCTGGTCAGGGCGGGCAATGCGTCTCTGCCGAATCCCTGACCTTGATACGATCCATTCGTCCGAGGTTTCGACCATCTTCTCAAGGTCGGCGTTGGTCAGGATCTTTTCGGGGATGTATACTCCTATCCCGGTGATTTTCATCCTTTTCTGGTCACTTTTCTGCATGTTCTCTCCGAATTTATTCGCTGTCTAGCATACACATTTTCTGTTGGAAAGGAAATACAATAATGATAAAATTTTCCTGATAGAATTTGTCGTCTGGGCCGTTGACAAACCCGGGCCAAAAGCATAAATAGATTGTAAGCCGGTGAGTTTGATGACGAGTATACCGATTTTCGTATCCAGCTTGCAGGCACTCCCCGAATCGTCCAGGGATGGGCTCCCTTTTGGAGTCTTCTGGTTCCTTCTGTGCATCATCCTCCTTCTCCTCTTTTTCATCTTTCTCCGGGATAAGGACTTAAGGCGCAGATTGAGCGCTTTCCTGTCCGGCGCCAGGCGCACGATGCTTCGCCTCAGGCTGCAGGCGAAGCTAAAGAAAGAAAGAGAAAAGAAATCCGACCTCCGCAAGGAACTCGGCCGGAAGGCCTGGAGCAAAGACATCCAGGTCGAAGGCACCGCAGACCTCTGCCGGAGGCTCAAGGTCCTGGAAGACGAAATAGGCGCAAAACAGAAGGAAGGAGACGAAATCAATTCGCAGATTGAGGCCTTGGGCAAGCGATACGAGAGTGTCCGCAAAAGCCAGCAAGAGATCGTCCAGGCAGAGGAGGCCCTCAAGAATCCGTTCAAGGACAGGATGGCTGAGCTCAAGGGACGGGAAAAAGAGTATAAGAAACAACGGACCCAAGCCGAAAAAGAAATCAGAGACGCCGGAGCGGCACCCAAGGCTGCTGAACCCACGGCTTCCGGACCCACGGTTGATGAGATAAAGGGCAGGCTTGCCTCAATCGGGGAGGAAGAGGCGAAGCTGGAGAAGGATAAAGCGGCCGTCCAGGCCGAACTGGACGCCCGGGACCGGAAGATTCGCGAGTTGGAGCTCAAGCACAAGGAAGAGGGCCGGACGAGTGAGATGGAGATCCGGGAATGGGAGAAAAAAAAGGAGGCCGTCGAGGAGCAGATTAAGGAGCTCAAGAAAACGTCGGAACCCCTTTACGAAAGCCTGGGGAAGACCCTTGACGAGTCCCGAATCGAACACGGGGAGCTCGCCCTCTGCTATTCCCAGATCGACGGCGTCAACAAAGAGATCCAGGATCTTCAGACGCGGATCGAAAAGCTGCAATAACAGCTTAAATTGCTCCATGGACAAGCCGAGCATTTTGGCCCATATCTGTTGCGCGCCCGATGCCCTCTATGTCGCCCGATTTCTAAGGGAGGAATATAAAGTCTCCGGATTCTTTTACAATCCCAACATCCACCCGAAAAAAGAATACGACCTCCGGCTCGAAGAGGCCCGAAAGGTGGCCGGAATGTTGGGCATCAGACTCCTTGAGGGGCCCTACGACGCAGACAGGTGGATGGCCTTAACCCTCAAACTCAAGGACGAACCGGAGAAGGGCCGGCGCTGCGACGTTTGTTATGCCATGCGGCTCCAGAGGACGGCGGAGGCGGCCCGAAACGCAGGCATCGGCATGTTCACGACGGTCATGAGCCTCAGCCCGTGGAAGAAGGCGGGCGCAATAAACAAGATCGGCAGGCTCTTTGGGTCCAGATACAAAGTCGGCTTTTTGGAGGCCGATTTTAAGAAAAAGGACGGCTTTCGCAAGAGCATCATTATGAGCCGGGAGGCAGGCCTCTATCGCCAAGATTACTGCGGCTGTCTTTACAGCAGGAACAAGCAAAACGATGGTCACCAGAAAGCTCGGCGGGACAAAGACGCGCAAGACTGAAGGACGCGCCATCACCATCGTTGTTTTCGGCGTCGTCCAGGGGGTCGGTTTCCGGCCATTTGTCTACAGACTGGCTCGCGAACTCGGGCTCAAGGGCTGGGTTAAGAATGCTGGAACCGGCGTCGAAATCAGGCTCGAAGCGCATGATCCGGAGGATTTCGAGCGGTTCCTCCGCGCCCTGAAGAGCCGGAAGCCTATCCTCTCCCGGATTGAGAGGGTTTCTTCAGCTCCCGCGCCGTTTAGGGATATCGCAGATTTCAAGATTCGAAAAACGAAGCACGGCGGAAGCTTCGTATTCATCTCTCCGGACATCTCGGTATGCAAGGACTGCCTTAAAGAGATCCACACCCCGGGGGAGAGACGGTTTCAATATGCCTTTACGAATTGCACCAACTGCGGTCCTAGATATACGATCGTTAGGGCCCTCCCCTATGACAGAAAGTCCACGACCATGGCGGGTTTCCCAATGTGCCCCGACTGCGCCAGAGAATACGGCGATCCCCTGGACAGGAGGTATCATGCCCAGCCTATCGCCTGCCCTGCATGCGGACCTCGCCTGAGCCTCTTTATAGCCAAGACCGGCAAGCGTATTCCCGGCGGAATTCCTGAAGCAGCGGCCCTGATCAAAAAAGGGCGGATCCTCGCCATCAAGGGGATCGGCGGTTTCCACCTGGTTTGCGATCCAAAAAACGAGCGAGCGGTCCGGCGATTGAGGAGGATCAAGGACCGTGAGAAGAAGCCCCTGGCACTCATGGCGGCGGATATAGGGACGGTCGAGCGTTATGCTTTTATTTCTCCGGCCGAGCGAAGGCTCCTTCGTTCGCCTGAGCGGCCGATCGTCCTCCTGGCCAAGAAAAAGGACCTTCCAGGAATCGCGCCCGGCCTGGATGAAATGGGCTTCATGCTCCCCTATTCTCCGCTTCACGAACTCCTGCTCAGGAACATCGACTTGATCGTTGCCACAAGCTCAAACCAGAAAGACGCTCCTCTCATGAAGACCGAGGAAGAGGGCGTCCGCAGCCTCTGCGATTTCGTCCTCACTCACGATCGTCCTATCGAGATGAGGTCGGATGATTCGGTCGTTAAGTCGGCAGGCGGCAAACCACTCTTCGTCCGGAGGGCGAGAGGCTACGTCCCTTATCCCCAGCCTGTCCCCCCTGAACTTCGGGCCGGGGCGGTCATAGCCGCGCTGGGCGGGGAGCTCAAAGATACCATCTCTCTCTACAAAGACGGCTACGTCATCACCAGCCAGTTTCTGGGCGACCTGGATGATTACAGGAACTTTCAGTATTTCGAGGAAACTCTGGCTCACCTCGGGCGACTCTTTGGTGCAAAACCCGACGTCCTCGTCACCGATCTCCACCCCAATTTTCATACGACCCATTACGCTGAAAAAACAGGTCTCAAACACTTAAAGGTTCAACACCACTACGCCCACGTCCTCGCTCCTCTTCTGGAGCATGGGGTTCCCCCCGGACGCAAGGTCCTGGGCGTCGCCCTGGACGGCTACGGGTATGGGGCAGACGGGAAGGCCTGGGGAGGCGAGTTTCTGATCGTGGACCACGATTCCTTTCTGAGGATAGCCCATTTCGACGAGGTTCCCCTGCCGGGAGGGGACCTGGCCTCCCGGGAGCCTTGGCGAATGGCCTTATCCTACCTAAGGCAGGCTTTCGGCAAGAACATCCCACTCGCTGGTTCCCTGGAGAAAATTGACAAACGACGAGTCCAGGCCGTTCTAGAGATGATGGAGCGCGGGATTAAAAGCCCTCCATCATCCAGCTGCGGACGGCTCTTCGACGCCGTCTCCTTTCTCTGCGGAACGGCTCCGTTTGAGATGGAATACGAAGCCGAGGCCGCGATGCAGCTCGAAGCCGCGGCGACGGTAATGACCCGGGCGGCCTATCCTTTTGCGTTCCTCGATGAGACAGGGCCTTTCCGGATAAGCTTCGTTCCGACTATCCGGGAGATCATCGAGGACACGAAGCTCCGCACCCCGGTTGGCCTGATGGCTTCCAAGTTCCACAACACGTTGGTCCGCGCCATCCTGGCCGTGGCCGAAAGGGCGAAAAGAGATTATGGGACCGAGACCGTTTCTCTGGCCGGCGGCTGTTTCCTCAACAAAAGGCTTCTCCTTGGGACGGAGCGTTTGCTCGGCAGGAATGGGTTTACGGTCTTACGAACGGAAGCGTATTCGCCGAATGATGAGTCTCTTTCTCTAGGACAGATCGCCTTTGCCCTCGCCCGATTGCGTCGCTAATCCCGGCCGCCCGGCGGCTCCACCCGGACAACCAAGCCTCCGATGAAAGAAAGGACGACGTTCACCAGGAGGGCGATCAGGAATCCGGCCAGGCTGGATGCTAGAAAGCCGATAATCCCTCCCAGGGCCGTAAAGATAACGCTCCCGACGAGCTTTCCCTGCATATCCTTGAAAACCGCCGGAAGGATTTCATTCAGGCCGGGAAGGAAGTCCGTGGCTCCCGCCAAAAGACCGATAAGGACTCCTACAATAGTCCCTAAGCCTCCCGAGAACCAGAGGAAAGACAGAGGCCGGACCGAATGGACGGTATACGCGATCCCCGAACCTTCCCGTGGAGCAGCAAAGCGGCCGGGCTCATCACTTGCTTTCGCCGGTTCCATTTCCCGGCTGGCGCAATAAGGACAGACATCTGTCTCAGGATCGATCTCTGAACCGCATTCGGGACAAACCTCGGGTTTTTCTACGTCCTTGCTCCCCCCAACGCGGCCGCCGCAACCGGTGCACACGACGGATTCGATATCGTTCTCGTATCCGCAATAAATGCAAATGGCTTTCTTCTCCTTGATCGAAGGCGGCGAGCTCTGGACCCAGTTCTTGCCTTCAAAGTAGTACCATTTGCCGCTTTTGGCCCCGATCATCCAAAAACGGCCCTCCTCGTCCTTGATCCGCAGCTGCTTGAG
>CAZJBD010000164.1:0-5409 GCA_964544265.1 uncultured Eubacteriales bacterium
TGGCCTTCGAGGACATCAACCTCAAGGCTCCCGTCCACATCCTCATTATTCCTAAAGAACACATCGCGTCGCTCAATGACCTGCCGAAAACCCGGGAGCTTCTCCTGAGCCGAATCCTGGTTAAGGCGAGGGCGATCGCGACCGAGAGAGGGATTGCCAAAACCGGCTACCGGATCGTCCTCAACACGGGCCCGGACTCAGGCCAGGAAGTATTTCACATCCACTTTCATCTCCTTGGCGGCCGGCGAATGACCTGGCCCCCCGGGTAAAACTCCCTTGAAGACCGTCTCCATCATCGGAGCGGGAAGGCTCGGCGCTTCCCTGGGCTACGCCCTTGCCCGGAAGGGCTTCGAAATCAAAGGGCTCTCCTGCCGCGGGCTGACCTCGGCCCGCGAAAGCGCGAAACTCATCGGCAGGGGAAAACCAACGGCCAGCTCGTTGAAGGCCGCGGCGGGGGCGGAGATCCTGTTTCTGTGCGTGCCGGACGACTCCATCGCCCAAACCGCAACTCTTCTGGCGGCCTCTTCCCTCCAATGGCAGGGAAGAACAGTTTTCCATTCGAGCGGCCTGCTGCCAGCCCGGGTCCTGGCCCCCCTCAAGAAAAAAGGAGCTTTCACGGCTTCATTCCACCCGATCCAGACGTTCGCCAGGAAAGAAGCCAGGCTGGACCTCTTCAAAGGGATCGGATACGGGCTCGAGGGAGACACTGAAGCCCTCATGGCAGCCGGTATGATCATCCGCCGGCTCGGCGGCTACGCCCTCTTCCTCACCAAAGCCGACAAGCCTCTCTACCATGCGGCCTGCGTCCTTTGTTCGGGCGGAATGGCAACTCTCCTGGGCTCGGCCTTTGCTCTCCTTGAGTCGAGGGGCCTGGGGGAAAAGGAAGCGGAGAGAGTCCTTATGCCCCTAGCCCAAAGGACTTTACAAAATGTAAAGGAAATTGGCGCCCGACCTGCAGTAACAGGCCCTTTTATCCGGGGAGACGTTAAGACTATCCTTGAGCATCTCCGGGCCCTACCTGAGAAAGGCCGTTGGATAGACATATACTCAGCCCTCGGCCTGAGAAGCCTGGAAACCGCTGGGAAAAAGGACCTCTCACCTAAAACGATCAGGACATTGAGAAAGATCCTGGAAGATAGATAACCTCTTCTTCCAGGAGGATCCCGGACTTAGCCCTCACCCGCTCCTTGAGCTCTGCGGCCAGGGCCAGGACGTCGCGGGCTCGCGCCCGGCCGAGGTTGATGAGGAAATTGCAGTGGCCGGGAAAAACGGCTGCGTCGCCGATCCGGAGGCCCTTCGCCCCGGCTTCTTCAAGCAGGCGGCCGGCCGCAATCTTCGTGCCGTCCGGAAGAATGGGGTTCTTGAAGTAACTCCCGGCGCAGAACGTCCCTCCGGGCGGATGTTTCCTTTCTCGTTTATCCAAGTTCTCCTGGATCCTGGACCGGATGATTTCCGGATCCCCGGCGGTCGTCTCAAGGAGGGCGCTCAGGGCGATGGAGTGCTTTCGTTGGAGGGCCGACCGTCGATAAGCAAACGCCAAATCGTTTCTTTCTGACGTCCGCTCGTTTCCCTTTTCATCCAGGAAAACGCCCCTGCGGAAGATGTCTCCGATCGAACTCCCGAAGGCCCCGGCGTTGCTGTAAAGAGCCCCCCCCAGCGTGCCCGGGATCCCGGCCAGAAACTCCAGCCCCGCCAGGCTGTTGTCCAGGCCGAATTGAACGACCTTCGACAAGGGGGTCCCTGAGAGGACCTCGACCTGGTTAGGGTGTCGTTTCCTGGCGATGCCCTGTGCGCCGTTCCGGATGAGGAGCCCTCGGTATCCTTCATCCGAAAATAGGATATTGTAGCCGCCGCCAATGATATAAAAGGGGATGGATCTCAGCCTGGCGAAGGCTATGGCCGCTTTTAGCTCTTCAACCGACTCGGCTTCAAAGAAGAATTCGGCCTTCCCGCCAATCCTGAAGTTGGACTGCTCCTTGAGGGATACGCCCGTCTGAAGCGGCCGCCCCACGGATTCGAGGAAGCTGCGGGCGAAATCCGTCTGCTTGTCCATTAACGATATTATAGAGAAGCCGGACAGGCTAAACAAGCTGGGCCGAGCAAGGGGGAGGTGCGACAGGGGGAACCGACGAGATTGGTTCCCGGGGGGCAAGGGCGGCTCCAGGCCGCTTCAATGCTGTCCGTGGGCTAGCTCACTTGGCACATATTTTGCTATAATTTATATTGAAATGGCGTGTATTGACATTTTCTTCGACGCAAGATATCATGCTAAAAATTTGTTTGTGAGGTTTTGAATGAAAAGAATCCTGTTGGCTGCAGTTGTTCTTACTTTAATAACCGCGGGTTTCCTCGCAGCCCAGAACGAGGCGGATGAAGCCTATATCAAGGCTATGACCCAAAACGATCCTTGCCTGAAGGTCCAGGGGCTCAAGGCCTATATCCAGAAGTATGCGGGAAAAGGGACCCAATACGAAAACTTCGCATATGTCTATCTTTGTCTGACGCCTTGCCAGACAAAGCCCGTCTCGGAAAGCATCCAGTACGGCGAGAAGGCCCTGACCATGTCCGGGATCGACGACCTCAACCGCATGCAGGTCCTGATCACCCTGGCCAGCCTCTACATCAACTCGGGCCAGAACCTCGATAAGGCCAAATCACACGCCGGCCGTCTCATCGAACTCGCCAAGGCCAACAAGGAGAAGGAGCCTGCTGAAGCCCAATGGACCAGGATGATCGGCGCCGGCTGGTACCTCCAGGGCCAGGCCGCGGAGAAGGCCAAAGACATGGGCGGTGCGGCCGATGCCTACATCAATTCCTACGCGATCCTTAAGGATCCCAAGATCATGGCCCAGATAAAAAAGCTGGCCAAAACCCTTTACGACGCCAAACAGTTCGCCGAAGCGGAAAAGGTCTTCCGAACCCTTTACAACCAGTCCAAGGACCCCGAAAGCGCCCTGATTCTCGGCCAAACCCTCTACCGGAACGATAAGGCCGACGAAGCCCTCGCCCTCTTCAAAGAAGCATACGCCAAGAAGAAGACCGGCGAGCTTGCCTATAACATCGGCATCATCTTGGCCAAGAAAGCGCCCCAGGAGGCGATCGATTACCTCATCGAAGCCAGCTTCCTCTACCCTGCCCAATCCCAGAACGCCCTGGGCATGGCCCAGAACCTCTTTTTCACCTCCTCGCCCGACGCCAAAATCAACGACGTGATCAAGAAGATCCAAGAAAAGCAGAAAAAGATCGACGAATTGACAAACACCTTCAACACGAAGTTCACCGACAGGAATGAGGAGGACCTAACCGACGGAGAGAAGGCCGAGATGAATAAGATCCTGGCTGACATCGACGTCCAGAAGGCCGAGATCGCCAAGCTCCAATCCTCAAGCTCCGATATGACAGCCAAGTGGACGAAGCGAATGGAGGACGTCAAGAAGAGGATCGGGGCCTAGTAAGCGTCCCGTTATTTTCGTTCGGTTCGAGAAAATCAAGTGGTGGGGTCTCTTTCCCGGAGGGAAGCCGCTCAAAAGATCGCGGAGCTGCGGAAAGAGATCGCCTTCCACGAAAAGAAATATTACGTCGATAACGATCCCCAGATCTCGGATTTCGAGTTCGACCAGCTCATGAAACGGCTCGAGGACCTCGAATCCCGGTTCCCCGAGCTTATTACTCCCGAATCCCCGACCCAAAGAGTGGGCGAGAAGCCCCTGGATGGGTTTGAATCCGTCGCCCACGCCACCCCCATGCTGAGCATCGACAACTGTTATAACGAACAGGGATTAAGGGACTTCGAAGATCGGGTCCGAAAACTGCTTCCAGGAGAAAAGATCCAGTTCGTAGCCGAGCACAAGATCGACGGGCTCGGCATTTCCATCCTCTTCCGCGGCGGCCGGTTCGCCCAGGCCATCACCAGGGGGGACGGCGTGAGGGGCGACGACGTCACGGCCAACGTCAAGACCATCAAATCCCTTCCCCTCGTCATCCGGGAAACGGACGAAGTCGAGGTCCGGGGAGAGATCTTCCTGCCGACGGACGCATTCCTTAAGATCAACCGGGAGCGCGAGGAGCGGGAGGAGGCGCTTTTCGCCAACCCAAGGAACGCCGCCGCCGGCTCCATCCGCCTGCTCGACTCCCGGGAGGTCGCGCGAAGGAAGCTGGACGTTTTCCTATACTACATTCTCATCAACGGCAAGGAGCCTCCCGCTCAGTGGGAAAGCCTGCTCCTTTTGAAAGACCTCGGTTTCAAAATCAATCCTCACTCCCGGCTCTGCCGGTCGCTGGATGATGTCCTGGCTTACTATGAAGAATGGACCGCAAAGCGCGATACTCTCGACTACGAAGCAGACGGCATCGTGGTCAAGATCGATTCAGCGGCCCAGCGCGAGATCCTGGGGACAACCGCCAAATCCCCCCGCTGGGCAATTTCCTACAAGTTCCCGGCCCGCCAGGCTACCACCCGCGTCAACGACATCATCATCCAGGTCGGCCGGACCGGGGCCTTGACCCCCGTTGCCCTCCTCGAACCCGTCAAGTTGTCCGGGACGACGATCAGCCGGTCCACCCTCCATAATGAGGACGAGGTCCGGCGCAAAGATATCCGGATCGGCGACACGATCCTCCTCGAGCGGAGCGGCGACGTCATCCCCCATGTCGTATCCGTCATGAAGGAGCGGCGGACGGGGAAAGAGAAACCATTTATCTGGCCCAAGTCCTGTCCCGTATGCGGAGCGGCCGTCTTCCGGCCGGAAGGCGAAGCGATCTCGCGATGCGTCAACCCCTCCTGCCCGGCCAAGCTCCGGGAATCCGTCCTTCATTTCGCCTCCCGCCGGGCCATGAATATCGAAGGCCTGGGAGATTCTCTTGTCGACCAGCTTTTGGCGAAAAGATTGGTCCGTGAGATCCCCGATTTATACTCCCTTAAGTTCGACGATTTGGTCAGCCTGGAGCGCATGGGCCCCAAGAGCTCGCAGAACCTCCTCGACCAAATCGAGGCGTCTAGGACAAGTGACCTCTCCCGCCTCATCTTCGCCCTGGGCATCCGTCATGTCGGCGAGAAGCTTGCCCGGACGCTCGCCGAAGGGTTCCCCAGCCTTGATGACCTGGCCCGCGCCAAGGTCGAGGATCTGACCGAGATCGAGGATGTTGGGCCGAAGGTTGCCGAAAGCATCGTCTTTTTCTTCGCCCAGGACGGGAGCCGGAGGCTCTTGGCCCGCCTGAAAGAGGCCGGCCTAAACTTTTCGGCCAGGAGAGAAAAGAAGGGGCCTGGCCCGCTCGAAGGCCAGATTTTCGTCATCACCGGGACTCTCGAGTCCTGCAGCCGAGATAAAGCCAAGGAATGGATTGAGCGGCTCGGAGGCGCGACGGCTGAGGCGCTTTCCAGAAAAACGACATATCTGGTGGTCGGCTCAT
>CAZJBD010000165.1:0-5363 GCA_964544265.1 uncultured Eubacteriales bacterium
GAGGATCGAAAAGGGCGAAAAGGCCATCAGCAAGGCGCTGGCCGCAACGCCGGCTGTTCTTGACGAGCTTCGCGCCGTTGAACTTGAAATCCGAAAGTCCCCCGAGCTCGTGAATAGGTTCTTCAATATGGGCGACGAGGAACTCACGCCGGAATCGATTGAACAGAAGAAGGCAGAGGTCTTGGGCAAGATGAAAAGGATCAAGGCCCTCAACACCAGGCTGTCCAAGATCCGCCCGAGGGTTGCCAATTGGTTTGCCCGGGGCAGGCTCCTGGTCCGGATGATCAAGCTCATTCAAAGCATGGATATTAGGCCGGACCATAGGGAAAAGGTCATCGAGAGGCTTCGGGAGCGTCTTGAGGCCATCGTGGACAGGGGTTCGGCCCGCTTGCGGACGGAGTCCGGGAAGATCCTCGCATCCGTCAACCGGGGTTTCAAGATCAGGGACGAGGCCAAAATAGAACTCGTCGCCGCCAACCTGAGGCTCGTCGTTTCCATCGCCAAGAAATATCAAAACCGGGGACTCCAGCTTCTGGACCTCATTCAGGAAGGCAATATCGGCCTTATGAGAGCCGCCGACAAGTTTGACTACCGTCGCGGCCACAAATTCTCGACCTACGCTACCTGGTGGATCCGCCAATCCATCACCAGGGCCATCGCCGACCAAGGACGGACCATTCGGATCCCGGTCCACCTGACTGAAACCATGCATAAGCTCAACAAGATCTCCCAAGGCTTTATCCAACAAAGCGGCACGGAAGCGTCGCCCGAGGAGATTTCCAAAAAGATCGGACTCCCGGTGAGCAAGGTCATCGATATGATGTCTACAGCCCATGAGCCCGTGTCCTTGGAGACACCCCTGGGGGAGAACGGCGAGACCTCTCTCGGCGACCTCGTGGAGGATAAAAGCATTCTCTCCCCGCCCGATACCGTGATCCACATCAGCCTCCGGGAGCAAATCGAAGACGCCCTGAGGGAGCTTCCGGAGAGGGAAACCGCAGTCCTCAGAATGCGCTATGGGCTGGGCGACGGACGTGAGTACACCCTCGAAGAGGTAGGCCAGCATTTCCACCTGACCCGGGAGCGCATCCGGCAGATCGAGATCAAGGCGCTCAAACGGCTCCAGAATAGCGCGCCCGGCCAGAAATTGAGGTCCTTTTAAACGCTTTCCCTATTATTTATTTGTAATCTATCATATACGTCCTGATTATCCATTTCCCGGGCGCTTCGGTCCTGCGGCCGGCCAAAATACTAAATATCTCACCTATTATCGTGTAATTAATTTATTATCTATAATATATAAGTTTTTTGGGCCCTCCGGTCGCTTAGAAGTTGAAAGCGGGTCCGATTTCTGCTAGTGTATACGTTACCGTACTCAACCTGGCTCAAGATGAACGGCAGCAAGATTCAACGAATTTGCTTTATAGCCCCCTCAACCTGTCTCCCTAGGTGTGAGAAGGGTTCGCTCAACAGGACGATCAACCTATTGAAAAAATGCATCGGCACCGACGGCTTCTACATCAGTCCGTTCGTATTTTCGAGCGACGAGCAGATCGATCACGTCACGGCATCGGCCGAGGAACGGTCTGCCCATTTCAAGAAAATAATCAGAGAGCAGGACTTGATCTTTTCGGTGGCCGGCGGCACGGGGGCGGAGGACTTGGCCCCCAAGATCGACCGGAAGGATTATGCGGTCATCCGGGCTCGCAAGCCGGTATTCGTCGGTTTTTCGGACTTCACCTTCCTCCTCAACGAATTTTATTATCATTCCCGGGTTCCGGGCGTCTATTTCCCTTCCCTTAAGCTGGGAAAGGGCAACATCAAGAAAGTCCTCCCCTTGATCATGGGCGAGGAGGTCCAATATCAGGGTTCCGCCTGGCTGACCCCTCCCCCGGCCCGAAAATTCTCCGGAACCCCCATCGGCGGAAACCTTTCCACGTTCGTCAACTTCCTCAACCGGCAAAATCCCCCCCGGTTCAATTGGAGGCGCCACATTCTATTCCTGGAGGATATCCAGATCGACGTCGAAGACCTGCACCGTTTGTTGGCGGCTCTGCGGCGCCACCGCGTCTTCCGAAGAATCCGGGGAATCGTCATCGGCTCTCTAAGCCAGTATGGCAACAACAATTACCAGAAGCACCAAAAGGAGGCCCTGAAGTTCGTCCGGACCTATCTCGACGATATCATCCGCTGGAGGCGGAAGCACGGGTATCCCCTCCCCATCCTGGCCGTCTCTAATTTCGGTCACAATATCAGACGGAACCTCATGGCTGTCCCCGTGGGAGGTTATGCGTCGATCTCCAAGAGCCGGAAAATCCTCTTCCGGATGCATAGGCCCAGGCGCCCGGCCTAGGGGGCCCGCTTATCTCATCTCCCAGAGATATTTCCTGCGGCCTATTCCACGATGATCTCATCGACGTATATCCAGGCTTTTTCGCCTTCCCCCGGGCTTCCAGGTGGGCAATAGCCCACATTTTTAGCCTTCGCCTTCAGGAATCTCGTCTTCACAGGCTTGAACTCCCGGGCTAGAAGTCTCACCGGCCCGGAAGCCGCATTTTCTTTCATGCCGGAGGTGAGGATATCCTTTTGCGAAAGACGGCCGACTTCCTGGTAGGTATTCCCGTCACTGGAAATGAGGAATTCAACCTCGATAGGAAGTCGGATCCAGGCCTCCTCATCCTCATAAACGTCGATCCCCCCCTTATGGATCTCTCGGGGCGACCCGAAATCGATGACCGCTTCCAGGCTGTTTTTGGCGAATCCCAGCCAGGAACGATCCCCTGGGTCCTGATTCCCCCACTTGCCGTCGACGAGCGAAAGCGGGCCCAGGGCCTCGTGCCCTTCCTCCGGGGCCCTGACCAGGGAAACACTTTTGACACCCAAGATTCGATCGAAGCTCACGACCGAAGGTTCGCTCACGGCCCCATCCCTCATGGCGACCGCCGTGACGACGCAGGATTCGACGAGCGAGATGGGTTTATCGTAGCGGGGTGAAGAAGAATCGGGCTTCGACTCGTTCCCGCTCACCACGTATCGGATTTCGGCCGCCGCGTCATCCACGGTAAAAGAGATGTCCCGGGGTTCCACGTAAAGCCCGCTCCTCAACGAGCTTTTGGGCTTCGGAACGAAAGCCCGCACATTCATGGCCGCGAGTTTCTTGTTCTTTTCGAAAGCGCCGAGGACGGGCCGGCCGATCCAGGAGAACGGCGGCTCGAGCCCCAGAATCAAGGCAATCGTGGGGGCCGTGTCGAAGATGTTCACCGGTTGCTCGATCAGCTTGTCCCTGATGATGCCCGGACCGGAGATGATCCAGGGCACCTCGACCTCGATCATGCTTTCGCCGCCGTGATCGCGCCCCGTTCCGCCGTGGTCAACGACGGTCAGGATCGTCGACCGCCGTCCCCAATCCGTCTTACTGAGCGCATCCAGGAGCTCACCGACCTTGGCGTCGACCTCGGCACAGGATTGATAGAACTCCTCGGAGTCGAAGCCGAACTCGTGGCCGACCTCGTCGGGACGCCCGATATAAAGGAAAGCCAGCTGGGGTCGTTTCTCGAGGATGTAAGGAATGGCCTTGGTAAAGGTTTCAGGATAGGTCTTGCTGAATTCGAGTCGGTTCACGAGCTTGTTGTTGAAGAGGTTGGCCATAGCATCCCAATCATAGAAGACCGCGGTTTCGGCGCCGGGCATCTGCCGGCGGATAAGGGTGAAGATGGAAGGAAAGAAGCCATCTTCGTCCTTGTCCGTGGGCGCGATATTGAATCGGTCCACAAGCCAGGAGTTCGAGGTTATTCCATGCTGCTCGGGTCCTGCTCCTGTCAGGATGGAACCCCAGGAAGGCGAACTGACCGTCGGCATGACGCTTCTCGCTTTGAGCGAGAGGGCGCCTTGCCTGGCCAGCCTTTTGAGGTTTGGGGTTCTGGCCGCTTGAAAGGCCTGAGCGCCCATGCCGTCGATTCCGATGAGGATGACATGTCGGTCCATATTCGGTTTGGCCGACCTTTGCCGGCACCCGACCGAACCGAGAAAAATCCCCAACCCAAGGATCCCGAAAACCAGAACGAAAGTGCGCTTATTATTCATGTCACCTACTTTCCCAGTTCACCCCTTCTTATCGCCTGCCTCGCCTTTTGGGCCTTCCCCGCTCGTCTGGCTATTTCTGATATACCCCAGCGCCTGGATCGCCGCAACGCAGCCCTCACCAACGGCCGAAGCGATCTGAAGGCCGCCGCAGGTCACGTCGCCGGCCGCGAACACACCGGGAAGGTTCGTCCTCTGGAAGCGGTCGACCGCGATGCAAGACTTGTGGTCGAGTGTGATGCCGGCCCGGCTGAAGAACGGTGCGGTCGGGATCTCGCGGAAGATGAAAACTCCAGCCACGGCCAACTCTTCCCGCCCGCCCTCTTTTTCGAGGATGACCTTTTCGACGCGCTTTTGGCCGGCGATTTCGCGGACCTCGGCCCCGACGTGAACATGAATGCCCTTTCGGACGAGGCCGCCGGCTTCGCGCCGCGCCCGCTCCGTTCCCTTGCTTCCGGGGACCCAATGAACCCGGCAGCCCATCTGGGCGAGAACCTGGAGTTCCTCGACGGCCTCCTCAGAATGTCCATAAGCAATGACGTCGGAGCCCCTGTATAGCGGCCCGTCGCAAGTCGCGCAATAACTCACGCCGGCGCCCGTGAGGCGGTCCTCGCCGGGGATCATTCGTTCTTTGGGAAAAGGTCTGCCCGTTGCAATGATGACCGCGCCGGCCTCGATAAAGGCGTCCTTTGTCGAGACGTATTTAGGATCGGATGCGAAACCGAACGCGATGGCGTCTCCGGTGACGAACAAAGCCCCAAAGTGGAGGGCCTGGGCCTTGAATTTCCCGAGGAGGTCAACAGAGTTGATGGACTGAAAGCCGGGGTAGTTCTCGATCTCATAACCCAGGGCCAGCCGCGATGCCGACCGGCCTTCCAGGATGACGGTCTTCTTGCCCGCCCTCGCGCCGTAGATCCCCGCCGTCAAGCCGGCCGGGCCGGCGCCGATGATGAGGATGTCCGCCTTGATGTTCTTCAGCATGCCTCTATTATGGGGTCAACCCTACTCCTTTGACAAGGTTGTTAACAGAGCAATTTTGAGGAAGTATTTTTTTCCGTGTGATAGAGACAATAGCGCAGGGGCACGGCGGCACACCCAAGACTCTGTCTGTAATCATTAATCCCCCCAACCCCCCTTGGCCAATCAAGGGGGAAAAGAGGTCTGTGTCGCCGGAATTGTCGGTCGAAGGTCGGAGCGGGCATGGATCCTCATTCTTGTTAAGCGGCATTGGATGCCGCCCGTAAGCCCCCGTAGCGGAGAGGGGACCCGTCGGCCTATCCGAC
>CAZJBD010000166.1:0-5294 GCA_964544265.1 uncultured Eubacteriales bacterium
TGCTTGGGGATTTCCAAGAAGAGAATTACCGCGATCCTCTTCATCACGGCCGGCCTGAGCGCAGCAGCCCCTCCCGTCAACATCTGGGCCATGGTCCTGTGCGCCGGAACAGCGATCCCTTACGTCGGCTTTGAGCTTCCTCTTGGCATCCCGGTCCTTATCCTCGGCGCGTTCACCGTGATTTTCCTCGGCTGGAGAAAGGAAGGAGGCAAGGACATTGCCCAGGCCTTGGACGAGATGCCGGAAGCCCCCAAGGGCATGACCTGGTGGAGGGTTGTCCTCCCGTTTGTCGTCTTTTTCGGCCTGGTCATCGCTTACAGGGTCAAGCCGTTTGCGACTCCGATCTTCGGCCTGGCCCTTGAGTTCGTCCTGGCTTCCCTCGTTGCCTGGGTCCTCAGCCCCCGAAGGATCGAAATCCTCGCCGTGTCCCGGGTCACGACGAGGAGGCTCCTTCCCCTCCTTTCCTCGATGGTCGTCATCGGAATGCTCCAACAGGTCATGACGGCCACGGGAGTTCGCGGACTTTTCTCGTTCGCGGTTATCTCTATTCCCCTGGTCCTCTTGTTCGTCCTCTTTCCCGTAATCATCCCCTTCTCCGAAGGAGTTCTTACCTACGGAGGCGCGGCGATCATCGGCATTCCTCTTATCTGGTATCTGGATTCTCTGGGTTATCACGCAACCGTAGTCATCTCGGGCCTCAGCCTGTTATGGCCCCTGGGCGACGGGCTCCCACCCACCGCCCTCATCGGCCGCCTGAGCCTTATGGTCACCGATAACAAAGGGCCTTACGGGACCTTTCTGAAAAGCACCTGGGTCCCCTGGCTGGTCATCACGGCCGTCGGCCTGCTCATGGTCATTTTTAGCGCGAAACTGGCCTTCCTGGTCAGGTGGAGCATGTGATGAGCCTTGTCATCATGATCGCCTATCATGTCATCTGTGCATTCCTGGCCGGGTTGCTCTTCTGGAATTTCGTCCGAGAAAAAAAGAGCAAGGATGACCTCGTACTCTATCTCCTGGTCATGATTCCTCTCATCCTGAGGCTCCTGCGAATCAAATGAGCGACGGAATAGACATGAAACAGGAAAAGACGTTCAAAACGGCCGCGGTCATCCTCGTGGTCGGTCTCCTCGCGATCGGCGGGGCGCCCCTCTATAAGCACCGTCACTTTGAGATTCCCGTCGTCCAGGGTCCGGGCGTAACTCGAGTCGTAAAACTCAGCGAACGCGCTCCTCGGCTTAAAGGGACCATGGCCGATACGAACGTTTTTTACCTTGAAGGAAAGGAATCCGGAGGCAAGGTTATCCTCATGGCCGATACCCACTCCAACGAGCCGGCCGGACTCCTGGCCTCTCTCATCGTCATCGAGAATACCGTCGTCGAAAAGGGTACGGTTATCGTCATTCCCTTCTTCAACAACAGTGCCAGCCGGAACACCCGGCCCGGCGACGGATATCCTCTCTACTACGATATCCCAACCGCGTGGGGATCAAAGCGGTTCCGGATGGGAAACCGCGATGCTTCCCCCCTCGACCAGTGGCCCGACCCCGACGTTTATATCCATTATCCTGAAAGACAGCTCCTGTCGTTCATCGACGTCCGGAACACGAACAGGACGTGGCCGGGAAGGCCGAACGGCCCCCGCATGGAACAAGTGACATTCGGAGCCATGGAGATCATGAGGAAAGAGAACGTCGATATTGCGATTGACCTTCACGGGGCAGAAACCATGTTCCCGGTTACGAACTGCATCGTAGCCCCCGAAAGGTCATCGAGGATCGCAACTCTGGCTTCGCTGACCGTTAAGGCCATGGAGGGATTCAATAGCCACGTCGAACCCTCTCCCTCCGGTTTTCGCGGCCTGTCCCATAGGGAGATCGGCGACCACTCCGACACCTCTCCCTTCCTCCTGGAGGCGCCCATCCCCTTCCTCGACCAGCCCACCGGTCCGAAGACGGTTAAGTTCCTGCTCGACGGCAAGGACGATTTCCTGCTCAGCCTGGCGAAAAAGAAGAGGCTGTTCGTCCCTTATGATGAATCCGGCTGGCCGATGGAAAAGCGCGTGGGCCAACACCTATCAGTGACTCTGGAGATCCTGCGCCAATTCTCCAAAAAATACCCCGACCGAGGCATCGTCGTCCGCGGCGTTCCTCGCTATGCCGAGGTGGTCAAGAACGGCGTGGGTCACTACTTCCACGACCCGGCGAAAGCGGAAACTCAGAAGGTCATTCTCAATTGACGATATCAAGGCCACCCTCCGGAGGTGCCCGATGACACTCAAAAAGCGATGGTTTTTTGCCGCCGCCCTAGCGTTCTGCCTGATCATTTCCCGGAAGAGCCTTCTCCCTGGTGATGAACCTGCCGCCGATATATTCGCCGATGAATCTGGCGGTTGCACGGTTATTATGGTGGGCAAGGACGCCTCTTTCGACGGCTCCGTTATGAGCACCCATGCCGCCGACTGCGGCGCTTGCGACTGGACCTGGCATCACGTGCCGGCGGCCAATCACAGGCCGGGAGAGAAGCGGACGATCATCCACATTAACCAGATCCGGACCTGGCCGCCTGATGTGGGCCTCAAATGGGACATGGTCCTCAAGGACAAGACGGGTGTCGAGATCCCTCAGGTCCCCCATACGTTCGGTTATCACCACGCCGTTTTCGGCTACCTGAACGACCAGCAGGTCGCCATCGCCGAAGCGACCATAGGGAATCAGCGCAAGATGTCCAATCCGACGCCCTCCGGGATCATGGATATCACGATGCTGACTCTCCTGGCTATGGAAAGGGGCCGGACGGCCCGCGAGGCCATCAAGATCATGGGGGGATTGGCTGAACAATACGGCTACGGCTTCCATGACGGGGGGGAGATGCTCGCC
The DNA here is from genome assembly GCA_964544265.1 of uncultured Eubacteriales bacterium. Taxonomy (GTDB): domain Bacteria; phylum Acidobacteriota; class Aminicenantia; order Aminicenantales; family Saccharicenantaceae; genus JALHVH01. The sequence continues at coordinate 2,877 of CAZJBD010000166.1, forward strand.
GTCTCTGACCCGAACGAGGTCTGGGTTTTCGAGATCATGCCCGTGGGACCGCTGTGGACGCCAAAAAGCGGCTCCCCGGGGGCCGTCTGGTGCGCCCGGCGTGTCCCCGACGACCAGGTCAGCGTCTGCCCGAACGAATCGCGGATCGGCGAGATCGACCTCCAGAAGCCCGACTTTTTCATGGCTTCCCCTAACGTCGTTTCTTATGCCGTCGAGGCCGGACTTTATGATCCCAGCGGCGGCAAGCCCTTCAACTGGACGAAGGCTTACTCCCCGGTCGAGGGAAGCGCGAGTTCAAGCGAAGGCCGAAGGCAGAGGCTGTGGCGGCTTTTAGATCTGGTGGCGCCGTCCCTCAAGCTCAGCCCGGATACGCCGAATATGGACCTCCCCTTTTCAGTCAAGCCTGATAAAAAACTCTCGGTTGAAGACGTCATGGCCCTGACCAGAGACAAATCCAAGGGCACTCCCTTCGACCCTCTCCAGGGGATCCGCGGCGGTCCTTTTCAGAACCCGAATTACTATCGCAACACGCGGCTCATCAGCGTCCCCAACGTCGAATACACGACCCTGACCCAATGCCGAGGCTGGCTGCCGAACGCCATCGGCGGCATCGTCTGGATCGCCCTCGGTCCCCAAGATACTTCTTGCTATGTCCCTTTTTATGCCGGCGTTACCGAGTTGCCGAGGTCGTTTTCCATCGGCGATCACTGGGTTTTCAACCGAGAATCCGCCCGCTGGGCTTTCGATTATGTGGATTACCACGTTCAACCTGCCTACGGCCCTGCCCTCGAGGACATCCAGGCCGCCCGAATCCAATGGGAGGCCGGGGCCGCCTCCCGGACCCGGGAGATCGACGAAAAGGCGGCCGGGCTCTTTAAAAAAAGCCCCCTCCAGGCCGCCAAGTTCCTGACCGACTACTGCCTGAACAACGCAAACAGCGTCGTCAACGCCTGGTGGAAGCTGGGCGACGACCTCCTCGTCAAGTACAACCACTTGAGAAACTACGATGCCCAAAAGCGGACAGCGGGAAGGATCAAGGTTCCTAACCCGGAGCTATGGCAGAAAGCCGTCAAGGTCATGGATATCATGACCAAAGAAGAAAAATGATCATTTGCGATAAGCAAGGAGGGATGAATTGCAAAAACTGCATCCAATGAAATGGATTGTTTTCACGGCGGTCTTGATCTCGGTCTTCGCTCTCGCCCGAGGCCAGACTCCTAGGGCCGAAGAAACGGACCTGGATTTCTTGGGCCGGAGCTGCACGTCCATTCTAGTCGGAAAAGATGCTTCTGCAGACGGTTCAACGATGACGACGCATACCTGCGATTGCGGGATTTGCGATTGGACTTGGCGGCACGTCCCTGCCGCGGACCACAAGCCCGGCGAGATGAGGAAGATCTATCACATCTCCCAGTACAAGACTTGGCCGCCCGCCGAGGGGCTCAAATGGGACCTCTATAAAAAAGATTTTACCGGCGCGGAGATCACCGAGGTCCCTCATACTTATTCCTACCATCATGGGATGTTCGGCTACATGAATGAGAAACAGGTCGCCATCGGCGAGTCCACTATCGGGACGCAACGTAAGATGATCAACGCGACGCCCTCGGCCGTGCTTGATCTCAGCATGCTGACCTTACTCGGTATGGAACGGGGCGGAACGGCCCGGGAAGCCATCAAGATCATGGGCGAGCTGGCGGAAAAATATGGTTACGGATTTAATGACGACGGCGAAATGCTGGCCGTATCCGATCCCAACGAGGTCTGGATCTTTGAGATCATGCCCGTCGGTCCCCTATGGACCCCCCAGAGCGGTAAGCCCGGGGCCATCTGGTGCGCCCAGAGGGTCCCGGACGACCAGGTGAGTGTCTGCCCCAACGAGTCGAGAATCGGCGAGATTGATCTCGGCAAACCCGATTATTTTATGGCTTCGCCGAATGTCATCTCCTACGCTGTCGACAACGGCTATTACGACCCCAAAAGCGGCAAGCCGTTTAGCTGGAAACGGGCCTATTCACCAGCTGAGGGGAGCGCCGTAAGCACGGACGGCCGCCGCCAGCGCCTATGGCGTTTCTTTAACTTGGTCGCCCCCTCACAGACATTCAATCCGGAAACCCCCAACATGGACTTCCCCTTCTCCATCAAACCCGATAAGAAACTCTCGGTTGAGGACATCATGGCCATCACTCGCGACAAGTCCAAGGGGACGCGCTTCGATACAACGAGCGGAATCCGCGGCGGCCCATTCCAGAACCCGAACTATTACAGGAATACTAGGACCATCTGCGTTTCGAACGTCGAATACACGACGCTGACCCAGTGCCGGAGGGGTTTGCCCGACTCGATCGGCGGCATCATCTGGATATCCTTCGGGCCCCAGGACACCGCCTGCTACATGCCGTTTTATGCCGGCATCTC
>CAZJBD010000167.1:0-5268 GCA_964544265.1 uncultured Eubacteriales bacterium
AGAGGCCCAGGACATCGCCCTTTCACGGCGGCAACACGGGTTCGAATCCCGTCGGGGGCGCTTTCCCGGGCTCCTGTCAACTAAGCCGTTCACGCGTTTCCGCGTTCATCCTTAGCCAAACAGTTTTTTTCCATTTTGGGCAGGGCAGGGCGGGCTCTTTTTTTCTTCCTTTTATAGAGCCAGAATAATAAGACGGCCGGGAACTGGTAGATCGAAAAAATGATGGGCGAAAGGATGAGCCAATAGATGTTGAAGTCTCGCGCGAAGAGGAAGACGAACGCCGACGCCCCGAGGAGGGAAAGGATGATGGCGGCAACCAGCATTCTTTTATTCGAAGGAAAAAGCTTTTTCCTTGAAAAGCCGGACGCAATGATCGACAACCGTGGCGTCGTAGAGGACGCCCCTATTTTGAGTGATCTCCATGATGGCCTTATCGATTCCGTGCGCGGGCCGGTAAGGCCTGTGGGAGGACATGGCCTCGACGACGTCGGCGACACTGATGATATCGGCTTCCGGAAGGATGTCTTTGCCTTTGAGGTGGGCCGGGTAGCCGCTGCCGTCAAGGCGTTCGTGGTGCTGGATGACGATTTTAGCGATCGGCCAGGGGAATTCGATGTTCTTTAGAATGTCGTAGCCGACCTGGGAATGGGTTTTGATGATCGTGAACTCGATATCCGTTAGCCTGCCGGGCTTGCTCAGAATCTCCGCCGGCACGTAGATTTTCCCGATATCGTGAATTTCGCCCGCCATACGGATTCCTTCAATCTGCTTCTCAGCAAGCCCCATATCTTGGGCGATGGCGCAGGCGAGTTTGCTCACCCGCCGTTGGTGGCCGGCCGTGTAGGGATCCCGCATTTCGATGGTGGCGGCCATGGCCCGGATGATGCCTTCGAGGGCGCGACTGAGCCGGTCATAGCTTCCCTTGAGCTCTTGCTCGGCCATTTTCCGCAGGCTAATATCCCGGAAGACGAGGACGCCCCCCCGGGGCAACTTATTTTTATCCATGATGGGGGCTGCAGTCTGCTCGACGGAGATTTGGCCGCCCTTCCTGGACAAAAGAATAGCCTCCCTAGCGCCGCCGCCCTTCTCGGGCTGGGAAAGTTCCCCGGACGAGGAACCCTGCAGGCATAAAACATTGGGAAGCGATTTATTAAGGGCTTCGTCCTGGCTCCAACCCGTCATGTTTTCCGCCAGCGGGTTCATAAAGGAGATTAGGCCGTCCTGGTCCGTAGCGATAATCCCGTCGCTGATGCTCTTGAGGACCGTGGAAAGCCACTCTTCCCTCTCCCGGAGCTTCAGTTCCATCTTGGACTTGAAGAGGGCCATCTCAATCGTCGTCTGGAGCTCCCGCTCTTCGAAAGGTTTGAGGAGGTAGCCGAAAGGCTTGGTCAGTTTGGCCCGTTGGAAGGTCGTCTCGTCGGCATATGCGGTTAGGTAGACGATGGGAATATTAAATTCCTCCCAGAGCTTTTCGGCGGCCGCTATTCCGTCGACGGCTCCTTTAATGACGATGTCCATCAAGACGAGATCGGGGGCAGACTTCGATGCCTTTTGGAGGGCCATTTCGCCGCTGGAGACGACGCCGACGACCTCGTAGTTAAGGCTCCGGAGCATGTTCTGGATGTCCCGCGCCACAAGGCTTTCGTCTTCAACGACCAGGACCTTGACCTTAGGCACCGTTTTTTCCCTTTTTTTGAAGCCTCATATCCGTGATTTGTACTTGGGTTCCCTGAAGACGACTTTGAACCGCGTCCCCGGCTCCCCTTCCAGGGAGATTGTCCCGTCGAGCTGGTCCACCAGCATGTTGACGAGTTGCATCCCCAGCGTTTCGGTCTTGTGAAAGTCCAGCTCGGCCGGGAACCCAACGCCGTTGTCGCTCACGGAAAGGATGAACTTGCCGTCTCCGGACGGCTGAAGGGAGACCGTGATCTCTCCCTTGCGCCCACCCGGAAAGGCGTGCTTGAGGGCGTTCATCACGAGTTCGTTGATGATGAGCCCGCAGGGAATGGCGCTGTTGATGTCGAGGAGGATATCCTGGACCTCCGTTTTTATCCGGATCTGGTCGGACCTAACCTGGTAGGAGTGGAAAAGGAACATGATCAGGTTCTCGATATAATTGGAAAAATCGATTCGGGATAGGTCCTTGGACTGGTAGAGCTTCTCATGGACCAAGGCCATGGACCGGATTCGCTGCTGGCTTTCCTGGAACATTCCGATGGCGGCCTTGTCCGTCAGGTGGCGTGATTGGAGGCTGAGGAGGGAGGAGATGACCTGCATATTGTTCTTGACCCGGTGGTGGATTTCCTTGAGAAGAATCTCTTTCTCATGGAGGGAGGCTCTAAGGTCCTCTTCGGCTTGCTTTCTGGGGGTGATGTCCCGAACGTATTCGATGACACCCCGCGTCTTACCCGTGGCCGTATCAATCAAGGGGAACGAGAAGAGGTCGAGCCACCCCGTCATGGTCCCCCCGGGGCCGATTCTCGGGACCACGGCGCTGGCGGACTGCCCCGATTGTAAGGTGACATACGTCGGGCAGACGACACAGCGTTCCTTTCGACCGTGGTAGACCTCGTAACACTTCCGGCCTTTGAAGGGGACCGCGTGGGCATACCATTTTTCCATCGTTGAATTCACTTGGACGATGTTCATATCCGTGTCCAAAATACTAATGCCGTCCTGGATCGAGGAGAAGACGTTGGAGAGGAATCGTTGGGCATCTTTGACGGTCTCCTCAGCCCTTTTTCTCTCGATGGCCGAGGCGGCCTGGGTGGAGACAAACATCAGCATATCCTTATCTTCTTCCTTGTATCGGACGCCTTCGGTGTAGGTCTGGACGACCATGACTCCGATCGTCTTATCCCTGGTCTTCAGGGGAACTCCGAGCCAGTCGATGGAAGGCGCTCCGACAGACTCCACCTCGCCCGACTTTTCGAGCTCTAGAAATCTGACCGGGTCGGCCAGGAGCGGCTCCCCATGCCGGAGAACGTAATCCGTCAAACCCCTCCTGAGCGGCTGGGGAGAGGGGGCTTCGTCAAATTCGTCCTTGAAGTAAGGGAAGCTGAGCAAACCGGCTTCCGGATCGTAAAGGGCGATGTAGAAGTTCCGGGCGGGCATGAGTTCGCTGATGATGGAATGGATGGACCGGAAGAGTTCTTCCAGGTTCTCCGCGTTATTCGTAATTTCCGAGATCTTGTAGACTGCAGCTTTGACCCTTTCGGTCCGCTTCTGCTCCGTGACGTCTCGGAAGTTCCAGACGCGTCCGACGATCCGATTCTTGATCTTTTGGGGCAGGGAGTAGCGTTCAAAGATCCGTCCGTCCTTGAAATCGAGGGTGTCGAAACTTTCGGCCGACGGTTGTGAATACAGCTTATTGACCTTGTCCAAAAATTTCTGGGGCTCTTTGAGCTGGCTCAAAACAAAATCCAGAAGGATAGAATCCTCGCCGGTCTTGGCCGCGGTGGGAGGGATCCTCCACATCTCCAGGAACTTTTGGTTGCACGTTTCGACCCGGCCGTTCCCGTCCACGACCAGGACGCCGTCCGCGGTCGATTCGATCGTCGCCTTGAGCAGGGAAAGGGATTTCTCGAGGGCGTCCTCGGCAGGCTTATGCCGTGGACTTGGAGAGCGTTTCAGGGGCGTTGGTTTTTTTGAGGTTTTGGCCTGCCGGATGGGATGACCATCCTTTTTTGTCATAGACCTCTCCTTCTCATTCCTTTAGTCGTATCAACCACGGAAAAATGAACGATTTTGACCTGGTTCATTCGGCGCGGCCTCTGGGAGTTGCGTCGGGAACTAACCGGGAAAAGAGCTTGAATGTGTCTCGGCTTTCTTCCTTGGCCGCATACATGGCCGTGTCGGCATTCTTGGTCAACGTTTCGGCGTCCTCGCCGTCGCCGGGGTGGATGGCGATCCCAATGCTGGCGGTTATGTGAATTTTTCTATCCTTGAGGTCAAATGCCTTTTTGAATGCCTTGAGGGTTCGTTCGGCGGCCCGAACCGCGGCCTCTTCATGAGAGACCTCGGCGAGAAGGATCATGAATTCATCGCCTCCGAGCCGGGCGACGGTGTCTCCCTTCCGGAAGACGTGCAGGAGCCTTTCCGCGACGCTCTTCAGCAGGCGGTCGCCGACGGAATGGCCCAGCGTATCGTTGACCTTCTTGAACCGGTCCAGGTCCAGCATCATGACGGCGATCTTCTGCTCGCGACGGGCGGCGTTGGCCAGGGCCAGGGTCAACCGGTCGTTGAAGAGGGTCCGGTTGGGGAGGTCGGTCAGGGAGTCGTGAATGGCCAGGAAGTTGAGTCTCTCCTCCTGCTGTTTCCGCAGGGTGATGTCCCTGAAGACGAGGACCGTGCCGTCGATGTTTGCCTTCTCGTCTTGGATCAGGGCAGCTCCGATCTCCACGGGGAGCCTTCCCTCCGGGCGAAGGAGGAGCAGACCTTGGTCCGTGGGCAGCCAGGGTCTCTTTCCGTCGATCTTTTTGATGGAGACAGGGACCTTCTTGCCGGTCTTCTCCCCCACGAGGTTGAGCACCTCGACAAGCTCTTTTCCCATGCAATCGGCCTTTTTTTGGCCCGTTAGGGTCTCGGCCACGGAATTCATAAAACTGATCCGGTCCTCCTTGTTGGTGGAGATGATTCCGTCGCCGATGCTGGCTAGGATGGTGGCCAGCCAGCGCTCGCGCTCTTTGAGCCGCATGTCCATCTTGTGCTTGTACAGGGCCATCTCGATGGCCGTATAGAGTTCCCTCTCTTCGAAGGGCTTGAGGAGATAGCCGAACGGCTCCGTGACTTTGGCCCTCTCCAAGGTGGATTCATCGGCGTAAGCCGTGAGGTAGACAACGGGGATGGCGGCCCGGTCCCATATCTGCTCGGAGGCGGTGATGCCGTCCATTTCGCCCCGAAGCATGATGTCCATGAGAATGAGATCGGGCGACTTTTCCAGGGCCGTCCGGACCGCGTCTTCTCCCGTGGCCTCGACGGCGGCGACATCGTAGCCAAGGCTGCAGACCATATTCTCGATGTGTTTGGCGACGAGGCGTTCGTCCTCTACGACAAGGATCCTTCTCTTGTTCATTGCCTCCGTTCCTTTAAGGGGCCTTGACCAGGTCCTGCCCGACTTGCTTTTTATATCAATAATCAGGGGAAAAGTCAAAAATTGTCAAATTCTCTTGTCAAAAACAGGATTATGGACCTGCCGTTTCGCCCTCGGTGTTAGCATCTTTTCGTGTGAGAAGGAATCGAGGCTCGGGGCGCGCCCTCCGTCGGCCG
>CAZJBD010000168.1:0-5245 GCA_964544265.1 uncultured Eubacteriales bacterium
ATATAGATATAGTCAAAGTCTAATTATATGTTCAATATGTGGTCACTATTAGAAGAAGTGACGAGAGGCGATATGGTCCGGGTCTTGACCCGGGGAAACGTGAAGCGGGTTCCCCCTCCAAATTGACGGTGGCTTAAAAAAGAGAGGGGTGGGGCCGTATTTCGACCGGGGGAAGGCTCAGATGCCCTGTTCCTTTTCCTTCCTGAGACGCTCGCGAGCCTCCGCGAACATGGGATTGAAGCGACCTGCAAAAAACGAGAAAAAACTGGCCTTCTACTCAGGTAAGAGCAGGCGATTCCGGTCCGACCGCTGTTCTCCTACCGAGGTGACGTATATAGCCGGCTCGTCCACGACCGGGCATTTGTTCTCGCAGATCCCGCAGCCGATGCAGAGCGCGTTATCGATGACCGGTGCCTTCTGGGTCGCCGTCGTCCCGTCGAAGAGCTTGGTTTCGATCATGACGAATTTGATCGCCTTGGGCGAGGTCGGGCAATGCTCCTCACAGACGATGCACGGTCTCCCCAGGGCATACGGAATGCAACGGTCCTTCCTGATCCAGGCCGAGCCGATCTTGATCTGTGTCTTTGCCTCGATCTTCAATTCCTTAATGGCCCCAGTCGGGCAGACCTGGGTGCAGAGCGAGCAGTAGTATTCGCAGTAGCCGATCTTGGGCACCAGAACGGGCGTCCATATTCCCTCGGGCCCTGCTTCTGAAAGCGCCGGCTGAAGGGCGTTGGTCGGGCAGGCCTTCATGCACTCGCCGCATTTGACGCACTTTTGGAGGAACTTCTCCTCGGAAAGGGCCCCCGGCGGACGGATGAGGAAAAGGCTGGCCCGCTTCCTGGCCGGAGTTATCCGGAAGAAGGGGGCCGCGATCGCCCCCAGGGCCGTTGTCAGGATGAGCTTCCGCCGCGAGAGGTCGACCGTCGTGATTTTTTCCGGCTTCGCTTTCACCGGGAAGGTGATCGCCGCCGTCGGGCAAATGGCTGCGCACGTTTCACAATAGACGCACTCCGCGCTTCTCCACTTATCGTTCGGATACGGAACGGCCTGCGTCTCGCAGTGTGTCGTGCACAACCCGCATTTGATGCACTTTGCCTCGTCGACGCGGAGCTTAAAGACGTTCAAGCGAGAGACGACGCCGAGGAGCGCGCCGAGCGGACAGAGGTACCGGCACCAAAACCGTTCTTTCCAAGCGTTGAGGGCGACGAGCCCGGAGGCAATCAGGATGATCAGGAATCCCTGCCGGAAGGTCGCGTTGAGCATCATGTTGTCCATGAACTGGGAGATCGCCTGGGCCGCGGAGTTGATGCGGAGGCTGTAGAGAAGGCTAATAAGACCTGAAGAGATACGGGCGAGGGCCGGGAAAATGCCTATGGCGAACGACCGGTAAAGGAGGCTCAATGGATCGAAGAGTCCCACAATGTCCAGAGTGAACACGGCGCTCACCAGGACGAGGACGAGGATGGCGTACTTCCAAGAGATGCTCGCCTTTTCCTCCTTTTTCGGCCTGAGGAACCTCGCTTTCTTGAAGACGAAAGAGAAAAACTGGTGGACTGCCCCCAGCGGACAGACCCAGCCGCAGACAACCCGTCCCACGATGATCGTCAGGAGGATCGTCACTCCGGCAAGGGCGAGCGAAACGAAGAACTCTCGGGAGGCGAAAAACGTCGTCAGTGCGATGAGGGGGTCGAAATGGAAGAAACGTTCCACCGTCCGGCCGATGTAGTCATGCCCCGTGTAGTGGCTGACGGAAAAAAGATACACGAACAGGCCAAAGAAGCCGGCCTGCGTCGCGATACGAAGGATCTGAAGAACCCGGTATTTCCTAGACTGTTCTTTTTTCAATGCGCAGCTTCTCCAGTTCGAATGTCCCGAGCCCTCTCTCCTGGGCCAGGCGCAGGTAAAGCAGTTCCTGCGGCTTGACGTCGAAGAAAGAGGCTCCCAGTGCGTCCACGGCAACGGCGTCCACGCCGGCCAGCACGGTTTTTGTGAGTTGGGTATCGGAGGGCCGGCCGCCCTGAGGGCCGTTCCGGACGAGGATCCGGTAGGCGTCGAGGACCGTCAGCGAGGGCTTGAAGAACGCCTGGAGGTCGACGATACCTTGGTCGAGCTTCTGGTGGAGCTGGTTCCGGGCCCCGCCGATCGCCCCCAGCCAGTTTTTCATCGAAAGCGTCAGCCGGCATAGGCTGTGGACCTTAGCGATGGGGACGTTGATGAGCTTGTCGGCCTCCAAAAAGTCCTGAAAAACTTCCCATTCTTTGAGCCATTCGCCCTTGAGCGGAACCTTCTTCAACCGGTGTTCATCAACAAACAGAACCTTTGCTCCGGCCTGGTCTGCGGCGTCCTGGATCCCCGACCGCACGTAACAGCGCTTGGCCTGGTTCGTCGTGTTGTCCATGACGATGACGTCCTTGGCCCCGGCGTCAAAGCTCATCTCGACGAGCGCCCGGACGACCTGGGGGTTCGTGCAGGCGGCCATCTCCGGCACCCGGTCCCAGCCGATATTCGGCTTGACAATGACTTTGTCGCCCCTGGAAACGAATGCCTTCATCCCCCCCAGGGCCGCTACCGCTTCGCGGGTTGCCGCCGCGGGGTCCTCGCCCTGGACCTGGGCCAGATCAGGCGCCGTCCGGCCTTCAACGAAGGCCGGTCCGATCTTTAAATACAGGCCTGCCAGGGCCGCGCTCTTCATAAAGTCGCGCCTGTTCATCTCTTCATCCTTTCCCCAATGAACGAATATACTCCATGATGCCGTTATAAACGCCCTGGACGATGGAGGCCCGATAGGACGATGTCCTGAGTCTGGCCTCCTCCTGGGTGTTGCTGAGGTGGGAGATCTCGACCAGAATGGACGGCATATTCCCTCCGATGAGGACCCAAAACGGCCCTCCCTTCACACCCAGGCTGTTCATCGTGCCGTATGTTTTTACGGATAGAGATTGCCGAAGATTCTTGTGGATCCTTTCAGCCAATTCCCGGGATTCCTGGAATTTGCTGTTCTGAACGATTTTCTGGATGATGTCCTTCATTTGCGAGATGTTCTTCTCGGAGGTCGCGTTCTCCCTGGCCGCGATCTCGTTGACGGCCGGGTCGGGACTGAAGTTCAGATAGAAGGTCTCGATCCCCGTCCTTTTTGGGTTCCGGCTGGAGTTGGCGTGGATGGAAATGAATAGGTCCGCCCGCTTCTGGTTGGCGATTACGGTCCGGTCCTCGAGGGGGACGAAGATGTCCGACTCCCGGGTCAGGATGACGTTAAAGCCGTTTTTTTCGATGAGCATCTTCTTTAGGGCCAGAGCAACGTCCAGGGTGATTTCTTTTTCCCGGCTGCCGTTCTTTCCCAAACAGCCGGGGTCCGTCCCGCCGTGCCCGGGGTCCAGGACGATCGTTTTAACCCCCAACCCCAACTGCCGGATCATGGTGTAGCCCGATTTCAGGGGGTCGGGCGGTTGGACGGGGATTTCTTTGGCAGCCGGCCCAGCTTCCGAGGCTGCCGCTTTCTTGGGGTAGATGTCGATGACGACCCGGAAGGGGTCGAAGATATGATAAACCCGGTAGGACTCCACCTTGGTAAAGTCAACGTCGGCCGTCACCCGGACTGTCGAGGGGACCTTCTGGGCGATCCGGATTTGGCTCAGGTAGTCGGTCTTGATCGGGTATCCCTGGCCTTCGAGAATGGGGTTAAGCTTGGCCTGAAGGACATCGACGTAGATCCGGCCCGGCCCGGTGAGATCGCCGAAACTGTATTCCCGGAGCTTTCCGATATCGAGGACGATACGCGTGAAGTTGGGATGGGTGTGGTAGCGGAGGTTAATGATCTCGGCCCGCTGGTCCTGTCCCGCGGAGAAAGGAGCTGTGCCAAGAAGCAAGAGCAGGCCGGCGATCGCGATAATCCTCTTCATCTATCACATCTAGTTATGCGCCGAATTTTTTCAGTTTCAACGCGTGGGCGAGCATGAGCGGCATGGCGTAAATCGACTGAAAGCGGCCCAGCATGCCGCGCGAACACTCGATCTCGGTCAACGCTTTGACGCCGTCCGGCTGGGCATTCGGGGATACAAGCACGAAGGGGTTGGGGTGCCACGAGTGTCCGTGCAGCAGGGACGGGGTCGAATGGTCGGATGTTATGACCAGGACGTCGGGCTTTAGGGCGAGCAGACGCGGAATGTAGCGGTCGATTTCTTCGATGGCTGCGACCTTTTTCTCGAAATTCCCGTCCTCACCGGCCGCGTCCGTCCGCTTGTAGTGGATATAGAAAAAATCGTGGTTTTTGTATTCGCGTTCGAGGGCGGCGAAGAGGTCCGCCGTTTCAGGGCCGGCGTCGAGAACGTCCATGCCCAGGAGCCTGGCCAGCCCTTTGTACATTGGGTAGTTGGCGACGGCGGCCGGCCGGAGCTTGTAGAGCTCGGCCAGATGCGGGATGGAGGGAAACTTGGAGAAGCCGCGGAGGAGAGCCGTGTTGGCCCTCGGCTCGTCTTTGAGGAGCGCCGTCAGCTCGTCCAGGAACCGATTGACGATGACGGCCGTCCGCCCAGCCTCGGGCTTGAGCGCGGCGGCCTGGACCCGTGGCCTGCCGTCCTTCTGAGGATCGGCGTCAGAGAGGACATCCGATAATCCCTCGGCTCGAAAGCGGGCCACGAAGCGATGTTCTTTTCCCGGAGTGAGGGTGATATCGATGCCTTCCTGCTTCGGCAGGCCGGCGTTGATTATGGCGCACAGGCGTTCGTTCTCCGACGTCGGGATGCGACCCGCCCTCCGGTCGACGACCAATCCGTCCTTGAACGTAGCGAAGTTGCCGCGGGCGACGAGGTCGTTTCTCCCGACCTCAACCCCGGAGCCCAGAGCTTCCAAGATGCCGCGGCCCAGATGGTAGCGGAGCGGGTCGTAGCCGAAGAGGGCCAAGTGGGCCGGTCCCGAGCCCGGCGTGATGCCCATGAATACCGGATCCGTTATTCCGCAGACCCCGAGGCGGGCGGCCTTATCCAGATTGGGCTTCCTGGCGGCTTCGAGCTCGGTCCGGCCGCCGACCGGCAGGCCGCCTAGCCCGTCGCAGATAAGGAGCACGATCTTTGAATCTGTCGTGTATGCCAGTTCCCTGGCCATGTCTTCCCAGTTCATAGTACATTTAATATAGGGGAAATCCGGGACCGAGTCAAAACGAGGCCGAGAATGGAAGACTCTCGTTTCGCATGAGAAGGAATTCAGGCTCGGGGCGCGCCCTCCGTCGGCCGCGGCCTGTCCCGGC